>JBCCWC010000021.1:0-104230 GCA_039194325.1 Myxococcota bacterium
ACCGGCGCACATTTCGCCAGGCGGTCCGCCCCCGTTGCGTGGGTTCACTCGGGTTGCACGGGCGATGAACCCCCGCAACGGCCTCGGCTCGCCCCACCGGCGCTCCGCCCCGATCTCGCTCCTCGGCAGAATTGGCCCACGGCCTGCAAGTGGCAGGGATCGACCCCGACGGTCCGTTCGCCCATGCCCACCGCGCGACGCCCCCTGCCCCTTGCCCACTGGGTGCTTGCGCCCCGTCGCGACGATCTCGGCCGAGATCTCGCCGCCGGCTTCACCACCGCGGTGATGCTGATCCCCCAGGCCATGGCCTACGCCATGCTCGCCGGGCTACCCCCCATCGTGGGCCTGTACGCGAGCACGGTCCCGCTGGTCGTCTACGCGCTGCTGGGCAGCTCGCGGCAGCTGGCGGTCGGTCCCGGAGCGATGGTCTCGCTCTTGGTAGCCACCGGCCTAAGCGAGCTGGCCGAGCCCGGCACCTCCGCATACCTGGCCCTCGCCATCACCGTGGCCGCCATGGTCGGCACGCTCCAGCTGGCGATGGCGGTGCTGCGCATCGACTTCCTCGTCAATTTCCTCTCCCGCCCGGTGGTCAGCGGCTTCACCTCCGCCGCCGCGCTGGTGATCGGCACCTTGCAGCTAGGCCACCTGCTGGGCATCGACCTTCCGCGTGGCTCGATCCACGAGCTGCTGTTCGGGGTCGCGTCGCGATACCGTGAGATCCGGCCGATCCCCCTGGCGATCGGAGCAGGAAGCATCACCGTCCTGCTGGTCCTGCGACGCTGGGCCCCGCGCGTGCCCGCGGCCCTGGTCGTGGTGGTCGTCGGGACCCTCGCCGTCTGGGGTCTCGACCTTCACGCATACGGCGTGGCCATCGTGGGCACGGTACCCGCCGGCTTGCCCGCCTTCGCCCTGCCCTCGCTCGGGTCCGACTCCCTACGATCGCTGCTCCCCACGGCGATCACCATCGCGATGATGAGTTTCTTGGAGGCGATCTCGGTGGGCAAGCGCTTCGCCGCCCGCGGGGGCTACGAGCTCGACACCAACCAGGAGCTCCGGAGCCTGGGCCTGGCCAACCTGGCGGGCGGTGTCTTCGGCGCGTACCCGGTGACCGGGGGCCTATCGCGCACCGCCGTCAACGCTGCCGCCGGCGCCCGCACCTCGATGGCCGGCCTGGTCACCGCGACCGTGGTTGCGCTGACGTTGGCACTGTTCACTCCGCTGCTTCACTTCCTACCGACGGCGGTCCTGGCGGCCATCATTATGGTGGCCGTATTGGGGCTCGTCGACATCGAAGAGGTCCGCCGTCTATGGCGCGTCGAACGCAGTGAATTGGGCCTCATGCTGATCACTTTTGGGGCGACCTTGGTCCTGGGGGTCAAGGAGGGCATCGCGGTGGGGGTGGCCGCCTCGCTGGTCTGGCACGTGGCCCGCACCACTCGCCCGCATGCGGCGGTCCTCGGTCGACTGCCGGGAACCGAGGTCTTCCGCAACGTCGAGCGCTTCGCCGAGGCCGAGGTCACCCCGGGGGTACTCGTCCTGCGGATCGACGCCCAGCTCTTCTTCGGCAACGTCGTCTTCCTCAAGCAGACCTTGCGCCGGCTGGTCGACGAGGCTCCGGCTGCCGTGCACACGATCGTGCTCGACGCGGCCAGCATCAACCGCCTGGACTCCTCGGCTGACGCCGCCTTGCACGAGTTGCACGCATGGCTGGCCGCTCGCAACGTCGTCTTGCGCCTCGCGAGCGTCAAGGGCCCCGTACGTGACATGATGAAGCGTACCGGTCTGTGGTCCAAAGTGACCGCCGCCTGCATCCACCCAACGGTCCACGAGGCCGCCGTCATCGCGACCACTTCGACCTCGCCCCCTGCCCGGCCCGAGCACGCCCCGGCCATCGCCTGACCCCGCGCATTTTTGGCCTCCCTGCCCTTCTCTCATTTCCCCCCTTTCCCCCCTGGAGACCACGCCATGCTGCTGCGTCAGCTCATCGATTGCGAGACTTCGACCTACAGCTACTTGCTGGCCGACGAGCAAACCCGCGAGGCGGTGCTCATCGATCCGGTCAAGGAGCAGGTCGAGCGCGACCTGTCCCTAGTCGCCGAGCTGAAGCTCGAGCTGGTCTACACCCTCGAGACCCACGTGCACGCCGATCACATCACCGGCGCCTCGGAGATCCGCAAGCGGCTGGGCACCCGCTCGATCGTCGCCGCCCACGGGGGTGCCAGCTGCGGCGACATCCGGGTCGACGACGGCGACCGGGTCGAGTTTGGGCGGCACGCTCTGCTCGCGCGCACCACCCCCGGCCACACCGACGGCTGCCTGAGCTTCGTGCTCGACGACGAGTCGATGGTGTTCACCGGCGATGCCCTGCTGATCCGCGGCTGCGGGCGCACCGATTTCCAACAGGGCGATCCCCACATCCTCTACCGCTCGATCCACGACAAGATCTTCACGTTGCCCCCTCATGCCCTGGTGTATCCGGGGCACGACTACCGCGGCCGCACGGTCAGCTCGGTGGCCGAAGAGCTCGAGCACAACCCTCGCCTGGGCGGAGGCAGGACCGAGGCACAGTTCGTGGAGATCATGAACAACCTCCAGCTCGCCCAGCCCAAGAAGATCGACGTGGCCGTGCCCGCCAACCTCAACTGCGGGGTCCGAGCACCCGGCCCCGTGCCGGCCCAGACCAAAGGCTCCCCCTTCGTACCCGGCCGGGTCGTCGAGGTCGACCCCTCGTGGGTCGCCGCCAACCGTGAGGGCCTGTTCCTGGTCGACGTCCGCCAGCCCGCGGAGTTCCACGGCGAGCTCGGGCGAGTGACCGGCGCCGTGCTGACTCCTGTGGACCAGGTCGATCGGGTCGCTCCTCACTGGGAGCGCGGCCAGCCGATCGTGCTGATCTGTCGCTCCGGCACCCGCAGCCTGAAGGCGGCACACATGCTCCAGCAGATGGGCTTTCGCGAGGTGGCCTCCATGCGCGGCGGCATGATGGCCTGGAACGAAGCCGGCCTTCCCAAGCTCACTGGCTGATGGCCCCCAAGTGATGGCCCCCAAGTGATGGTTGCTAGAGTTGCCGCCATGAACGAGCCTCGCCGTCACTACCTGCTCGCGCTGTCGTTGCTGAGCTGCTCCTCAAGCGGCGGCCGATCCCCCGCCTCGTCGCCTCCTGCCTCCGATCCGCCCACCGACGTCGCTCACCATCACGCGGCTAGCGATGACGCGCACGGCTCCAACGGGGCACACGACGGCCGGAGCCATCACCGCCACCACCGCTTCGAGAATGCCGAGCAGTGGGCCAAGAAGTTCGATGATCCATCCCGAGACAAGTGGCAGCGGCCAGATGCGGTCATCGATTTCGTCGCGCCGGCTGCGAACGCGCGCGTGGCCGATATCGGCGCCGGCACCGGCTATTTCGCGATCCGTTTCGCCCGCCAAGTACCACAGGGGATGGTCTTCGCCAACGACATCGAGCCCGACATGGTTCGATATCTAACAAAGAGGGCCAAAAGGGAAGGGTTGAGCAATCTGGTCGCCGTGCAGGGATCTACCCGCGATCCGCGGCTACCCGAGACGATCGACGTGGCCTTCCTGTGCAATGTCTACCATCACATCGAAGACCCCGTGGCATTCTTCCACGTTGTGGTCTCCCGACTACAACCCGGGGGTCGCGTGATCATCGTCGACTTTAAAAAAGACGCCCCCGAGGACATTCCAGGCCCACCGATGGCGATGCGCGTAGCCCAGGACGAGCTGGTCGCCAACCTCGCGCCGGTCGGACTCGCGCTAGCTCGAGCCGATCGGGATCGACTGCCCTATCAATACATCCTCGAGCTAAAGCGTGCCCCGTAGTGGAACCAACTGTTTCGACCGAAAACCTCCTTGACTCACGTCGCACGGGCGTATAGTTTGAAGTCGAAACGAGGAGTTGCTCGTCGCCGAGCCTGTGGGTTTTTCCCCTAAGTGCCGCGCCGACCGCCTCTCGCTCACTCGGTGTCGCATGGTGTGGCACTTTCAGGTGAAGACCCCACGTTCTCGTACGCTCGAAAGACCCTCGATGGAACGCATCTTCTTGCACCCCGCGCACGAGGCCCGGCAGGTTCCCGCTCTCTCTATTGGGCACTGGCTCAATACGGACGGCCCGCTCGATCTCCGGGGCATGCGCGGCAAGGTCGTCGTGCTCTGCGCGTTCCAGATGTACTGCTCCGACTCGGTGCGCCACGGGTTGCCTCAGGCCGCCCGCATTCGCGAGTCCTTCGATCCCGAAGATGTCGAGGTCGTCGGGCTTCACCCTACGTTCGAGCCGGGCGAGCCGATGGGCGCGCTGGCGCTGGCCGCGTTCCTGCTCGAGTATGACGTTTGCTTTCCTGTCGCTCTAGACACCGACACCGGCAACGCGGCCAATGACTCGCTCACCACGAGCATGGACGCGCTGGGCATCGCGGGCACTCCCTCGTTGGTGTTGATCGACCGACAGGGCCGCCTACGGGCGCATGTGTTCGGTCGTCCGTCCGACATGCTGGTGGGCTCGTCCATCGCCACCCTGGTCGCCGAGAGGTCCTCGCGCCCGGTGGTGATGGGCCGCCGGCCGCGGCTCCTCACCCCCATGGACACCGCGTTCCACGAGGGGTACGGGCATCGTTATCGGGACTGAGCCGAGCCCTCGCGCCCAAAACCGTCGCGCCCGTTGGATCTCAACGGGTCGCGCGAACATTCATCGATTTCGACTTCGACGTCGGTCACCAAGGATGGTGTCCCGCTCGCGAGTTGCCGATTCTCGCACCGTTCAACGTCGGGGCACCATGGAAGGTGCCCCGCGTTGACGCCAATTCGGCCCTACTGCGCCATACGTGCCGCCTAGCGGACCGCGATCCGCCCCGAGTGCTCGGCCCTCAGCTCGCCAACCTCGGCCGCCCACTGCACCCCATGCTCACCGAGGGCATCGAGGAGCGCCGCGGCGCGGTCGGCCGCAACGGCGATGAGCAGGCCCCCCGAGGTCTGCGCGTCGCACAACAAGAGCTGGTCGGGCTTGGCGATCCCCTCGCCCCAGTCGACCGACTCGGCCAAGAAGCGCCAATTGGCGTGGGTTCCACCCGGAGCGATCCCCTCGCCAACGTAGGCGACCGCCGCCTCCAGGGCGGGCACCCGGGCCCGTTCGATCACCGCCCCACACTTCGAGGCCGCCACCACATTGCGAAGATGACCCAGCAGGCCGAACCCGGTGACGTCGGTGGCCGCGTGCACCCCGGCCTCACCCACGCCCACCGCGGTCATCGCCTCGGCGGCCGCACGGTTGAGGGTGCCCATCACCGCGATCGCCTCGGCGATCGCCCCTCGCGAGTCCTCGTCGTTCTTGGCCGCGGTCGTCACGATCCCCGTCCCCAGCGGCTTGGTCAGCACCAGCCGATCGCCCGGCCGCCCGCCCGCATTACTCACCACCTGGTCGGGGTGCACCATGCCGGTCACCGCCAGCCCGTAGATCGGCTCCTCGCTCTTGATCGTGTGGCCTCCGACCAGATCGATCCCCGCCTCCTTGGCCTTGTCGGCGCCGCCCCGCAGGATCTCGCCGAGCACCTCCACCTCGAGCTCGGCGGGAAAGCCCACCAGGTTCAGCGCCGTCAAAGGGCGACCGCCCATGGCATAGACGTCGCTGAGCGCATTGGCGGCGGCCACCGCCCCAAAGTCGAAGGGGTCATCGACGATCGGGGTGAAGAAATCGGTGGTGAGCACCAGGGCGCGCTCGTCGTCGAGCCGATACACGGCCGCATCGTCGGCCGTGGAGCTGCCCACCATCACGTTGGCGTCGGTGATCGGCGGCAGGCGCTGCAGCAAGGGGAGCAGGTAGCCGGGCGGCTGCTTGGCGGCGCAGCCGGCCCGCTTGGCGGTCTTGGTCAGTCGGATCGACATGGGGCCGCCGGAGTATACGGCGCTGACGTTCGCGCCGCCGCCGATCCGCGCGATCAGAACCGAAGGCCGGCCACGAACCCCGGCCAGATCCGCACCCGGAAGCGACCCTGGTTGTCGCGAACAT
This sequence comes from Myxococcota bacterium, assembly GCA_039194325.1. Taxonomy (GTDB): domain Bacteria; phylum Myxococcota_A; class Polyangia; order Nannocystales; family Nannocystaceae; genus Paraliomyxa. The sequence continues at coordinate 6,020 of JBCCWC010000021.1, forward strand.
CGACGCCGTCGAACTGGAAGATCCCTGGTCGGGCGAGCAGCTGCGTACCCGGGTCGATGTCGGTGAGTACGTTGAGCGTGGGCCCGCCGAACACCGACAGCCGCTTGAAGGGCTCCCACGCCAGCGTCAGCCGGAGCTTGCCCAGGACGCCCGTGTTCCGGATCGAGTCGAACTCCCGAAACGCGGCATAGCCGGCCAGGTCGAGGTCGAGGAACAGATCCTTGGGCAGGCGCACCCGGCCGCCGAAGCCCATGCCCGCCTGCCAGCCCGCCCCTCGGCCCCCCGGCTGGATCCCGACGTCGAAGAATGTGTAGGTGTAGCGGGCGGGGAAGCGCAACCCCACGTTGATGGCCGCCGTGTCGCTCACCGAGACCTCCGGGTGCACACCGCCCTCGCGGGTGATCGACAGCAGCCCCACCGCGGCGTCGGCCTGGCGAGAGAAGTTCAGCAGCCCCACCTGGACTCCGCGGACTTCGCCGCCCACGTTGATAAGCGACAGCTGGGCCCCGCGGACGAGCCCCGTGCCCACGCTGACCAGCCCCAGCTGAGCCCCGCGCAGCGAGCCCGCCACATTGACGAACCCCCCTTGGAAACCCCGCTCGACGACCTTCGCGTGGTTGACGATCGAGGCTTGCGCGCCTTGCACCTGCTGCGCGGTGTTGAAGGCGTTGGAGAGCTGGAAGCCACCGACCTCGCCCGCGATGTTGGCCCCGAACGAGAGCTGGGCGCCGTACATGCGCTCCTGCACCTGGCTGCCGCCCATCGCGATCGCGATCCCGTCGACCCGGGCCGCCTTGCTCCACACCAATGCGAGGCTGCCGGTGTTGATGATCTTCTTGCCGCTCTTGTCCGCGCCGTTGATCGACAAAGGGGGCAGCAGGCTGAAGTTGAAGGGGATCGTCGTGTACTCGTCGGGATCCGGATCGGCGTCGGGATCGGCGTCGGTGCCCTCACCCGACGCCTGCTCATCGCCCCGCTGCACCGTGGACTCCAAGGGAACTCGCACCAGATCATCGCGCTCGAGCACGGCGCGGCGGCCCTTTTGGATCGACAGCTCGGCGCGAAACAATAGCTGTCCGTCGTCGACCGAGACCTGGTAACGACCGGGCTCGAGCGCCAGCCCCACCGGCGAAGACCCGGGGGGCTTGTAGAGCTCAGCCACTAGCTGCCCCTCGGCATTACGCACGAAGATCCGGCCGCCGACCGGCTCCGAGAGCACCAGCTGGGCCGAGGTCTCGCGCAGATCGGTCATGACCAGATCGCCCGAGCCCGCCAGCTGGATGTCGTAGGCCGCGTGCTGGGCCCCCCCGCGGGTGGCCTCGGTACGCGCCAGGGTCTCGTCGAACGCGAACTGGTACGCCTCGGACAGGGTGATCAAGCGGTCGCCGTCCACGTCGGCCGCCCCGCGCAGGCCGGTGGTGAAGTAGTGGGTGAAGAACGAGCCGCCCACGCGGTCGCTCTCCTGGGCCGCTTCGTCCATCGAGCTGGAGGTGAGGAAGGCGTGCCCCTTGACCTCGGCGGCCGGACCGACCAGGAAGGGGGCGCGCTTGGTGCCGCCCTTGGTGCGGGTGAACGCCCCCGAGGCGCACGAGTCGAGCACCGCGATCCGCACGTCGGCCGGGACGGCCTGCACCTTGCGCCGCAGCTCCTTGTAGGTGACCAGCTCGCCCTCGAGCAGCAGGCCCTGCTCGTCGGAGTGCCCTGAGTAGTAGAAGACGAACTGCACGTGCTGGCCGCTGCGACGTGCTCGCCGGATGCGGTCGGACATCGACGCGATCGCCTCCATCAGCTCGCCGGGGGTGGGATCTTCGAGGGTCGACAGATCGGTCTGCGAGACCCCGCCAAAGCCTCGGAGCACCGAGCCGACCGCCAGGGCGTCGCTGTTGGCGAAGCGCAGCACCGGCCGGTCGCCGCCGCCATCGTTGGCGCCGACCACCAGGGCAAAGCGCCGCACGGTGAACACCGGGCCCGGCGGCATGACGGCGGCGGCACCGGCCTGCGCGCGGGCCGACGTGGGCAGACCTCCCGCCAGCAGCAGGACACAAAGCGAGCACAGCGCGAGCAGCAGGCGGTTCATGGTTGCTTGTGCAGGGTGATGGAGGTCTGCGACCAGCGGTCGGGCAGCGACAACGAGGAGTGTCGCGCAGCTTCACCTCGGCCGGCGAGGCGCCGGGCCGCGGCGAGTACCACGAATGGATCGAGGAGCTCGTCGCCCGAGGTCACGAACACGAAGCGTTCGAAGGTCTCGGCGTCGTCGAGCTCGTAGGCGTGATCGAGCGCATGCTCGCCGTGAGCGACGAGGCTTGGCGACAGCTCGGGGCGCTCGGGATGGTGCAAGGTCACGACCCCGCCGCCGTCCAGCGACACGACCACGCCATGGCGGTTGCCGGCGGCCACATAGCTTATCTGCACCAGATCGCCCTCGCGCGCCATCGAGCCGTCGTGGAGTTGCTCGATCCCTCCCTCGCGCTGGCGGTGGAGGCGAAGATGCGGGGCCAGCCCTTTGATCCGGACCGGATCCTCGGTCGCGGACGGATCCCCAGACCGACCGTCGGACGTCCCCACGTTGGCCCGAGCGGACGGGCGCGGCTCGGCCGAGGTGCACCCCAGCAGCAGCGCCAAAGCCGCAACCCCTCCGAGGGCCCTCAGCGGCGGGCGGAGCATGGAACCGGGCCTGCACATCGTCGAGCCTTTGAACACCGCGGGGCGCCCTCGGTGTCACCGGTTGAGATTTTCGTGGCCACAGGTAACGCTGCCCGCCGCGACCGGTGTTGCAAGCATCGGACGCGGGGTTGACCTCCCTTGGCCGTCGACGTCGAAGCGATGTACCGCCGCTATGGACCCATGGTCCTGCGGCGCTGTCGACAGATCCTGGGAGATCCGCAGCAGGCACACGACGCCATGCAGGACGTATTCGTACAGATCGTGCGACGCAAGGAGCGGCTCGACGACCGGGCCAGCTCTAGCCTGCTGTATCGCACCGCGACCAACCTGTGCCTCAACCGGCTGCGCTCCCAGCGACGCAAGCCCTCGGAGCCCGCCGGCGACACGATCGCGCGGCTGGCCGCGGCCGGAGCCGAGGTCGACCGGGGCGAGGCGCGCGCCCTGCTCCGACGCCTGTTCGGCGGCGAGCCCGAGTCCACCGCCACGATCGCCATGTTGCACCTGCACGACGGTCTCACCCTCGAACAGACCGCGCGCGAGGTGGGCATGTCGGTCTCTGGCGTACGCAAGCGCCTGCGCAAGCTCAAGGCCAGCCTCGGTGACCTGACCACCGAAGCCCGCGCCCGCGAGGTTCGACCATGACCGATGCTCGACGATCCTCCTCCGAGGCGGTGCCCGACCCGATTCCCGACTTGATAGTCGAGAAGCTGGCGCTGGGCGAGCTGCCCGAGGGGCAGGCTCGGGCCGTACGCGAGCGGTTGGGCGAAGCGGCTGACGATCGGCTGCAGGCGCTGGAACGGTCGAACGAGGAGATCTTGCGCGAGCACCCGCCCTCGCAGGTCACCGCGGAGGTCCAGCGACGGCTGGCCCGGCTCGAGGAGGACGACGAGCGGGCCCGTGCCCGCTCGGGCCCGGGCTGGATGGTGTGGGCTCCAGTGGCCGCAGCGGCCGGCGTGGCGCTGGTGTGGTGGATCGGGCAGGGGGATCCGGCGGGGCCAGGAGCCGGGCCAGGCGCCGGGCCTGGACAGCCCGAGGTGATCGCCCAAGCGGATCCCAAGGTCGTGCCCGAGAAGATCCTGCTCAAGGGTGACCCGGTGCTGATGATCGACCGGGTGGTCGATGGTCGACCCGCACGCATGTCCACCGAGGATCGGGTGGCCGCCGGCGATCTATTGCAGGTCAAGTACAACGCCAAGGGGGCCGAGCAGGGCGTGGTGGTATCGGTAGACGGCGCCGGCGTGGCCACGCTGCACTTCCCGGGCACCCAGAGCGACGACCCCCGGCTCGACCACGGCGGGGCGATCTACTTGCCGCAGAGCTACGAGCTCGACGATGCGCCCGGGTTCGAACGATTCTTCTTCGTCACGGTCGACACGGCCGAGCCGCGGCTGGACGTGGCGCAGGTGATGGACGCCGCGCGCACCCTGGCCGGTAGCGAGAGCGCCGAGCAGGGCTCGCTGGCGCTGCCCGAGGGCTGGCGGCAGCAGTCGCTGCTGCTGCGCAAGTGACGGGGTGTTCGCCGCTCGTCGGCTAGAGCCCGGCGGGCAAGGCCGTGGCTACCCGTAGCAGGTCGAGCCCGGCGGGGCGCCGTTGTCCCACTCGCCACTGGAGAAGTAGATGTCCTTGAGCCAACTGCCCTGGTGATAGTAGTCGAGGCACTCGTCGTCGACGAAATCGTCGGGGTCGAGGCCCGACAGCCGCTTGCACTCGTCGTAGGCGAGCTCGTTGTACTCTTCGAGCAGCGTCCCCGGTTCGGGGAAACGCACGCGCTCGAGACGGTCGCCGAGGCGATCGTACTCTTGCTGCGTGAGGCACAGGCAGACCGTACCCGTCTGACCCCGCTCGTGGTCGAGAATCAACGAAGAAGAACCATCAGCTCTGAACCCTTCGGGACTGATGAGCCACAAGCAAGCGGGCTCAGGATATCCTTCCGGTGTCTCGCCGATCACGAAATCCGAGCGTGCACAACCCGAGGCACAGAGGCCAGCGGTGACCACCACCATTGAGACACATAGCAAGAAATGAATGCTCTTCATCATAATCATACTCGACATCACCAACTCGACCCTTACTCGTAACATGTAAAGCCCGGCGGGGCACCATTGCCCCATTCTCCACTCGAGAAATAGATATCCTTGAGCCACTCACCTGCGTCGTAGTAATCTCGGCACTCATCATCGACGAACCCCTCTGGATCGAGGGCGGACAGACGCTTGCATTCATCGTAGGCGAGCTCGTTGTACTCCTCGAGCAGCGTCCCCGACTCGGGGAAATGAACCCGATCGAGGCGGTCGCCCAGGAGATCATAGTCCTCTTGCGTCAAACATAGGCAAACAGTGCCCGCACGCTGGAGCTCATGATCGTAGATCAAAGAGGAAGAACCATCAGCCCGGACTCCGTGGGGAGCAATAAGCCACAAGCATGCCGGTTCACCATCGCCCTTCGGCAAATCGCCGAATACGCGGTCCGAACAAGAACAGCTGAGACCAACCGACCCCACCAGTCCTACGACCCCGGCGAGCGTTATCGCACGAAAGTGTAGGTATAGTCCACCCATTGGTCCCCTCGCAATATGCGCACCCGTAGAATGGTGGCATCTTGGTTATCAAGATAAGCCTGTAGTGCCGAATCTAGGTCATCAATGACCAGATCATTGACGTGCTCGAGGCGATCTCCGTCGCGTAGACCCAGCGCATGGAGCACGGTTCCCGGAGCGATGTTGTCGAAGATATGACGCTGCGTGGTGACGTCATAGGCGATCCTGACTCCCTGCTCGAGCAGTAGTGAAGGGTCGGCGTACAGATCCCACGCAAACGTCTCGTCGATCTCACACTCATTCCCGTGACAAGAGATGACTTTACTAGGCTCGAGTACCCCCCCCTCGGACCCACTGTCGCCTCCACCAGTACTCGTATCGGCCCCTTCCTCCAGCTCGCAAGCACCCGCGCCGCCACCATCGCCCCCCGTCGCACACTCATAGGGATTGTGATCAGGGCAGGCTCCGCCTGCAGGCGGATTGCCGTACTCGCAGTTGCCGATGCAACCTCCCATTCCGTCGGGGAACTCCGGCTCTACGACCGACGCATCAGCACCACCGACGGTCCAGCAGTTGTGGTCGTAACCTGGCTTCACTAGCGCTTGGCACTCTTGCCGGGCCGCCTGCTCGAGTTCGTCCAGCAACCACTCGAATTGGCACTCGGGCACCTTGTCCTCGAGCACCTGATGCTCCGCGTCGTTGAAGCAACGGCAGCCCTTCGGGGTCGCCCCGTTGGCGTAGATCACCGGCTCGGCCTCGTCGATGCTCCCACCGGCCGGCCACTGCAACGCATTGGTCAGGTTGCGGCACCAGTCATGCCCGGGGGAGGTCACCTTGATGCACCGATCGGGATAGATGCAGCCCGTCGATCCCGGGGACAACAACGACCCGAGCAACCCGAGCAGCCCACCACCACCGAGCCACCACCAGCGGGGCCAGCTCGGTTTCGCCCTAGGGGTTACCATCACACGAGGCTGGCATACGGGCTTCCCCTACTCAACGCTCAATTAAACGACGCCAAATGACGTTCTGAACATCGTTTACACGCTCACAGGAGCGTCCGCGACCTCCGCCTACTGCTCCCACTGCGCGGATGACTCACTCGGTGCGCACGCCTTGCACCCTTCGCTCACCGGCGGGTGCCCCCCGCCGTCGCCACCCCGACGCTCGAAGGTCTCGAGCGCTCCCAGCACTCGCCGCACCTCCAACATCGACGCCGGTCGCTCGTCGACCCGCTTGGCCAAGCACCGCATGACGATGGCCTCCAGCTCCACCCCGGCCGTGACCGGCAAGCGGTCGAGCGCCACGGCCGGAATCGGCTCGGGCTGGGTGTAAAGGTGCATCTGCAGCACGTCGTGCATCGACTCGGCCACGAAGGGCGGCGCGCCGGTCAGCACCTCGTAGGCCAGGCAGCCAAAGCCATAGATGTCACTCTTGTGATCGAGCGCCGCCCCCTGGATCTGCTCGGGGCTCATGTACTGCGGCGTCCCCATGAACTGACCCGACATGGAGATATAGTCGCGCTCGAAGTCCGAGCCGCTCTCGTGCCCGGACCATAGCTCGGCCGCCAGGCCGAAATCGACGAGCTTGCACCGCACCCCGTCGCTCGACGACGCGGACTCGTCGATCACCACGTTGCCCGGCTTGACGTCCCGATGCACCACACCCGCCTCGTGGACCCGGTATAGCGCCGCTGCGACCTGTTGCAGGATCATCACCAGCACCGAGATCCCGAGCGACTCTTCCTCGAGGATCGTGGACAGATCACGCCCCTCGACCAATTCCATCGTGTAGTAGGCCGTCTCCTCGGCGATGCTGCGCGCGTCGTAGATCTCCACGATATTGCGGTGCCGAATGCGGGAGCAGATCCGGGCCTCCCGAACGAATCGTCGCCGCTCCGCGTCGTTGGGCAGCGACGCCGTCTTGAGCGCGACCGTACGACCGAGGTGAAGATCCCGAGCCCGCCAGACGGCTCCCATACCCCCGTAGCCCAGCAGCTCGACGAGCTTGTAGCGCCCGTCGAGCGTCGCCCCCGGCGATGGCCCGCTCAGAGCCCGAAAACCCGCTCCGCTACTATTATGAGGCACCGGCCGGCCTTCGTCCTGGCCGATGTCCCGAATGAACGCGTTCATGTAGCGATCCACGCTGTCTCCGAGCACGACGGTCGCGCACCGGGAAAGCGGGGACGTCGTACTCACGAGGGTAGCCATTGAGGATCGATGCACCATGATCACGCGGTCGGGCCACGCGGTCGCCGACCTCCACATCGGGATCCACGTCGAGGCCCGTTCGAGGACGCTCAGAATTGAGTGTCCTACTTGAGTGATGGATCAATGCACTTTCATTTCCACCACGTTCGAATCTTCTCACCGTTTCCCGCTGAGGACAGCGATAGGCACACGACTTCAATGACCCTTTCGATCCATCGCCGAACACCCAACGCAAGGTCGCAGGACACGCAGGCGCTTTGTCGAGGCTCGGCCCCGGCAAAACGCCCCGTTCGTGCCGCTCCGTACCGCTCCGTACCGCTCGTCAGCGTCGGCGGTTCTGAATATGGATCGCCTCGCCCACCGCGTGCTTGGCCGCCTCCATCACCGCCTCGCCCAGGGTGGGGTGCGGATGAACGGTCAGCCCGATGTCCGGCGCATACGCCCCCATCTCGATGGCCAGCGCGGCCTCCGAGATCAGATCGCTAGCCTCGGGCCCCACGATGCTCACCCCCAGCACCCGCTCGTCCTCGGCGTCGATGACCACCTTGACGAAGCCCTTGGTCTCGTCGATCGCCATCGCGCGACCCAGCGCAGCAAAGGGAAACTTACCCACGCTCACCGTGTGCCCCTTGGCCTCGGCCTCGTCCTTGCTGAGGCCGGCGTAGGCGATCTCGGGCTCGGTGAAGACCACCGCGGGGATCACCCGGGCATCGTTGATCGTCTTGCGGCCCGCGATCACCTCGGCCACCACCTCAGCCTCGTGGCTGGCCTTGTGGGCGAGCATGGGCTGGCCCACCACGTCGCCGGTGGCGTAGATCCCGGGCACGTTGGTCTGCTGCCGCTCGTCGACCGGAATGAAGCCCCGGTCGTCGACCTTCACCCCGGCCTTGTCGAGCCCCAGCCCCTGGGAGATCGGGCGGCGGCCCACGGCCACCAGCACCACCTCGGCCTCGATCTCCCGCGCCTGGCCACCCACCTCGATGGTGACCACCGCCTTGCCGTCACGCTCGGTCCACGACTTGGCCATGGCGCCGGTGATGATCTCGCCGCCGTCGGCCTTGATCTGCCGGGCCACGAGCGTCCCGAGATCCTTGTCCATCGCCGCCAGCACCCGGTCGAGCCCCTCGACCACGGTGAGCCGAGTGCCCACCCGCTGGAAGGTCTGCCCCAGCTCGAGGCCGATGTAGCCGCCACCTATCACGATCATCGACTCGGGCACGTGGCCCAGGTCCAGCGCCCCGGTGCTGTCGAGGATCCGCTTTTGATCGGTCGCAAAGCCGGGGATCTGGACCGGCACCGAGCCGGTGGCCACCACGATGTGCTCCGCCTCGACGATGTCGTCGGGCTGGCCGCCCGGGTAGCTGAGCTTGACCCGCTTGGGGCCGAGGAACTCGGCGGTGGCCTGGCGGTACTCGGCCCCGTTGCCCTTGACCAGGCCCTGCACCCCCGAGGTCAGCTTGCGCACGATCCCGCTCTTCCACCCCTGCATCTTGCCCATGTCGACCTGCGGCGGGCCGAACGAGATCCCCATGTTCCCGGCGTGCTCGGCCTTGTGGGCCAGCTTGGTGGCGGAGATCAGCGCCTTGGAAGGGATGCAGCCCACGTTGAGGCAGACCCCGCCGGGCTCGCCCTTCTCGACCAGCATGGTGTCGATCCCCAGCTGGCCCAGGCGGATGGCACAGGGGTACCCCCCCGTGCCGGCCCCGATGATGAGAGCGGTCTTCTTGATGGTAGCCATGAGGTCGTCCTCGCTCGGTGCCGACGCGCTAGATGCCGGCGAGCAACAGCAGGGTAGGATCTTCGAGGTAGCGCCGAACTTCCTGCAGGAAGCTGGCCCCCTCGAAGCCATCGACCACGCGGTGGTCGAGGGAGACGGAGAGGTTCATCAGGTGACCGATGACGATCTGATCGTCGTCGTCGACCACGGGGGTCTTGCGGATCGCGTGCACCCCCAAGATCCCCACCTCGGGGTAGTTGAGGATCGGCGTGGCCAGCACCCCACCGATCGTCCCCAAACTGGTGATCGTGAAGGTAGAGCCGGTCAGCTCGTCACGGGGGGCCTTGAACGCGCGCGCCGCATCGGTGACCCGTTGGATCTCGCGGGCGACGTCGAGCAAGCTGAGGCGATCGGCGTCGTGGACCACGGGAACCATCAGCCCCTGCTCGGTGGCGGTGGCGATCCCGATGTTGTAGCGCTTCTTGAGGACGATCTGGCCGGCCTCTTGGTCGAGCACCGCGTTGACGATCGGGTACTTCTTGAGCGCGAGGATCACCGCCTTGACGATGAAGGGCAGGTAGCTGAGCTTGACCCCCTGCTCCTGTGCGGCTCGCTTGGCCTGATCCCGCACCTTCACCAGGGCGCTGACATCGACCTGCTCCACATAGGTGTAGTGCACCGCGGAGAAGAACGACCGCCGCATGCCCTCGGCGATCCGCCGCCGCATCCCGCGAAAGGGGATCACCTCGTCCTCGCGGCTCGGGGTCGCCAGGTGGCGCGGGAGCGGGGCGTTCACCGGGATCTCGGTCTCCGGCGCCGGGGACAGACCCGGAGCCGGAGCCGAAGCCGGCGCCGAAGCCGGCGTCGAAGAGGGGGCCTTGAGGCGAACGGTCTCCACCGCCGAGGGCGGGAGCTCGGAGGTCGGAGCCAGCGGCGACGGCGTGGCCTGAACCTCGGCGCGGAGCACCTCGGCCTTGGTGATCCGGCCCTCCCGGCCGGGCACCGTGCCCAAGTCGATCCCCTTCTCGCGAGCCAGCGCACGAGCGGCCGGGGTGGCGAGCACTCGGCCGGTGGTCGGATCACGAGGCGCGGCGGGAGCGGTGACGACCACGGTCGGCGTCGAGCTACTCGGCCGGGATCCTACCCTCGGGGCGGCCGGCGACGAGGCTGGCGCCGGCGACGAGGCTGGCGCAGGCACAGCCACCGCGTCGCCCAAGATCGCGATCACCTCGCCGACTTCGGCCACCGCCCCCTCGGCCACCACGATCCGCTCGACCACCGCGTCTTGCGGCGAGGGGATCTCGACGGTGGCCTTGTCGGTCATCACCTCGACCAGCCCCTCGTTGGCGGCAACGCGATCGCCGGGCTGCTTGAGCCAGCGAACGATCTCGCCTTCGACGACCCCTTCACCGATGGCGGGGAGCTTGAAATCGGGCATGTCGGGTCGACCTCTGTACGGACGGGTGAGAGCTAGAACGATGGCCAAGTGCGGAGCACAACGACGAGACGATGGCCAAGAGTTCGTTGAGTTCGTTGAGCTAGTAGTTCGCGACGCGCGTGAGGACCTGCACCACCCGATCCACGTCGGGGACCGCAGCGGCTTCGTCGGATGGGCGCAGCGGAGGCTCGGCCCCGGTCACGCGCACCACCGGAGCGTCGAGGTGCAAGATCGCGGAATCGGCAAAGCGGGCGGCCAGCTCGGCCCCCACGCCCCCCGCCCGGGGCCCGGCGTGCACGATGACCAGCTTGCCGGTCGCCCGGGCCTCGCCGTCGAGGGTGGGCAGATCGAGCGGGGCCAGGCAACCCACGTCGACCACCGCGGCATCGATCCCGGAGCGCTCGACCGCGGCCAGCGCCACAGGCAGCGCCTCGCCCCAGGCGAACACGGTCGCGGCGGCACCGTCATGCACCCGATGGGCCGCGCTGGGATGACGCGGCAGCTCGTCGCTCATGGGCGCATCCAGCGATCCGAGCAGCAGTCCGCGGGGCACCAGCAACACGGTGGGTCCCAGGTCGATCGCATGCCGAGCGGCGGCGCGTAGCCATGCACCCGCGTCGGCCGAGCGACCCACGCACAGCACGGTAAGCCCGGGAATGTGCGTGAGCATGGAGATCGCCGCCTCGCTGGCGTGACCCCCCAGGCCCAGACCCGGACCGCAGGGCGCGACGAAGCAAAGCGGCACCCGGACCGCGTCTTCACTGCGCCAGGACCAGGCCGCCGCCTCGCGCAGCCCGGCGAGGCCTTCGACCAGCGCGGCCACGTCGGGCAGCAGCACCAGGGGATGCCGACCCGACACCGCCAGCCCAGCCGCGTGGGCGGCCAGCACCGAGGGAGTGAGCGGCGTCGCCAGCACCCGAGGCCGCAGCGCAGCATCCTCGATCGCCCCGCGGGACAGCCCCAACATGCCACCGTCGGCAACATCCTCACCCAGCAGCACACACGAGGGATCGTCTCGCAGCAGTGCCACCACCACGTGGGCCAGGTGGCTGAGCACGGTGGGTTCGCTCATGGCCTGTCCTCCCCCGGCTGGCCTGGCTGGCCCAGGGAAGCGAAAGCCTCGTCGAGCTGACCGCGGATCTCGGCCTCGATCACATCTTGAAAGGTCGTCGACCACTCCCCGCGACCATCGAGGAAACGACGCAGTCGCTCGACCGGATCGCGGTGCGCCGGAGGATCGTGCACCAGCTGAGTCACGACCACATCGACCACCCCCGGGCCTCGACCCTGGCGGGCTCGCTCGGCCGCCGAGGCGATCGTGTTGTGCACCGCGATCGGCTCGGCCCCATCGACCCTCCGCGCCCACAGCCCGCACGCCCGCGCCCGATCGGCCACGCTGTCGCCCAGCTGCCCCGCCTCGGCCGGCGCCCCGTTGGGCCACAGCTGGCTGCGCACCACCAAGACCAGGGGAAGATCGCACGCGGCCGCCAGCGAGAGGGTCTCGGCGAACGCGGCCGCCGTGCTCGTCCCCTCGCCACAAAGGGCAAAGGTCGCGCGCCCCGTGGCCGCCACTCGCTCGCCATGAGCATGGCCCGCCGCCAGCGCCAGGTGCATGCCCAGCGCTTCGGATCCGGGCGCGATCCGGCGCGCGGCGCCGCAGACCCGCCCCGCGGGCTCTCGCCCCTCGCGGCCCTGCACGCGGGCCACCAGCTCGGGCAGAGGCATGCCGCGGGTCAGCGCCAGGGCCAGGTCACGCCCCCCCGGGTAGATCCACTCCTCGGCATGAGCGATCCGCGCGGTCGCCACCATCGGGGCTTCCTCACCCGCCGACGACGCCCACATGGGCAACCCGGCCCGGCTCAAACGCACGTCGAGGCTGCGCGCCTCCACCATCTGCCGGTAGTAGCCGCGCGCATCCAGCCCCCCCAAGGTGGCCCCACCCGTCAGCCGACCCTCGGCGTCGAGCAGGGCGGCAGCTCCTTCGGGGTCCCAGGGCGTCATGTCCATAATGGCTCGGCTCGTGGGCGGCGGCGACCCCACCGTCGCGCTCGCGCGAGGACGACGATCTCAGGGGGTCTCGCGCAACTTCGGCCCGCTTTTAGCCGTGGGCCCCAGCAGCGTCAAGGACGGCTGTGGGCCCGATCCGTGGGCGTCAGCGGGCGGATCACGACATCGCGACCCAGCTCACGAAAAGCGCGAGATCCTCTGCGGGGCGCGTGCTAACACGAGAGGGCGCGCATGCTGACCGTTGCCTCCCTGCTCGCCGCCATGACCATCGCCGGAGCATTCTGGGTCGGTGTGCTCGCCGCTCGTCGTCTCCGCGACTGGGGCGAAGGCCGACGCGCGCTCGAGGAGGGCGGGGCCACCCCGCTGGCCATCGCCGCCGTCTCGAGCACCCCCCCCGACGATGTCTCCTCGCGTAGGGTACGAGCCCTGGTGGCTCAACGTCTCAAGGATCATCGGTGGAGCGGCGACCGGGCCCTGCCGCGTGGCTCGGGGACCCAGACCGACGCGATGCCGCGGGGCGCCGACGAGTTCGGGCTGTCGACCTTGCGCGTGGGCGACGTGGTGGTGCTCGACGACCGCGACCCCACCCAGGGCAACGACTTCATCACCGAGGGCGTGATCAACCTGCGGGAGGGGGGCACCACCACGGTGGTGGCCAACCTCTCCGATGGCGACGGGCGGCGCTGGCTGGTCGGGGTCGACGGGCACGAGCGCTGGCTGCTGCTCACCCCGGTGGTGGATCACGGGCTGAGCGGAGAACCCCCGCGCAACATCCGACGTGACCGCGGCTTGTTCACGCTCGAGCGCCGCGGCCAGGCGAGTGCCGCGTGCGTGGGCACGCACGACCGACCCTCGCAGTCACGGGCCGCCACGTACCTGTACCGGGCCACCGGGCGGGACGTGCTGTGGCTGGAGCGCTGGGGCAGCGAGGTCCTCATGGGCGAAGGACAAGACATCGAGGCCAGCTCGGTATCGTTCCTTCCCGGGTCGTGAAGGGTACTCACGGCACCCCCGATGTCGTTGCCGATAGGGATCATTCATCCCGACGATCGACACATCGAGTGACGCTTGGCCCTTCGCCACGCCCCGTGATGCAACGGGTTGGGCTAGGCTCGCGACGGGTGAATGACCGAACGTCTTCGCCTGATCGACGTGGCCTGCCAAATTGCGACCCAAAGAAGACCAATGACCGCCCCAACGCGAACCCCCATTGCCATTCGATCCACACGATGTTCATGGGCCTTGCTCGGCTTGATGCTCGTGGCCGCCGGTTGTCCCAGCGACGACACGACCATAGGGACCAACGGCTCGAGCGGTAGCAGCAGCAGCACCTCCAGCTCGACCCCGCCGAACACAACGCCGTCCACGATGGAAGGCACGACGATCTCCACCGCCGATGGCACGGGCTCCACGACCGCCGGCCCGGCCGACAGCTCGACCGGCAGCGGCACCACCGTCGGCATGGGCAGCAGCGACAGCGGCACCACCGTCGGCATGGGCAGCAGCGACAGCGGCACCACCTTCGGCATGGGCAGCTCCGACAGCGGCACCACCGTCGGCATGGGCAGCAGCACCTTCGGCATGGGCAGCAGCACCTTCGGCATGGGCAGCAGCACCTTCGGCATGGGCAGCAGCACCTTCGGCATGGGCAGCTCCGAGAGCAGCACCGGCGGTAGCGAGAGCAGCACCGGCTTTGGCAGCACCGGCACGACTGGCGGCATGGGCCCCTGTGAGGTGATGACCCCCATGCCGGGTATGTGCGCAGGCCCGGGGATGGATCCCGTCAACCCAGCCATCACCTGCAACCCGATCACCCAGGACGACTGCCCCGCTGGCGAGAAGTGCATGCCCGTCGGCCTGGGTGGTGGCTCGTGGGATGCGACCATGTGCGTCGCGATCGACCCCGCCCCGGTTGCCGTCGGAGACGTCTGCGACGTGGTGGGCAATGCCACCAGCGGGTTGGACAACTGCGACATCGGGGCGATGTGCTGGAACGTCGATGGAGCGACCCTCCAGGGCACCTGCATCGAGCTATGCAGCTGTAGCTACGACAACCCCCAGTGCGTGATCTCCAATGCGGTGTGCGCGGTCGTCAACAGCGACGTGCTGCCGCTGTGCATCCCGGTCTGCAACCCGCTCGATCCCACCGACTGCGCGGCCAACGAGGGGTGCTACCCCGTGGGCGCCTACTTCCAGTGCGCCCCCGATGCCTCTGGAATGATGGGGGTCCAGGGCGATCCCTGCGAGTTCATCAACGTCTGCGACAATGGCCTCATCTGCGTCGAGCCCGCGCTGATCCCCGGCTGTATCGGCGCCTCCGGCTGTTGCACCGCCACCTGTGACGTCAACGATCCCGCACCCGGGTGCCCGGTAGGGACCGACTGCGTCCCCTACTATCCGGGAGGCGGAGCGCCCGATATGTGCCTCGAAGACGTCGGAGTCTGCGCGATCCCATAGCGTCGCTAGGCCAGACCACTGGGCTGCGCGATCGAGCCATCGAGCGCAGCCCGGCGTGCGTGCCCTCGCCCTACCGCGAGGGCTCAGCGCGTGTCGGCCGGGACCACCATCACCGGGCAGGGCGCCTGGCGGATCACCCGATCCGCCGTGCTCCCCACGAAGAAGCGAGCCACCCGGCTGCGGCCGCTGGCCGCCATCACGATAAGCTCCGGCGAGAAGCGCTCGGCCTCCTCGAGCACCACCGACAGCGGCTGTCCGGGCCGGACCGCGTACTCCAGCGTGATCCCCTCGGCAAAGCGCCCGCCCATTCCCTCGAGGGCCGCGATCGAGGTCGCCCGGGCGCGCTCGTGGATCTCCTCAATGAGCCTGCTGGGCAGCGAGACCGGCCCCGAGTACACCGCGCTCGTCTGCATCGGCGGGGTGGAGTGCACCATCCGAACCGTGCTGCCGTAGGCCCGGCCGATCGAGGTGGCCAGCGCTAGCGCTCGCAGCGTGGGCGCGGTGAAGACGATCCGGTGGTCTCCCACCGTCACCGCCTCCGCGCCCTCGTCGAGCGCCTCGTCCCCCGCATCCACGAAGTCCACGGGCACCAGGATGCGCTTGAAGATCTCGTGGGGCGCCGACTCGCTCATGAGGCTCGAACCGTAACACTGCCCTCAGCAGGATCGGCGGCAAACTTTACCGACACCCGCACACCGCTCCCGTCGCGCGCCCGAGGCTCCGGCATGCTGCCGCGACCTACCCTCGCTGCTTACGGCGCCCCTGCCAGCGCAGCAGCGGCTCCAGGGCTCGCCCGCTGGCTGGCACCAGATCGGCCAGCTTGGCCAGCCAGCCCCGCGAGGCGGGCAGCAGCACCTCCAGCGGTCGCTCGCCCAGCGCGCGCTCGATCGCCTCGCTCACCTCGCGCACGGTGAGCACGCGAGGCCCCGAGAAGGTCATCGCGGCCGCGTCCACCTTGCGCTGGAGATCCAGCATCGGAGTCTGCACCGCATCGGGACAGACCACCGTCACGGCAATCCCATGGCGACCCAGCTCGAGCGCCACCGACAGCGAGTAGCCCCGCACTGCGTACTTCGAGGCCGAGTAGAGCGCCAGCCCGGACACGGGCGCGAGCGCGGCCAGCGACGCCACATTGACGATGTGCCCCTGACCGCGAGCGATCATCCCCGGCACCACCGCCCGCACACCGTGCACCACTCCCTTGACGTTCACGTCGAGGTGCAGGTCGACCGCCGCATCGGAGATCTCGTGGGCCCATCCGGGCACGAGGACCCCGGCCACGTTCACCAGCACGTCGAGTCCGCCAAAGCGTTGCCGCGCCGCCGCCACCGCGGCCTCCCACGCGAGGGGATCGGTCACGTCGAGCCGCCGACACTCCAGCCGCTCCGACGGCCACCCGCGGGCCGCCTCGGCCAGCGCGAGATCGTCGAGATCGGTCGCCAGCACCTGGTGTCCCGCCCGCAGCAGTACCCCCGCCAGATCACGCCCGATGCCGCTACCGCAGCCGGTGACCAGGATCCGCCGTGCGTTCATCCTCACCTCGGTCTCGGCTAGACCGGTGCCGACGCCGTGGCTCCGCTCGTATGCACCGGGGACCCGAAGCGTAGCTCTCCCACGTAGAACGTGGGCCTCACCCCCGGCGAGAGCCGATGTGGAGTCAGCTCCGAGCTGGGGGCCACATTGAAGAAATCGGGGTTGCGCTCGGAGCTGCCGGCGATCTCTTTTTCTTGCACCATCGACAGGTACTGATCCACCGAGCCTTCTAGGGTGTTGCCGTTGAGCACCACCTCGGCCCCAGTGACCGACGCATAGCGCCGCAGCCCGGGGATCTCGGACTTGTCGGGCGCGTAGGAGTCGGCGCTCACCCCATTTTCGCTGGATACGTACAGGCCCTCGGGGGTGTGCACCACCAGCGAGTGGTTGCCCTCGGTATGCCCGGGCGTGCGTACCAGCGCCACGCTGTCCCCCAGCATCACGTCGTCGTCGAGCAGGATCACCCGATCTTCGGGGATCCCCTCGGTGCCGTGCGGGCAGTACCACTCCGCCTGCAACGGCAGCAGGCCCCGGGCCGACATCCACTCCTGCCGCATCACCAGCAGCTTGGCCCGGGGGAAGAACGCCTTACGCGTGTCGGTGCCCAGCCAGCGCCGCAGATCCTGGGTGTGCAGGTGGTCGTAGGTGATGTAGTCGATGTCCTCGGGCGCAAGGCCCAGCAAGGTCAGGCACTCGCTCACCTCCCCCAGCTTCGGCCACATGATCTGCGACAGCCGCCCCTCGGCTCCGCCCACCTTTTGGGCCATTCGCTCGAAGAACGGAGTGTGGGCGTTGCCCTCGCGATCCAGCGGCTCGGCGAGCAGGGTCTTGATCCCCTGCGGGGTGTCGAACTGCACCACGAACAGCCGGTTGAGGATGTGGATGTAGGGGATCGGCACCGAGCACGCGTCGCGCAGCCCATAGCGGGTGGGGTACGGGATCTTCACCAGATCGAACGAGCGCAGCATCGAGACTATCGGACCGTCGAGCATCTGCTCGCGAAAGGCCCGGGCTTGCCGGCGGATCGCGACCAGTCGATCCTGAGGGGTCGGGTGTTGCCGGATCCCCGCAAAGGTATCGATCGGGCGGATGATGGGATCGGCGTACTTGGGTGTGTCGGTCACGGCCGTCGGACACCGTACGGCCCCCCCCTTGGGGGGTCAAGCCGGCTCGCCTTTGACCGACCCACGGCCTGCGTGCGACGATCGAGCGGCCGTGAGGGTCGGTTCATGAACAAGAGGCGCTCATGAACAAGAGGTGCTCGTGAAGAGGTGCTCGTGAAAAAGTGGATCGGTTGGATCTTGCTGGCCCTCTCGCTCGTGATCACCTACCAGGGGTGGCAAAACTCGCAGCCGCGCGCCGAAACCCAAGACATGTCCCGCCCCGTGGCCTGCGAGGGGCGAGCCGGCTGCACGGTCGAGGGCGCCCGGCCGCAGAAGGTCGCCACCGACTGGTTGCGGCGCGAATACGAGTGGAAGACCTCCACTGGGCCCGTCTTGGTCCGCTGCCGCCGCGCCTACGTCTTTGCGGGTCGCTGGGCATGCCAGACCGCCTCGTGATCCGCGCAAGGGCGAAATCCCCTTGCCGTGGAGCTCCAACGCCCATAAATGATGGGTCATGCCCCAGGTCGAAGTCCGCCGCCGCGGCGATACCACCCACTACGCACTCGACGGGAAGATCCTCTCCAACAACGACGAGGTGGAGCTGCGACTCGGCGGCAACCAGGGCTGGGTCGCCGTGACGATCACCGGGCTCCCCGACGCCTTGCGGGTGACCTGGACCAACGAGCACGAAAAGACCCTCCAGACCACGGTGCCGCCTGAGGCCCAGCTACGCTGGCCCTGAGCGCACCGCCGGTCCTGCCGACCACCGCAAAGTCGACCCATGCACGTCTTCTTGCTGGGCCTCGCCGCCGCTCTGGGTACCCTCACGGGGCTATTTGTGGGTATGCCCGCGGTCGGCTTCGTGCTGTGGCCGCTGACTCGAACGCTCTGCCGCACGCTCGACATCGAGATCGACCCCACCGACGAACACGACCGAGTGATGCTCCTCGAGGGCTCGCTGGCCGCCGGCCTGGGCATGGCCCTGGGCATCACCGTCACGGTGGGAGTGATCGGCCTACTGTCTGTGGCGCCGCAGGTCTTCGCCCCCGCCCTCGCCGCCGGGCTCGTCGGGGGTCTCACCTTCGGCTCGCTGTGGCACCATGGCTACGCTCGCCACTCGGCGGCACCCCTGGTGCTAGTCACGGCGCTGCTCTCGGCGCTCAGCGCCGGGTTCATCGCCGCCGGTTAGCGCGCTGGCTCGTGCGCCAAAGCTACATCGCTGCCGCGGAGGGCTCGCCCTCCGGATCCGAGTCCGAGCCGGCCTCGGGCTCCGCCGGCGCGCTCGCCTGAGACGACGCCACCCGGGCCGCCGCGGCATCGGCCGCGGCCGCATCCTCTCGCAGGTCGTTGCGCGCTCGAACCTCGTCGAGCACCTTCTGCGCCGCGGGGCGCAAAGTGACCAGCATGAAGTCGTAGAGGTCGAGCATGTCCTTGGGCGCATGACCGGCCTTGGTCAGCGCATCGCGAACGGTGCGGGCCATGGTGAGGATCCGGGTGTAGACCTTCCCCTCGGGCTTGGACGAGTAGCGCAGCCGCGGGTATGCCCACTGGGCCTGCTTGGCGAGCACCGTGGGGCGCACGGCCACATGAGCCTCGGGCAGGATCAGCGACGGGATCGACGAGGCCAGCGGCCACGACAGCTGCTTGCGGCCCGCCTCGAGCAACAGGCGACAGAACTCGTCGAAGCGCATCTCGTAGTCCCCCGTGCCATAGAGCAGATCTCGCAGGCCGGCCGATAGAGCGGCGCTCGGGGTAGCCCGAGACACTGGCTCGGCCTGGGCCCGCGTGACCAGATCGGTGGCATGCACGACCTCGGTGACCCGCCGGAGAACCTCCGCGTGGTCTCCGGCCGCGATCAACTCGTCGAGCGCTTCGCGGGACAGCTGCTCCTGCGCGTCGGCGGCGGCGGAGTCACGATGACGCTTGAGGCGACGCGACGACCCCTCGCCGCGGTGCTGGGACTTCCAGTCGGGCCCGGCGAAGCTGTCGGGGTACTCTTCGAGGAAGACCTGCAGCTGCTCGTCGAAGGTGAGCTTGCGCTCGTCGGCTTTGCCGTCCTTCGCCCCGCTCACCCGGCCGAGCTTGGCCAGCAGTCGGGCTGCCTGCTCGGGCGGGGCCTCGGCCTCCTCGAGGAACTGGTAGAATCGCTCGGCGAAGACACGCAGCTCGCCATCCTCGAACTGATAGCCGCGCTTGCCCTCCTTCTCCCACGCGAGCACGGCAAAGCCCCACTGCTTGCGCTTGCTGTGCATGTACAGCCGGTCTCCCGGCACCGGGGCGGAGTCTTCCTGGTCAGTGCTGCTCATTCAGCCTTCTCGTCGGAGATCGTCGGTTGCGTGTGTGCTGGTCCCGATGGAGGATGGCCTGGTTGGCGTTGGGGTGAGCGAGACCGACGGTCACGCCCAAACCCGCGTCTTTTCCTCGCGTCCGGGCGATCGCGACACCCTGGATCTACGAGGCTACCACGGCCCCGAAATCGCCGCAAACAGCGCACATCCGGGCTCCGGCGGCAAATTAGCCGCGCCTGAGGGGTGCGCGCTCTCCGTGAGCCAACCGTTCTCCAGTCGCACGCGAGCGCCCCGCGCACCCGGAGCGCCTCCCATGGGGCGCCTCCAGTACGCGTCCTCGCAGCGCGCCCCCATAGCGCGCCCTCACGAAAGGGGTGACCCTTCGGTGACCATCATGCCCCGCTGCCTCGAGCCCGGCGACCGCTATGGATCGTATCGCGTCCTCGACGTGATCGGCCAAGGCGGTTTTGCCTGGGTGTACCGGGTCGAAGGCCCGTCGCTGCCCGAGCCGGCGGCGCTCAAGCTCTCGCTCGAGCCGGTCCATGACCCGGCCACGACTCAGCGAGCCTTGCGGGAGATCTCCGTGCTGCGCAGCCTCACCAACACGCACGTCGTGCGGGTGATCGACGCGGGTCGCGACCCGCAGGGTCACGTCTTCATCCTCATGGACGAGCTCGATGGGGCCCAGCTCGACGTGTGGCACGACTTCGACAACCCCATGCCGCCGGGCCAGGCCCTGTGGGTGGTGCACCAGGCGTGCCTGGGCTTGGCCGAGGCCCACGCCCGCGGGATCGTGCACCGCGACATCAAGCCCGAGAACCTCTGGGTCGAGCCCGATCAGAACGTCAAGGTGATCGACTTTGGCCTCGCCCGGGCCTGGGACGCCGCGAGCACGGTCGGCGTGGGCGTGACCCTCGACGGCATGCTGGTGGGCACCCCTCGCTACATGCAGCCCGAGCAGGTCCGCGGCGACGCGCTCACCCCCGCCAGCGACGTCTACAGCCTCACCACGATCCTCTACGAGCTGCTCACCGGCCACAGCGTCTTCTTCGAAGACGCGCCCTTCTCCGTGATCCGCGAGCGCTACCGCGACGAGCCGGTGGCCTGGATCGCGGCCCACGTCCGCGACCCGGTGGTACCGCTGACCCGCCATCGGGCCAGCGCCTCGCTACCCCGCGCGCTGCACCAGCTGGTCTACCGCGGCCTGGCCAAGGAGCCGGCCCAGCGCTTCCCCAGCGCGCGCGAGCTGGGCAACGCGGCGGGGCAGGTGCTGCACTACGAGCTAGGCGCCGTGCTGGGCGCGATCATGCGGGTGACCCACCCCTGGGGCGGGCACGAGGATCAGCTGCTGCTGCCGGGGAGCCACCGGATCGGGCGAGGGTCGCACTGCGAGATCGCGCTGGCCGGCGAAGCGATCGCCCCCGAGCAAGCCGTGCTCGAGTGGGCCGGGCCACCCGACCTGCCCGAGCTGCACCCGCTGCACGACGACGGGCAGGTCAAGGTGGCCGGGCAGGTCGTGCACCAGCGAACACGACTGGAACCGCACGACGAGGTGGTCGTGGGCGGGTACACCCTGCGGCTGATGATGCCCAAGGTCTGAGGGGGCCGTGGTGGGCGGGCGTAGCCGCGCCTGCCCACGGGATGAGGCCGATGTGCACTCGGACACCCGGTCGATGTTGGGGGGTTTAATACCGACTTAAGGGGCGGCGCCGCGGCTCGAGTTCTCCTCTGAGGATCGCCGGGCACACCTTGGATATCCGGCTCCCTCACCAGAAGGCTGACCCGTCATGGTCAATGTCAGAACACTCACCACCGGTACCGTCATCGCCCCCACGTACATGAACGCCAGATCGACCGATCGCAGCTGCGTCGTCAACGCCTCTGCCTTGAAGGCCATGTTGCAGAGCCAAGTCTATGTGGAAGGGCGCTCCGTCAGCCGGACCGATTTCGTCGTGGTCAGCGGTCTGACCTTCTGCACGGGGCTGTTGCTCGCGTGCTCTGGCCGCTACCTGGTCGCCGCCCACTTCAACGGCGGGCAGAACGACGACGCGGAGTGGGGCAAGATCGTGGACCTGGTCGGCGGGACCCCCGTGACGACTGCGGTCATGATCATCAACGATATGAACTGGCTGATGCGCGACATCATGGACGAGTACATCGGGGTCATAGAGCCCGGTCGCATTCTGTACTATGACCCGCAGATCGAAGGGGCCCCCGTGGCCCTGCGGGGCGACGGGGAGTTTGGAGAGCTGACCTCCTGAGCCGAGTGGGGTTGCGCCTCCTTGACAGCGCAGCCGTACGGAGTGGCCGGCCCTCGGTACTTCACTGACGGCTCGGGCTTGGACGGCTCGGGCTTGCGCACTTAGCGCAAGTCCGGACGCCCGCGCTATGCTCCGGTCCGTGCGCATCCTCTATGGAGTCGTCGGCGAGGGTATGGGCCATGCGATCCGCTCACGGGTCGTCCTCGACCACCTGGTGGCCGAGGGCCACGAGATCCACATCATCGCCTCTCAACGCGCGGTCGATTTCTTGCGCAAGCACTTCGGCGACCACGCGGTGCAGCGGATCCACGGGCTGCACATCGTCACCGAGGACAACCGGGTCCGGCGCGGCAAGACCCTGTGGCAGAACGTGCGCGACGGCACCGAGGCCCTGCCCGGGCAGATCAAGGCCTACTTCGACCTGCTCGAGCACTTCGAGCCCCAGGCGGTGGTCAGCGATTTCGAGTCGTGGACCTACCTGTTCGGACGCGTCCACTGCCTGCCCGTGTTCTCGATCGACAACATGCAGATCATCAACCGCTGCGAGCTGCCCCCGGAGGTGATCGGCGAGTACCGCTCCAAGTTCGAGGTGGCCAAGGCCTTCATCAAGGGCAAGCTCCCCCGCGCCGATCACTACTTCGTCGCCACCTTCTTCCGCCCGCCCGTCCGCAAAGAGCGAACGACCCTGGTGCCGCCGATCCTGCGCCCCGAGATCCTCGCCACCCCGGCCCGCGCCGGCGAGCACCTGCTGGTCTACCAGACGGCCGAGGGCAACGAGGAGCTGGTGCAGGCCCTGCAAGAGACCGGGCTGGAGTGCCGGATCTACGGCATGCGCCGGTCGATCACCGAGGAGCAGCGCGAGGGCTCGCTGCGCTACCGGCCCTTCTCCGAGGCCGGCTTCATCGACGATCTCGCCTCGGCGCGCGCCGTGATCACCGGGGGCGGCTTCACCCTGATGAGCGAGTGCGTCTACCTGAAAAAGCCCACGCTCTCGGTGCCGATAAGCGGCCACTTCGAGCAGATCCTCAACGGGCGCTACCTCGAGCACGAGGGGTACGGGCGCTTCGCGACCCGCCTGGAGGCGAGCACGGTGCACGCGTTCCTCGAGGCCGTGCCCCAGTGCGAGCAGGCGCTCGCCGCGGTCACGCAAGACGGGAACAATGCGCTCTTTGGGGTGCTCGACGAGCACCTCGATCGCGCGGCGGCGGGGCTTTGCTGAGCTCTTCTATGCCGAGGCCGGCTCGGGATGCGCGACTGCGTCGCGCCCGGCCTCGGTCTTGCGCACGCGGCACTCGGGAGGGGCGAAGACCGGGGTCTCGTTGGGAGCCGGGCCCTGCCGAGCGACCCGGCCAGTTCGAAGATCCCCAGCAGAGCCCCGTCAAACAGCTGCTGGTGGCCGAGTTCGGCCCCCGTGCACGTCCTCGCCCCGAGTGCGCCATCATGCACGGTGATGACGAGCCGCCCGTCCCCGCGTATGCCTCGCCGCCCTCGACGTGACCGGGACGCCGAAGCGATCGCGGCGCTGCCCGACGACGATCGCTTTGCCGCCCACCCCGACCAATCGATCGACGTAGTGTACGTCATGGGCCGGGCCGCCCACCTGGTGGGCGCCCGTCTCCGAGAGGTGGTCGCGGTCATGCTCGCGAGCCTCGTGCTCGCCGGCGTGCTGGTCCTCGGCGTCACCGCCTCGGGGGCCATGGGCGAGGATCGCTCGTGGACCATGCTGCTGACCGTGCTGCTGGCGTGGTCCTTCGGACTGCTGCTGCAGACCCCGCTGGTGGGCGCCGCCATCGAGGTGCACACCGAGCGGCGCGGCCTGGCCCTCGAGTTCCTGCGCCGCGGGCTCGCTCGGTTCGGGCACCTGCTGGTGGCCAGCCTCGCGGTGCTCTTCATCGTGGCCGTGGTGAGCACCCTGGCCGCCTGCTTGCAGCTGGGGCTCGCCTGGGTGGTGGGCAGCCTCCCGCTGAACTTCGTGGGCATCATCATCGTCTTTGTCGGCTCGGTCGCGCTGTTGGTGGCCGCGCTGCGGATCATCACCGCCTTCGGCCTGGTGGTCCCCATCATCCTCGTCGAAGGCCTCGAGCCGGCCCTGGCCCTGCGCCGCAGCTGGGAGATCGGCTGGCGCAACAGCACGTCGATCTTCCTGGCCCTGCTGCTCCCCACCCTGCTGGCCCAGTTCGTGCTGTTCCTGGCCGGGTACATGCCCGCGTTCATCACGATCCCGGTGGCCATCGTGCTGGGAGTAGGGCTGGTGCTCTACAACAGCGCCGTGATTCCGGCGGCCTATGTGGTGATCCGGGAATACGTCGAGGGGCTCGACCCCGCGCAGCTGCTCTCGGGCCGCAGGGGTCGTCGCTGAGGTCACGGCAAAGGTTCACCGTCGCCATGAACCGCCGTGCTCCATTGCTCGTCGCGCTGCTGGGAATGAGCGCCCTGGCCTGCCCCTCGAGCGACGGTTCGTCGCCTCCGCCCGCATCGATCCCCAGCGAGGTGCAGCGCGCGTTCGAGGGCAGCTGCATGCACGAGGGCTGCCACGACGCCACCTCGGCCGCCGCGGGGCTATCGCTCGATGCCGCCGACAGCCTCGCGATCGTGGGCGGGCCCTCTACCCAGAGCGACCTGGCGCTGGTGGTGGTCGGCGATCTGGCCGGCAGCTACATGGCGATCAAGCTGCTGCCCGACAACCAGCTCCCCCCCGGTGCAATCCGCCACGAGGAACGCATGCCACCGTCGGATCTCCAGAGCGGCGACGCCGAGCGGATCAACACGATCCTCTCGTGGATCGCCGGCTTCGGCCCGTCGGGCACCGACGGCGAAACCCAAGCGGGCGGAGGCACCGACGGCACCAGCGGCACCAACGGCGCGAGCTCGGGCGCAGCCGACGAGGGCTCGACCTCGGGCACCACCGGCAGCGAGCCCACGAGCACCACCGACCCCGGGCCCACCACCAACTCCGGCGGGGGTCCAGCCGATCCCGCATGCAGCGTAGAGGAGGTGACCGAGGGCGTCGTCTCCGATCCCCTCGACAAGGGCGACGCGGCCGGCCAGATCCCGTCGCTGGTAGGGATCGTGCTCGAAGAGCGCTGCGGCTGCCACACCCTGGCCGACCGCGAGCTCAACACCAAGTTCCCCGCCCTGCTCGCCCCCGGCGGCACCTTGTTCCTCGACTACGGCGACGTGAGCGGGCTAGGGGCGAGCCTCGAAGACGCGATCTTCGGGACCATGAGCATGCCCCCCGGCAGCTGCCCCTCGATCCCCATGGATGATCGGGCCGTGCTCGCCAAGTGGTTCATGGACGGACTACCCGACGGGGCGAGCTTCGAGCCTCCGTAGCCGCCCTCCCCCGGCGGGCAGCGCTGGCCATGAGC
Source organism: Myxococcota bacterium (assembly GCA_039194325.1). Classification (GTDB taxonomy): domain Bacteria; phylum Myxococcota_A; class Polyangia; order Nannocystales; family Nannocystaceae; genus Paraliomyxa. The sequence continues at coordinate 31,602 of JBCCWC010000021.1, forward strand.
GCTCATCATTCGGCGATCGCTACGCCTACGCTGCGGTCCGCAGCGTGGCCGCGGCTTCGGTCCCGCAGACCGCGACCGTGGCGTGCGGCTCGACGATCGTCTCGTACACGGTGAACGCATCCCCGACCGGCTCGAGCCCGCGGACGTGCATGGCCCGGCAGTGAGCTTCGTTGGTGGGGTCGAGCTCGACTCGCTCGCGTCGCAGCGCGAGCCGAATACCGCGGCCGCAAAACGGCGCCCCGTTGACCTCGAGATCCGCGCATCGCTGCTCGACCAGCGTGAAACGGCCGAGCGCGGCGCGGGGCTCGTTGGCCGTGTGGATCGCGAGCTCATAGGCCACGCAGGGGCGACCGGTCAGCGGCGCATGCAGGGTGTCGGGGCACTGCGCTCGACCCTGCGTCCGAGGACCGGACGAGCCGCCTCGTGCCAGCGACCACCGGTGGGGAAGCGTGCGCGCGTGCTTGCGTCGCTCCCACGAGCCCACGCCCAGCATGACCCCGAACACCGCGAACCCGATCAATGACCACAGCGGGATCGCATACTCACCAATCATGAACCCAGTGGCGCGACCCACCGAAGAGTCAACCATCATCATGCCCACCATGCTCAGCAAGCTCAGCGCGAGCGGGGCCAAGACGAGGCTGGGTGAGCGCTCGCGGTCACGGGCGCGCTCCGAGTCCCGCAGCACGTCGGCCATCGCCACGTTGGCCAGATCGATCCAGCCGCGCGACCCGCAGTGACTGCACGGAGACTCGGGCCTCGTTACCGCTTCGGCGCTACGACGTGTCGGGTGTCCCGCGGTCGGGTCGATCGGGGCAGAGATCTGACCGCAGTCCGCACACACGAACGCGCAGGGAAACTCTCTGCGCTCGGGCTCACGCTCGACCTCGCTGTACGTTCCCATGGCCCTCGCATGCCGCAACGCCACCCGCTGGGCCGCCCGTATGTCTCGGCGCATCTCGGCGCGTCGTCGATCCGCTCGTGCTTGCCGCGCAAATGCCTGACACACCGCGGCGCCTGCTCCCCATCCCATCGCTGTCTCATTCCTCCTCGGGCGTTTGTTGCTCGCCCGGTGCTCGACGCAACCCTCGCCGCGCGAGCTCCATTTCCGGAGGTCGACATTGATAACAATGCGTACTCAGCGCATCTTACCCATCCTCGTCGAATACCCGTCCTCGTCGAATGAGGATCTTCAACATTGTACTCGAGGGCCTTCGACAATCCATGGACCGGACGGATCCACTCGCGTGGGCCGGTGGGTGGCGACTCGACGCTCGGGCGTCGCCCCACCTTCTGCCGAAGATCGAGCGACGCCGGCCAGGGCGGCCGCTATTGCCGGAGCATCGGGGTCTGTAGGCTGATCGGTCGCGCTTGCGCCGTGCACAGGTTGCTGCCGTCGTCGGGTCGGCCTCCGAAGTACAGCCGATCGCCTCGCACCATGACCAGCTCGTACTCGGTGCCGCAAGTCTGTGGGTCGATGCCCAGCAGCAGGCACCCGGTCTCGCTGATGTCTTGGGTCACGTCGACCTGCCAGGGCTCGGCGCCGCAGGTGCCGGGCTGCGCCGAGTTGAGGAAGTCGACGAAGTCCTGGGCCCTTGGGGTGAGCCGCACGTCGGCCATCTCGAAATCCGCCTCGGCGGCTCCGTGGACCGAGATCGAGGCGGCTCCCAGCTGGTAGGGGCCGGTGATGTCGGCCTCGGAGAGGGCAAAGGTGCAGTCTTCGTCGCCGAAGAAGGCAAAGGTGCCCTCCCAGGTGCCGTCGTCGCTGACGGTGATCTGGCGCTGGATGAACAGCAGACCGCCTTGGCCGTCGGGCCTACGCTCGCAGATCGGGCTGGCCCACTCTCCGGGCAGGGCATCCTGCGGGTCGTCCGAGGGCACTACGTCGTCGTCGGCCACCAGCGGAGTCTGCAGGCGAATCGGGCGATCCTCGGGGGTGCACAGGCCCGAGCCGTCGTCGTGGCGAGATCCAAAGAAGAGCTGACCGCCGTCGATATAGAGTAGTTCGTGTTCGGTACCGCAGGCGTCAAGGTCGACCCCGATCACGCTACAGCCGGTATCGGTGACGTCCTGCTCTTGCCCGACCTGCCAGGGCTCCGTGCCGCAGGTGCCGGGCTGCGCCGAGTCGAGATAGCCGGCGAAGCCTTCGTCGAGTGGGGTGAGGCGGAGCTCGTCGAGCGCGAAGTCGGCCTGTTGCGCCCCATAGACCGCGACCGAGTCGGCGCCCACAGACCAGCCGCCGGCCAGGTAGATCGAAGACATTGGCAACGAGCACTGTGGGTCCATGAAAAAGTCGATGGTGCCCGACCAGTCGTCTTCGCCGATCTCGAAGTCGCGCTGCACGAACATGAAGCTGCCTTGCCCGTCGGGGCGCCGCTCGCACCCGGGGCTGGTCCAGTGGCCGACCGCGGCGTGAGAGGACTCGCCGCCGGTCGTGTCGTCGGTCTCTCCGTCGTCGCTGCCCGAGTCGTCGCTGCCCGGGTCATCGTCGGTCCCTGAGTCGGGGCCGCCGGTCGTGCCGCCGTCGTCTTCTACGGGCGGGGCGTCGCCCGAGGTGCCGTCGTCGGTCGAGGTGTCCGGGTCGGGCTGGGCGTCGGGTTCGTCGTCGGCGCAGCCTCCCAGGGCCAGGGTACCCGCCGCCAGTAGGGCACAGGCCCAGCGTGCGGTCGAGGTGACGGTGGACGAGGTAGAGGTAGAGGTGAAAGAGGTGTTCATGATCTCGGGACTCCGTGGGGATCGCGCCGCCACCGCCACCGCCCCACCGCCCCATCGCTCGGGGGTCCGGAGGGCTGTCCGGTCGGCTGCGCCTTGCCTACGCTCCCAAGCTACGGGGCGGCTCCCGCCGTGCCCAATGAGGGCTCGGCATATGTGATGTGCGCCAGGCGAAAAAGGCCGCTCCGAGACTCAAGGCGTCGCGGTCGGGGTGTTCTCGTCCGGCTGCATGGCGGCCACCAGTGTCCGCCGCAGCCATGCGTGCCCCGGGTCGTCCTGCAATCGCTCGTGCCACAGCTGGGACATGGTGAACCCGACCACCTCGACCGGCGGCTCGACGACCCGCAGGTTCTCCAGCGCGGCGAACCGCAAGGCGAGCCGTCGCGGCAGCGTTACCACGTAGTCGGTCTCCAACACCACCAGGGGCGCGGTCATGAAGTGCGGCACCACCAGGGCGATCCGCCGCACCTGTCCCTGCTCGGCCAAAGTGGTGTCCACGAACCCCCGCGCGTGCCCGTGGGGGGCCACCAGCACGTGGCTCAGCTCGAGGTAGGTCGCCAGCGGCAGCCGGTCGCCCACCGTGGGGTGATCGGCCCGCACCAGGCACGCGAAATCGTCGTGGAACAGCGCTTGGCGCCGAAAGGCAGCGGGTGCGGTCGGAAACACCCCGAGCGAGACGTCGAGCTCGCCCGCCTGGAGATCGTCGAATAGCGAGTCCCGCGGAGCCACCACCACCACGTCGACCCCGGGGGCTTCCACCATCAGGCGGGCCGCGAGTCGGGGGACGATCACGCCGCCAGCCAGATCGGCCGAGGAGAGCCGAAACCGGCGACGGGAAGTGCTGGGATCGAAGGCTTCGGGGGGTTCGACGATCGATCCCAGCTGCTCGAGCGCCTGGCGCAGGGGCGCGGCGACGGCCTGCGCTCGGGCGGTGGGGATCAGCCCGTGAGGCTGCCGCACGAACAGCGGATCGTCTAGGTGGTCGCGCAGCCGAGACAGCGAGCGACTTACTGCCGACTGAGTGACACCCAGGGCCTCGGCCGCCCGGGTGGCGCTGTGCTCTCGCAGCAGGGCGTCGAGCACGAGCAAGAGATTGAGGTCCAGTCCGGCCAGGCGCGAGGGCATGGGCGCGAGTATGCTAGCAAGGGCGGCCTGACGCCGCTTTGGGATCACGACGCTCACGACCGCCCGACACGACCGCCGCCCGACCGTTCATACCACGCTCTACGCCGACGCTCCATCGGCTACGGGGGTCGACTTGACGAGCAGACGACACGCCGCGGCCACGATGAGGGCCATGCCGATGAAGATCGGCGTGCCGTGGAGCGACGCCTCGAAGTGAAACCATGCGGTAGCGTAGCGTTTGGCTTCCTCTTCGGCGCCAGGAATGAGCATGAAGTCGGGGTGAAAGAGGTTGAAGACCAGCAGGTCGACGACCAAGAAATCCCAGAGGTTCACGAAGGTCAGGACCAGCAAGAGGTGCACGAACACACGGCCAAAACTTCCCTCGCGAGCGCCCAAGCGGCGCAGCCGGTAGCCCAAGCGACCGGTCACACCCAACAGGAGCGCCACGATGGCGAAGAACATCACCACGGCCCTCTGTTCGGATGCTGGCGGGATCTCGTCGACGCGCGCGCGAACTTCCGGCGGGAAGTCACCGACCCACATCAAGGGGTCGACCACGTAGGAGCCGAGAACCAGGATGCTGAACGCAACGCTCGCGAACAGACCGTAGCTGGTAACTTCGCGCCATTGGAGTCGAGACGACATCGTTGCTCAACCTGCTAGACCCTCAACCATGCTCAACCATTGAGCGCGCGACCGTGGCGCCAATAGGCGGTCATGTGCACTTGCTCGGATCGACCACCCAACCCGCGACAGTAGCCTCGAACGAGGCGCGCCCGGCTCGACTCCGCCGCGCCGTAGACATAGAGCCCAGCTCGCCACTCCGGCAGCACACGCTTCACCACTTCGTACAGGTTCGTACTCTCGTGCGGTGACGTCTGCCCGCGAAAGATCCAGTCGACCATCACGTTCGAACGCGGCGAGAACGATACGACGTGCGCCTGGTCGACCGTCTCGACGACGACGCGTGCTGGCAGGGCACAGGCTTCCAGGATCCCCGCGATCGCAGCAAACGCGGTCTCGTCGCCGACCAGCAGCAGCTCGCGCGTACCCTCAGGCGGTTCGAAGGCGGTACGCGGCCCCCACAGCGCGACACGATCGCCGCTCTGGGCCCGGGACGCCCAGCCGCTGACACCGCCTTGATGGTCGTGCTGCACGAACCACAAGTCGAGCTCGCCGACCTCAGATCGAAACGCACGAACCGTATAGTAGGCCGATGCTGGCCGCTCATCGAGCGGCAATGCACGCAGACCGGCCATCGTGACGCCCTCGTGGATCACGTCGGTCTGGCCGGACTTGTCCACCATCAAGTAGACGAACTGGTCGCCTGCGATCGAGCGGAACGCATCAAGACCCCCCTGGAGCGTGATCTCGCGCAGGTTCGGGGTGACGCTCCGCGTGCGCACGACCTGGGTGATGAAGGTCTGGAGCGCCTTGGTGTTCGCGACCTCCCGCTCGATACTCGTCAGCTCGACCGTATTTCCCGCGGCCTGCCGCGACCGCACGATGAGGCCCATCACGCTCGCCTGAAGCACCTCGAGGGAGTTCACCTCGCTCTCGAACGCGAGGAGCACATCGTTCGCGGTCACGCCCTCGACCGCGAGCGTGAGACCGCGTGGCGAGATCTTCGCGATCTCGGCCGCGGTCGCGTCATAGGACCCACCCGCAAAGCGAGCGATCAGCAGCACGGTGTCGGCGTGATTGCCGTTGAAATGGTCTGCCACCTCCTCCACTTCGAGGGTCAGCTTGGGCGAAAAATCCTCGACGCTCACAGATCGCATGTCGTTGTCCCCGGCCCATGGCCGCCCATGGCTCTTGGCCGGGCTTCGTGCCGACCCATGACCACAATCAATAATGAAATTGATTATCGTAATCAAGTTCATTATTCAACGATCCGTACGACTGCATCATGGAGCGTCGTGCTGCCGGTCCTGGCGTTGACACGCAATATATTACGTCGACGCAATATATTGCGTATAAATCCGCAATATATTGCGTTTCTCGACGATGGCCTCCAGAAAAATCTAATAATATCATGAGAAAATAAGTGGTTCATTTATTGCTTGTCCAGGAGTGTGAGTGACTGACGGATACACGAGCAATCAACATACGATGTAAGACACGTTCCCTTCGTCTTCGCGGTGTGAATGATCAAGTCCCCGCCCTCCGATGTTCGTCCTGCCCGGCACGATCGTCATGTTCTGCTTCGCGTGCGAGGAACGCGCGACGCTTGAATGTGGTGCCTACACCGTCAAGACCGACGGGGTGTGCACGGCCGAACCCTGACCCATGCTCGTGACTTCTTGAGCAGTGCGAGGAGGTCAGCGGCTGCGGTGAGCTGGTCTTTGCAACGAGTGACAAGACGCAGACCGCCAGGACATCACGGCAGGTGAAGCCTGCTCGACGAGATCCGGACGCCGTCGCTGTCACATCTCCCATCGCACGGTGCCGATCACCATGCTCTGCGAGTCCTCGCCTCGAGACCGTCGCGTACTCGAGGGCAAGACCGGCAGTGGCGCCACGTTGGAGCACCCGCGCTGGAGCGAGCGCGATCTCGCGGCCGGACCCCCATCCACCTCGGCGTGACCGCAGCCTTCGCGCACGGGGGACGACCGAGCTCCAGCGATATGGAATGACGACGCTGGCCAGGCCATCGTACGAGCTCGACAATCACGCACGCCCACCGTGGTCGACAGCGGAGCGGGCCACGCGATGCTCGTGCTCGGGGCAGATGTTCCCAAGGCAGTACGCGTCGTGCTCTCGCGTGTTACTGGAGACCCGGTTGGCACCGTAGACGAGTACTTTGGTGTTGATTGACACTGCGACTCCGCAGTAGCGTGCCGTGGATCCTCCGAGGCAGGATGGCCTCGACACGCGCCAGTTCACTCGCTCGTCAGGTCGATGAGGGCGGCGTCGTTTGCTTGGTTTGGAGCCTTGCCGCTCCAGTGCCGAATCGAGCCGGGAGCCTCGAATATGACCAGCGGGTCCATGCCAACCCTCAAGGGGACACAGCCGCATGCCTCGGTCGAACGCGACGACGAGACGAACTCGCCGCCGAAAGAGCACGGTCCGACCCGTCGGTCGAACCCCCGGAGAACCGAGCCGCGCCAAGGAACGCTCATTGGCCGCTATGTCGTGCTATCGCGGCTCGGCGCGGGCGCCATGGGCGTGGTGTTCGCGGCCTACGACCCAGAGCTCGACCGCAAGGTCGCCCTGAAGCTGCTCAAGCCCCACAGCGACGACCAACCGTCGGCGCGAGCTCGGTTCCAGCGCGAGGCCAAGGCGCTGGCTCGGCTCAACCACCCCAACGTGGTCGCGGTGCACGACGAGGGCGTCTACGAGGGGCAGATGTTCCTGGCGATGGAGTTCATCGTGGGGCAGACGCTCGGGGAATGGATGAAGCCCGACTCCGCGGAGCGCCCCCGCCCATGGCGGGAGGTCCTGCGCGTGTTCGAGGCGGCGGGTCGCGGCCTCGCGGCCGCGCACGCGGTGGAGCTGATCCACCGCGACTTCAAGCCCGACAACGTCATGATAGGCGACGACGGGCGCGTGCGCGTGATGGACTTTGGCCTGGCCCAGGTCAAGAGTGAGCAGACCATACGGATGGAGCTGGGGCAGCTCCAGACCGAGGGTGACAACCGGACACCGGTATCACTCACGAAGACGGGGGCCATCCTCGGGACGCCGGCCTACATGGCGCCCGAGCAGTTCGCCCAAAAAGGCGTCACGGCGCGCAGTGATCAGTTCGGGTACTGCGTCGCCCTATACGAGGCGCTCTATGGCACGCGACCGTTCGCAGGGCAGACGCCCGCGGAGCTCGTCTATGCGGTGACCGAAGGTCGCATCGGCGACCCCGTCCGTAGCTCGGGTTTACCCACTGTACCCCAATGGTTGCGCAAGATCGTGGTGCGTGGGCTATCGACCGACCCCGAGCTGCGCTATGCGGACATGCCCTTGCTCTTGAAAGCGCTGGAGAAGGGAGAGCTCCGCAGTCGTCGCAATCGCGGGGTGTATCTCGTCAGTGGGCTCGCTGTGCTGACCGCGAGCGGGGTCGGCTACCAGCGCTACGCGCAGGCACGGCGCGTGGAGGCATGCGCCACGACGGGTGACGTCATCGACGACAGCTGGAACGAAGAGACCCGGGATGCGCTGCGCGAGGGGCTGCTCGCCACGGAGGTTCCCTACGCAGTAGCGGCGGCCGACAACGTAGTCACGCGGGTCGACGAGCGGGCCGAGTCGTGGCGCATGTACACGACCGCGGCATGCATGAACGCGACCGTGCACGAGCGATGGACGGATGCGACCTACGCCAAGGCGCAGTGGTGCCTGGAGAGACAGCGCCTGCAGCTCGCGACGCTGGTCGAGGAGCTGACCGGGGCGGACGAGCAGGTGGTGCAGCGGGCCGTGGACTCCGTGGCCATGCAAGCGCCCGTAGCCGCCTGCATGGATGAGATCTCACTGGCCGGCAAGCTCGACCCGCCGGCGGCAGACATCAGGCCACGCGTCGAGCGCGTACGCAAGGACGTGCTCAAGGCCGAGTCGTTACACGCGACCGGGAGGTACGCGGCCGGTCTGCAGGTTGCCCGCGCAGCACGGCTGCAGGCCGAAGAGCTGTCGTGGTCACCGCTTACGGCCCATGCCCGCGCAACCGAGGCACGGTTACTCGACGCGACCGGGGCCTACGCCGAGGGAGAAACCGCCGGCATCGACGCGTACGTCGAGGCCGCGCGAGCGGAGGCCTGGGACGTGGCCATGGTGGCGGCGGTTCAGCTCGTGGACAACGTGGGGATCGAGCAGGCGCGGCATCTTGAGGGAAAGACCTGGGCCAGGCACGCGGTCGTGGCGATCGAGCATGCGAGTGATCCGCAGGAGCTCATGGAGTCCTCTCGACTGAAGAACCTCGGCCTCGTGTACAGATCGATGGGAAAGTATGATGAGGCGGAGAGTCTGCTCGAAGAGGCGCTGGCAATTCAACAAGAGGCACTGGGCTCCGAACATCCACATGTGGCGGAAACACTGAGCGACCTCGGCACCGCATACATATTGACGGGTCAACATGAAGAGGCCAGGGCCACGCTCGAGCGCGCGCTGGCCATCCGGGAGCAGGCGCTGGGCTCGAAGCACCCAGGAGTGGCGGATAGCCTGAACAAGCTCGGCGTCATATACAGGAACCTGGGTGAGTATGGGGAGGCCGAGGCGATGCACAGGCGTGCGCTAGTCATCCAGGAACAGGCGCTAGGCTCGAAGCATCCGAGTGTAGCCGACAGTCTGAACAACCTCGGCAATGCACACATAAACCGCGGCGATCATGCGGAAGCCAAAGCAATGCACGAGCGTGCGCTGGCCATTCGGAAAGAGGCACTGGGGCCGAAGCATCCCAAGGTGGCCGACAGCCTCAACAACCTCGGCAATGCACACATAAACCGCGGCAATCATGCGGAAGCCAAGGCAATGTACGAGCGAGCGCTGGCCATTCAAGAGGAAGTGCTGGGGCCGAAGCACCCCAGCGTGGCTGACAGCCTCAACAACCTCGGCTTCGTGTACTACTCGCTAGGTGCCCACGAGGACGCCAAGAGGATGTACGAGCATGCATTGAGCATCCGGGAGGAAGCGCTGGGACCAACGCACCCGAGCGTGGCCGACAGCCTCAACAACCTCGGCAACATATACACGAAACAGGGTGAGTACGAGGAGGCCGAGGCGATGTATGAGCTTGCGCTGGCCATTCGGCAGGAGACGCTAGGGCCGAATCACTCGAAAGTGGCAGATAACCTGGGCAATCTGGGGTTGTTTCGTATACAGATCGACAAGCACGAAAGGGCAGAAGTGCTGATGAGGCGTACGCTGGGCATCCAGGAGGAAACGCTGGGACCGGAGCATCCACAGCTGGCCAACAATCTGATTAATCTCGGGGAAGCACTCTTGATGCAGGAGAAGCACAACAAGGCGGTCGAGCACCTAGAGCGGGCGAGCACCTTGCTGACGACCAAGGATATCGAGCCGGTCCTGCTCGCCGACGCTCGGTTCACCCTGGCGCGAGCGCTGTGGGGCGCGTCCCCGTCCGGAGGCCGAGATCGCCCCCGAGCGCGCGCGCTCGCCGAACAAGCTCGCCAGACGCTCGCCGCCGACGGCCCCGACTCTGCCGAGAGACTCGCCGAAGTCGAGCAATGGCTCGCCGAGCACCCGCCCCCCGCACGGTGACGGGCGCTCGGCTGCCCCCGGGACGCCTGAACGTGATGGCTACGCAGCCGTCGAGCACAACCATCCCGATCGCCCCCCTACACACTACCTCCCAGCACGAAGTGCGCGACCACCAGCGTGCTACCGATCACCAGCTCGACCACCAGCGGCGGGACAACGGCCTTGTCCAAGCCATCGGACACGATCCCCACCACCCGGCCAACCGCCACCGCCCCCATCACAATCGCAACGGCGAGTAGCCACAGGGTCTGGCCCGTGGCCAAGCCTAGCGCGAGCATCGAGACACACGCGAAGAACAGCCCGCCGGCCACGCTGCGGATCGTGCTCAGACCAGCCGCACCCTGGGGATTGACGGCGAAGGGCTTGCCCATGCCCCGGGGTTTGAACATCGACCGCAGGCCCAGCACGAACAAAGGCAGGCCGGCGACACCAACGATGATTCCCATTGTGGTTTCCATGATGGTTTCTCAACGAGGGGTTCACCACAGGCTCCTAAGCCGCGGAGCTCGCGATGCTCCTGACGCTCGCGCTCGGGGCCGATGCGACGGGAGCGATCGGCAGCAGTTCCTTGGCGGTGTTGCGGCGTAGCAACTTGCTGAGCATCCACGCCATCAATCGTCGCGGTACGAGTCGCGCGGTCCACCGGTTCATCGCGCCGGCGACGTGGCTGGCCTTGCGCTTGCCCAGCGCGCGAAGGCCCTCGAGCACCAGCGCGTCCACGCTCATCGCCGCCATCGGCAGGTTGCCGAGCGTGACGTCCTTGCGCTGGTTGAGCCCTTGCGTGTTGGTGGGGCCAGGCAAGAGCACGGTGACGTCGACGTCGATCTCCGCGAACTCTCGGTTGAGCGACTCACCGAGGTTGTACACGAACGCTTTGGCGCCCGAGTAGTTCGCCCCCAGCGCCATCGGCTGTAGCGCCGCCGTCGACGACACGAGCAAGATTCCACCGGCTCGTCCTTGGGCGCGCAGACGGCTGCCGAACGCGTGCGCCAGCTCCATGTGGCTGAGCGCGTTGAGATGGAGATCCGCGCTGAGATCCTCGACGCGGTTCTGCAAGAAGCCGCCCATCTTGGCCGCCCCCGCATTCGAGATCAGCAGCCCCACGTCGAGGTCGCTGACCGCATCGACGATCGTCTGGCCCGCCCCCGGGAGGCTCAGGTCGGCCCCCACGACGCGCGTGTCGATCCTGAACTCGCCGGTCAGCTTGCGCGCTAACTCCGCGAGCCGCTCGGGACGGCGTGACACGAGCACCACGTGGTAGCCGCGCTTGGCCAGCTCGCGGGAAAATCCCTCGCCAATGCCCTGGGAAGCCCCGGTAACAATGGCCCAGGGGCCGTAGCGTTTGATCTGGTTCGCCATGATGTCTCTCCTATCGCTTCGGACATCCTCACTATGTGGTAAAATTTTTTGATATAAATCTAAAATTATGAACAATATTGGTTCAAAAATGAACCATTCCGCAGACATCGAATGGTCAGATCTAAGGCTCGTACTCGCGATCGGGCGCGAGGGCAGCCTGCGTGCGGCTGCCAAGGCGCTGCGGATCAGTCACCCGACCGTGTCGCGGCGCGTTGCCGAACTACAAGAGGAGCTCGGCGTCCATCTGTTCGAGCGCGAGGGTCGACACCTGCGGCTGACGGCCGCCGGGGAAGATCTCTCGCAGACGGCCGCGCGCATCGAGGTCGAAGTCGACGGCCTCGGTCGGCGGATCGCCGGTCGCGACCATCGCCTGGAAGGCGTGGTCAGGGTCGCGCTCTCGCCGTCGATGTTCGCCGCGCTAGCGCCCGCCCTCCCGGCCTTTGCCGAGCTCCACCCCGGCATCCAGCTCGAGTTCGTCACCGGCCTCTCGCTCACGAACCTGACCCGCCGCGAGGCTGACGTCGCGATCCGCTTCACCGACTCCCCACAGCAGACGCTCGTTGGGCGCAAGCTCAGCCAGTTCGAACAGGCCGTGTACGTGAGCCGGTCGCTCCAGTGTCGAATGCTCGCGGCGGGCCACGACGATCCCTTCGCCTGGCCGTGGGTCGACTGGGACGAGGCGCATCGCCATCACTCCTCTTCCCAATGGATCCGCAAGACGATCGAGGCAGACAACGTCGTTGCGCGTTGCGACAGCTCGCTGACCCTGTATCAGATGATCAAGGCGGGCGTGGGGGTCGGCTTTAGCCCCACGATGCTCGCCGGGCCCGACCCGGAGCTGGTCCGAGTCCAGACCTCGCGCGAGCTCCCCGTGTTCAATCGCAGCATCTGGGTCCTGACCCACGCCGACCTACGCAAGACCGGACGAGTCCGGGCCACGATGCAATGGCTCGGCGAGCTGCTCTACGTCGAGGGCGGCGGGGCCTGGCCGGGCTACTGCTCCCCCTCGTGATGAGCGACCTGCTAGACCCTCAAAGATCCCTCCGCGTCTGCGCGAACGAGATGAGCTACCCAGACGGTAAGCTCCACCGGGTCAGGAGGGCTTTTACGATCCGAGCATGGCGCTGACGGATGAAGTCCTCGGAGACAGTATCAAGGCTCACCAGCTCCCGAGTGATGCCGAGCAAGGTCTTGGCGTAGACCTTCTTCTTCTTGGAGAAGTCCGAATTCTTCGCGCGGGAATTCATCTTGCTCGTCAGCAAGGTCATGTTTCCCACGCGGAGAGTGAACTCCTCGCGGAACTGAGTGCTAAGATCGGACTCCCAATTCGTTCCTTCCGCCGGATTGATGGGGATGATGTGCTCGAGCGTGGAACGTGACAGCTCTAGCCGCTGCATCACCACATCGTCGGCCCCCTCCTCCGTTGCCCACACGTACGCCGCGAGCAAGACCTTGCCCACGCTGTTTTCGATGGGCCCGTCGACCCGCTCCGCGAGCTTGCGCATCTCCTCATCGTCAAGCGCGAACAGCTCGGCAGCCTCGGCCGGCTTACCTGCGCGTAGTTCTCGAACCGCCTGATAGATGGGAGCGCTGGAGAAGCGCTTGCCCGGGTGCAGCCAGATCGACAGCGCATAGCGCTCGTAGGCTTTCATGAGCCCGAGCATCGCTTCAGAGGCGACGCTCCCGTCGTATCGGTAGTGACGAAACAGGGCCAAGAGCAGCGTGCTGCTGTAGCGAAGATTACCCAAGGCGGCGATGAACCGAGTCGAGTTGCGAACTCTGGCGTCATCGATCCGATCTTCGGGCTCGACGATTTGACTGTAATACCTCAAATCGCGCTTGAGATCGGCGTAGAAGACCTCGACCTTGGTCTTGATCGGCGTGCTCTTGTAGCTACCTTCGTCCTCGTAGAGCCGCTGAATGCCGTTGAAGGCCGATTGACGCTGCTTGGAGCCCGTCTTGCTCTCGACCCAGCGCGCGGTGAAGTCCTCCCCGAGCACGAAGTCCTCCTCGAGTTGGTACCAGGCCGTCGCGCCGTCGATCTTGGTCTTTTCCGCGAACTTGTTGATCACGAAGTTGCGAAAGAGATCGGTGTTACTCAGCGGAAGACCACGATTGTTGAGGATCTCGAAGATCGAGTATGCCGTCTCGAAGTCGGCCGTCTTGATCAGAACAATCGCGACCCGGGTCAGCAGGAACGAGAAGAATCGATTGAATTCTTGGAACTCATCGACTCCAAACTTCCCTTCCACATCGAGAAAGGTCTTGGTGAGACGATCGATGAAGTAATCGCGATTGTCGAAGTATCGCCGAGCAATTTCGTCGAATTTTTGGTCGCGGTCGCGGCGACCCGCCTCGAAGGCCGTGCGTTCCTCACATGCGGCACTGGCCTCCAGCGCTGCGTCGAAATCGTACCCTGCCGACCGGGCAATCTTGACCTTGAGCTCCGGTGTAAGTCCAATACCTTGCTCATTGTAGACGAATTCACCAAGCTTGTCGATCGCGCGTTGCACATAACGACCCAGCTCGTCATCGAGAGCCTGGTCGCCCTCGAATGCGAGACAGCGACGCAAGAAGCAGCGCATGGCCGAGAACAAGAGCACGAGGCTGGTGAGCCGCTGCTGGCCATCGACGACCTCGAGTTTCCGTAGTCCGCGCTCGATGATGACCATCGACCCCAAGAAGTACTCCTTGTCCGCATCCATCTCCCGGAAGAACGTCCACAGGTCATCCCACATCTGGTTGATCTGGTTGTTCCGATCGTTCTTGCCCTCCGCTTGCCACGAGTACGGACGTTGGTACTCGGGGATGATGAACTGCATGTCCTTGGCGAAGAGCGAGTCGAGCGCGCTGTGGTCGGGATGGAACACGTTCGGCGTTAGGCCTCGAGTCGAGCGGATCGTAGCACGAGACACTCCCAGATCCGGGTCGACCCAATACCCACGAACAAGGGCGACATCGATCCCTCGATGTCGCCCTCGCGCACACCGCCCTTGCGGCGAGCCACCTGTCAAACGCTAAAAGCGCATCCGCATCCCGATGTGCCCGCCACCCTGGGTGGGCATGGCCATCATCTGTAGATCTCGCTTGATGCGGCGATTCCGGGCGACGCCGATCACCGCCATGGTGAAGCCCGCGGCCTGGGCCAGCCCCATGGTGGTGGAGAAGAGGGTCCCGGTGGCCGAGCGAGCGTTGAACGCCGCCCCGAAGGGGCCGACCACGGGCACGGTCATCCACCGGCCGTAACGAGCGATCTGCTCGTCGCCCCCCAGATCGATGCTGGCCGCCCCGATGAGCGCCGACACCAGGTACGTGCTGCCCCACACCGAGAAGCCAGCCGCCATCAGGCCCACGGCGCGCCCCTTCTCGGCCTTCTTGCGAGCCAGCGCCGCATCGAGGCGATCGCTCGCGGGATCGGAGGCCGGCGCGGGCTCGACCACCGGAGCGGTCACCACCGGGGCGGGAGCCGGCGCGGTCGCGGGCGCGGGCGCGGCCACAGGCGCGGGCGCGGGCGCGGTGGTCGTGGTGCTGACCACCACCACCGGGCCATCGCTGGGCGCAGCCACCTCGGTGGTGGTGCTGGCCGGGGCGGGCGGGACCGCGGGCTGCGCGGCAGACGCGGTGGCCGCCCACAAGGACACGGCACAGGCACCGGCCACGGCGGCGAATCGGGAGGACGAAGGGACGAAGGACGGGCGAAGGTGGCGCATCGGGATTCTCCTCAAGCTCAAGCGTTCTCGATCGGGTTGTGCCGGCCGCCGCGGGAACGATCACCTAAAGCCGCAAAAAACCGAGATCCTCCGCCAAGGAGCACTCCAGGCCGAGCCCTCCGGGGGGTTTGCACCGGCTTGGCCCTCGGGGAGATAGTCCCCGGCATGTTCTCGCTGTCGTGCGCCCCGGCGCTGCTGGCCGAGCGGATCCCCAACGAAGACGCGCTCGCGCTGGCCCCCACCGTGGGCTGGGCGATGTTCGCCTGCGCGATCTTCACGGCGATCATCTTCGTCAGCTATCGCGAGGGATGGCGGCGCCTGTGGCTTCGCATGGAGGACCCCCGGTCCATGGGGGCGTTCCGCATCGTGTTCGGCCTGTGCGCGATGTGCAACGTCAACGGCCTGTGGGAGCTGTTCGAGTACCTGTTCACCGACGAGGGCCTGTTCATCACCGACGTAGCCCGCGAGGTCTACGCCCGCGAGCAGTTCCAGGGCTGGGGCAACGGGGTGGACGGAGATCCCTACGGGTTCTTCGGCTTGGCTGGCTTTTGGCAGTGGCTCAAGGGGCCCAAGTACTCGCTGCTCTTCTTCGACAGCACCCCCGCGTTCTTCTGGGCCCACCTGGTGGCCTTTGAGATCGCGATGGCGCTGTTCATCGTGGGGCTGTGGACCCGCTACACCAAGTGGATCGCCTGGTTTCTGTTTCACAGCATCATCCTGCGCAACACCGTGTACTGGGAGGGCACCGAGAACGTCTACCGGTGCTTCTTCCTCTACGTGTGCTTCTCGCGATGCGGCCAGGCCTATAGCCTCGACAACTGGCGACGCTGTCGTCGCCTGCGACGCGCGGGCCGGCTCAGCGAGCGCGGCAAGCCGGGGGAAGGCGCCGGCGCGCCCCCCAGCGACGAGCACCCCAAGGGCCTCGAGGCGGTCTACCGGCTGATCCCCGCCTGGCCGCGGCTTCTGGTGATCCTCCAGTGCGGCGCCCTTTACTGCTACACCGGCGTGGTCAAGAACGGCAGCGTGTGGTGGCGCGGCGACGCGTTCTACTACGCGTTCAACCTGGACCATTTCTATCGGGTCCCGCCGCAGTGGCTCTCCTCTGTATTCGGGACCAACCTGTTCCGGCTCAACACCCACGTGGTGCACGCCTGGGAGAGCCTGTTCCCGCTGGCGGTCTTCGGCCTCATCGTGCGCTGGAGCCTGCATGAGGACATGCCCCGGCTGTCGCGTCGGGCCCGCCGGATCGCCGCGCTGGGCTGGATCGGCCTGGGCCTGTCGGCGCTGGCCGTGTGCTGGATCGCCTACCCCGTACACTTCGTCCAACCCCGGGGCAGCTGGCTGACCCTGGAGCGCATGCGCTACATCTTTGCCGGCGGCTGGCTGCTGCTGATGCTGCTCTTTGGCTGGGGCTGGCACCGGCTGCGCTACCGGCCGTTCCGCGTGAAGCTGCGCGGGCGCACCCGGGTCCTCGACCTCGACTGGTTCTGCCGCTGGTTCCTCGGCCGACGGGTCTGGGTGTCGCTGGGGCTGATGTTCCACCTGCACCTGGTACTGCTGATGAACATCGGCTGGTTCCAGCCGGGCGCCATGTCGGGGTTCATCTGCTTCGTCAGCGGCGCCGAGATTGCGATGCTGCTGATGATCCTCCGGCGCGGCCTGGCCCGCCGGATCCCGGGCCTGCCCGAGGCATGGCGCGGCCCACCCGACCCGCTCCCCGCCGAGGATCCCACGCTGCCCCGCCTGCACCGCGACGCGGCGCGGCTGCCCACCGCGGCGATCATTGGGGCCACCGTGGTCGCGGCGGTCGGTGTGCCGCTGCAGGTCTTCGACGTGCTCCACTTCGGCTGGACGCTGGTGGGGATCTTCGCGTTCCTCGCCGGCGCCGCCTGGCGTGACGCCCGGAGCCACCGCGACCAAACCCTCCCTGTGGTCCCCCGCTTCGGCCCGATCCGAGGCGACGACGCCGAGCGCGACCCCGACGAGCCCCGCAACGCCCTGCGCATGCCCTGGGCCTACGGACCGCGCGGGCGCTTCCTGATCGGTGTTCTCACCCTCTATCACGTGGTCGGCGTGGCCTGCTGGCTGCTGCCCGACAAAGACTGCCTGTCGTGGCGCACCGCCACCCACGAGCCCTTCCGCAAGTGGCTGGAGATGACCCACACCACCCAGGGCTGGCGGATGTTCGCCCCCAACCCACCGCGCTCCAACCTGCTGCTGCGGGTGCGGGTCACCGACTCCAAGGGCGAGGTGTTCGACATGAACACCGACGTCTATCACCCCTCGCAGCGACCGATGCCGTGGATCTGGTACACACGCCAGCGCAAGATCAACCGGCGGATCGCCGGGGGTGAGGGGGGCAAGGGCAGCTGGTACCAAAAATGGCACGCGCGCTGGTTCTGCCGCCAGTGGACGCTCCAGCACGACGGCGAGGTGCCCAAGCGCGTCCAGATGTACAAGGTCACCTACGGGATCCCCACCCCCAAGTACGTGGCCGAGCACGGGCCCTACGACCCGGTGGAGCGCCTGGCCAAGCTGGGCAAGGACAAGCACATCTATACCGCCCACTGTGCCGAGGAGGTCGGGGCCCAGCCGGTCAACGTGATCCGGGCGCGCTACGGGCTGCCTCCGGTCAAGAACGTCAAGCGCTGGAACAACGTGCGCCACAAGAAGCGCAACTGGGACTCCAAGCTCGAGCGTGAAGCCTACGCCGCCGAGCATCCGATCGGGGGAGACGGAGAGGACGAATGAACCCACGCGCGCTGCTCCTTTGGGGGCTCGTCGGAGCCCTCGGCTGCGACCAGAGCAGCGACGCGCGTCCCGAGGTCCAGACCAAGGACCAACGGGCCGGCCCCCGACCCAAAGCCAAGACCGGCTACGAGGACACCGAGGCCGTGCGTGACGGTGCCCGCCGCGACGACGCGAAGCCAGACCACATTCGCGATGCCGAGCCGGCCTCGCCCAAGCCCCAAGACCGCCGAGCTGACGAATACCGGCGCGAGGGCGACCCGGCCAAGGGTGTCGACAACTTCGTGTTCTGGGGCTGGTCCCAGGATGGCCGCTACTATGCGTTCGAGACCTACCACCATGGGTCCTCCATGGTCAGCTGTGAAGGCGAAGCCGAGCTGACCATCGTCGATGCCCAGGCCGATCGCTACGCCAACGACGGGCACATACTCGTCAAGCCGGCGGATCCCGAGGCGGAGGTCTGCGATCCGCCCGACCTACGGGAAGAGCTCGCCCATCGCCGCGCGCCTCGACTCGAGCGCTATGGGATCTCGGCCGAGTACCTCGGCGGGCCGCTCGGGCTCGATAAAAGCGGCACACGCTGGAACTTCACCCCCCCCGACGGCGGCACGATCCAGGTGTCGTTTCGCGTCAAGCACGCCACCGACGATCCCATGGAGGCAGCCGATGGCGCCGCCTTCGTGCTCAAGGTCAAGCAGCCCGGGATGTCGGAGGTCGTCGTCGAGAACGGCCGCCGGCGACGCCCGTGGACGCTGAGCTACGGCCTCGACGACGGCATGGTGTTCGTCGGACCCAAGGGTCGACACGCCGCGATCATGGTCGCGCAGCGCCTGACCATGCCCGAGGGTGTGCGCACCACCTGGATGTCCAGCGGGATCACCTTGCGCTGACCAACGCGAGATCAACCGAGCCAGCGTTGCCCGGCTCCGCGCCTCGACCTCTCGCGGCTCGCGGCGTCTGGAAAAAGTCGCCGAGTGAAGCGAGAGGCTCTTGCATCAATCATCGGTCATCAGCGATCGACGAACGCCCTCAGATCTCGCCTTCACAGGCCGGATCATAGGACACCGTCGCATCATCAACGTAGAAGATCGACGGTCCGGCGTCACCTGCGTCAACGCCGTGTTGATCCACGTGGTCCAGAACGCGGAGGCCGACGTCGTGCCGGTGGGTCCCGTGCAGACAGCCGGGGTATCCACCGGGTCACCAGGCGCGGTCCCGGGCGTGGGGTCGTCGAAGCTGCCGTTGAGCAGATACACGGACACTGGCTCAGGCCCAGACGCGAGCGCGGTCGACCCAGACAAGCTCGTGGCGAGCGCGAACACTGCGAGAACGATCGGGGGGATGGATCTGAACATGCCCAAGAAGTCCGGCGACAAGGGCAAGGGATTGCAGGCACCGTTCGAGCGCGCGAGGGTTTCGCCGGGGGTCACGCTACGACCACGAGGGTTTCACCGGAGATAGTGCAACGACCGCACGAGGGTTTCGCCGGGGGTGACCTGACCGTTCGTACCACCCAGATCCACCGGTGGGATCACCGTTGCGCCAACCGAGCGCAGCTCGATCGCTCGTTCGCCCCTTCGCTCGCCGATCGACGGCCTCGTCCGTGTATAAGGGGAATCGATGGACATCCTCGGCAGGTGGCGATGCATCGGATTGCTGGCCCTCGGGCTCTATGCCTGTGGTGACGATCTGCCCGACCCGCAGGCAGGCACCGCGAGCACCGGCCCGGATCTCCCCACGAGCACCGGGCTTCCTACGGGGCTCGACGGCAGCAGCGGCGACGAAACCACCGCAGCCACCACGACCGGCGAGACCGAGACCCCCTGGGATGGCCAGTGGCCCACGCTCGAGTGCGATCCGATCGTCCCCGAGTTCTGTGGGTTCCCCTTCCCCAGCAACGTGTTCACCGAGGCCGACCCCCAGACGCTCACCGGCCGACGGGTGGCGCTGAACCCCGCCATGCTGCCGATGAGCGACGGCGACAAAACGACGGCACCAGACGTCTTCAATCGGCGCGACGGCTTCTCTGCGGGCATCGCCCTGCTCACCCAGCTGCCGGGAGCCACCACCGAGGGGCTGGCCCGCCCCGACAGCATCGAGCGCTCGCTCGAGCCCGACTCTCCCACCGTGCTGCTCGACACGGTCACCGGCGAGCGCGTGGCCCACTGGGCCGAGCTGGACATGACCACCAACGACGAGCAGCGGCAGGCGTTCATGATCCGCCCCGCGGTCCGGCTGGAAGACGACCGGCGCTACATCGCGGCGATCCGAGATGTGGTCGACCAAGATGGCGCCCCGCTGGCTCCCTCCCCCGCCTTTGCCGCCCTGCGCGACCGCACCCCCAGCGACGACCCTGCGGTCGAGTCCCGGCGGGGGCTCTACACCGACATCTTCGCCCAGCTGGAGGGCGCCGGGGTGGCCCGCGACGATCTCCAGCAAGCCTGGGACTTCAGCACCGCCAGCATGGAGGACAACACCGGCTGGCTCGTGGGCATGCGCGACGAGTCGCTGGAGATGATGAGCGAGGGCGGGCCTCCCTATACGATCGACAGCACCGACATCATCTGGGGCAACGGCTTGATGCTGCGGATCCTCGGGCGCATGGTGGTGCCGCTCTACCTCGACCAGCCAGGGGTGGGCGGGGTCATCAACCTCGGCCCCGACGGCCGACCCGCCCGCAACGGTACGGCAGAGTACCCCTTCGAGGTGCTGATCCCCGAGAGCGCGTACTACGATCCGGCGCCGGTGGTCCAGTATGGACACGGGCTATTCAACAACCACCGCACGATCGAATTGATCTATGGGGTCCCCAACGCCTACAACGTGGTGCTCTTTGCCGTCGATTGGCTCGGCATGGCCGAGCAAGACACGCTCCCCACCGCCAACGTGCTGACGACCGGAGATCTGGCCGACTTCGAGACGCTGCCCTCGCGCCTGCTCCAGGCTCATGTCAACGCGCTGCTGGCGATGCGCATGATCACCGGGAGCTTCACCGAAGACCCCGCACTGCACGACAACTGGTTTGGGCCGCAAGATCCGATCGATCCTTCCGAGCGCTACTACTTCGGGGTGAGCCTGGGAGGGATCCTGGGCTCGGTCTATATGGCGCTGAGCCCCGACGTGGAGCGCGGGGTCTTGGGCGTGCCTGGGCAGTCGTTCAACCTGCTGATGTCGCGCAGCATCTGGTTTGCCCCCTTCCTCACCGTGCTCGAGTCGTTCTACGACGATCCGCGGGACATCCAGATGATCCAGTCGATCGTCATGTTGCTGTGGGATCGGGTCGAGCCCACGGGGTTCTCCCGGCACATCCGCGACGGCGCGCTGGGGACTTCGCCGCACGAGGTGCTGCTGCAGGTCGCGATCGGTGATCACCAGGTGACCAACTATGGCTCGCACATCATGGCCCGCACGATCGGGGTCCCGCTGCTGACCCCCGCGCCCCGGCCGGTGTGGGGGCTCGACGAGGTGAGGTCGGGGCACACGGGCTCGGCCATGATCGAGTATGATTTCGGGCTACCGCCGATCCCGCTGGACAACGTACCCATGCAGCAAGGCAACGATCCCCACGGGTCGATCTGGCAGCAACCGCAGGGGCACGACACGCTGTTCGAGTTTCTGCGGACGGGGCAAGTGCACTCGTACTGCGACGGGGCCTGCGATCCACAGTAGATGGGTCTGTAATAGCGAGTATGTCCCAACCCGACCGGCGAGCGGGTGGTCGTGGACCCCCGGCTCGCCAAGACCGTCCCGGAGACTTCATCGATTCCCCTATCGTCGGAGGCTGGCGATGAAGGCGTCGGCGTTGCCGAGCGTGGACAGGGGCGTTCCGTCCACCAAGAGCGCCCCGTCGAAGCTCCCGGAGATCAGCACGGCGCCCGTCGGCGACACCGCGATGTCATGCCCAAACTCATTGCCACCGCTGCCGAAGCCGCTCGACCACTGGGGATTACCGAGCGTCCCGTCAAAGCCGATCAGCCACACGTCATCGTCGCCCGCCCCGGGGATCGAGACGCTCCCCAGATCGAACGATGCCCCAGAGAACGAGCCGATCGCGATCGGGTTGCCGGCGGCGTCCAGCGCAATCCGCCCCGCGAAGTCGGTGCTCGCGCTTCCTCCGGCGGTTGACCAGTACACGCTGCCGAAGCTCGAGTAGTGCGCCAGCAGGACATCAGAGCCCACCGCGGTGTGCGGGCCGTCTCCGAGATCCACGGTCCCGGTGAATGAGCCGACCACGTAGCTCTCGCCCGACGGCTCGAGCACCGCATCCTGGGCGAGATCTCCGAAGGTGCGAGCCCACTGCGTGGTGCCGGTGCTACCCACCCGCACGACGAGGCCCGCCGGTCCGGTGAGCAGGCCGCTGCCGAAATCCGCCGAGCTGCCCATGTCCCCGGTGATCAGCGCGCCACCGCTCGCGTCGATGCTCACCCCGTCTGCGCCGTCGGAGCCGGTCCCTCCCATCAGCCGGGACCACCGGTGCCCTCCGCTGGAATCGAGCGCAAGGGCGAAGACGTCGAGCCCTCCCTCGCCGGCTCGCAGGCCACCTCCGAGGTCGACCGACCCATTGACTCGACCCACCACGACGACGTCACCCGAGGCGTTGACGGCCATGTCGTTGGGGCCCACGCCGACGCCAGCGGCACCATGACGCTGAGACCAGCGGTGGGTGCCAGTGGTGGTGTAGCTCGCGACGAATAGATCGCGAAACCCCTCCAGCGGCAGCGCGCCGCCCCCCAGGTCGAGCGTACCCCGAGCATCACCGGCGACGTAGACGTTCCCCGCTCCATCGACGCCCAGCGCCCCGGGGAACTCGGGGCCACTTCCTCCCAACAGTCGTGACCAACGGTAATTACCGGCGGGATCCCAGCTCACCAGGAACAGATCGGTAGAGACCGGCGGGACCGGGCCACCGCCCAGATCGATGGTCGGGCTGGAGGTCATCCCCAAGGCATAGACGTTGCCACTACCATCCACGTCCACGTACAGGCCCAGGTCGCTCCCCGTACCCCCCACCTGGCCGGCCCACTCCGAGGCACACGTCGTGGTGATCTCGATCGGCACAGCCGCGATGTTGTTGGGCTCGTCGGTCTCAGCGACGCCGTCGAACTCATCGATCTTCACGATCAAGTAGTTCGACCCCAGCGGCGCATCATTGCGGATGATGTTCGAGTTCACCGAGACCGAGGTCGATGCTCCGGCGGCCAGCGACGCGACCTGATCTCGACCGCCGATCAGCAGAGGATCACCCCCGAGGACGTCATCCGAGGACAGGTACCAGCCAACCTGAAATAGGTTGTCGACGCCATCGGATCCATAGTTGGTAATGACCAGATCGATGAGATCCCCGATGTTCTCGCCACGGCAGGCCGTGGGTGGCGTGGTGAGCTCGGTGATCGCCAGATCGATCGCCTCGCACGACCCGCACCCCAACGAGGTGACCTCACCCACACAGATCCCGTCCCAGGCCACGTTGCAGCAGTAGGCGTCGGCCGCACAAACGCACGACTCGACCGAAGACAGCGCACAGCCCGGCGTCGTCGTGGTGGAGCAGCACGCGGCCGTGACCTCGCACGACCCACACCCCAGCGAGGAAACCTCGCCCACACAGATCCCGTCCCAAGCCACGTTGCAGCAGTAGGCGTCGACTTCACAGACGCACGCCTGAACCCCAACGTCCGAACAGCCGGCCTCGCTGCCGGAGACGCAGCAGTCGGCCGCCGCGCGTTGCGGCGCACGATCGCGCCCCAGGGACTCGGGACCCAGCGGTTCGGCAGACTCGATTGCAGTGTCCTGCTCCACACCCCCCAGCTCATCGGCAAGCCGCCCGCCAGCGGCGTCGCACGACAGCGCGAAGAGGGGCAAAACGAGCAGTGCAGAATTCTCTAGGGGACAGTGCTTGGTGTGCATGAGGCCGGATGTTAGGTCCCCGACCCCCTCAAGCGTTCCCAGATTTCTTGGTCCTCGTGAAGATCTCTTTGGTCGGCCTCGCGCATTTTCGCGCTCGTCCACCGGCCGCTCATCGCTCGCCGTGCTGATCGATCCCAAGTTCTTTTTGGAGAGTGGTCCTTCGGCGGACTCGCCCCACCAGCGCCAACCCCAGCAGTACCGACCACGCAGGTGGTGCTCCTGCCCGGCAGCCACAACCGCCACCACCGTTGTCCCCCGCTCCGGCGGAGGTCTCGCCCGCGGTCGCGCCGGTGCCGGCGCCCGTGCCCTCGCCCGGACTACCCGTGGCGCCCTCCGAGCCACCGCCCGAGCCGGCTTCGCCGCCGCTGCCGTCTAGCCCTCCCGAGCCGGTGGAGCCACCGGGCGGCGGCTCGTCGGTCCACTCGTAGGCCCCGATGTCGTGCGCCGGCCCGAAGGGCCGCGGCACTCCGTCGCGATCCACGGTCACCTCGGCCAACGCCTCGCCCGCATCCATCGGCGACGAGCCCATCTGGAGGTGGTAGTCGTGGCTCGCCGAGTCCACGAAGACGCTGCCATCTACCGCCATGTTGCTCGGGGTGGCATCGGCCGGCGCGGGCACGCTATCGGCCAACAAGAGCACGTTCGCGAAGATCGGCGACTGAGGGGCGCCGCCCGCATCGTCGATAAGCGACCCGATCTGTGCGCCCAGCGTGGTGTTGCGGACGCTCAGCCCCTCGAGGCCGTCCTCGAGCCGAAAGCCCAGATCCACGTCGTAGACCACCGCATTGTGAATGGTGACCACCGCCGGAAAGCGCAGGCGAAAGGCGATCTCACTGTCGTAGACAGTCGCTCGGTCGAGCAGGAAATCCACGTCCTCCTTGACGTTGAACGCCCCCTGGTTGCTGATCGACCCCCGCCATCCGTAGGCGACGACATCGGTGAAGGTAACCTGGGGATTGGTGCCGCTGCCGTTGAGATCACCACCGACCTTGGAGTCGAACGCATTCTCCCCGATGATGTCACCCGCGCTCCAGCCGTTGGCCGCCTCGTCGAGCGCCCCCGACCACATCCGCGTGCGCTCCACCAGCACGTCGTCCCAGGGGTCCCGGCTGGGCGAGACCTGCAGCGCGTCACCGGTCACCAGGTAGATCTCGCTGTCGCGAATGGTCAGGCCAAAGAGCGTGTCTGCGGTGACCCCGTGGGCGTCGGCGTTGTTGCCCGGATCGAACTGCGCGACACAGTGGTGGATCTCGCACGCCTCGATCGACACCTCGCTGGAGTTACGCAGATCCACGCAATCCCCTCGAGTGCGACGAACCTCCACGTCGACCAGCTCCAGGCCCGTGCTGCCGCCCTCTACGCCGTCACCCGAGCCATAGCCCGAGTCGAACACCAACCCCTCGAAGCGGTGATGGTCGTGGCCGACCTCGAGGGCCGTCCCGTCGGACTCGACCACCGCCTCCCGCGGCATCTCGGCGACGACGGTGATCCACTGGTCGGGCTCACCGTCGCGGGCGGTCCTCACCGCCGGGTAGGCCCCCGGCAACACGTGGACCGTGTCGCCGGGCATGGCCACGTCGAGGCCTTCGTTGATCGTCTGGAAGGGGCTGCCCATCGAGCCGTCTCCTCCGGCGCCAGCGCGGGCATCGACCCACACGTCGGCCGCCATCGCCGAGGTCGTATACGTGCTGATCCCCAGCGCGATCCCCAGCGTAGCTCCCCGTCTCGTCAGCGCTTCGTACGATCGCGTTGCCTCCATCGACCCCTCCCGGGTCGAGGATACGCGAGCTCAATGCGCATTAACGTACGTTATCACTGTACGTTATCACTGTACTTCCTCATGGGGCATTGTCGGGAGACAGCCGCAGCGACAGCATGATCTCGTCCCGACCGCCCTGCTCGGGCGGCGGTAGCGTGGTGGCCAGGATCGACTCCCGCACGCACTCCACCAGCGTAGGGTGGCTCAGCTCGTTGTCCTCGGCCGGCTGCACCGACTCGACCACGCCCCCGATCTCTTCTTCGCCGATAATGTCCAGCTCGACCGCGAGCATGCCCTCGAGATCGGGCTGCTCTTCGAGCGCAAGCTCGTAGCACTCGTCGGCCAGGGGCATTAGATCCTCGTTCATCACCTTGACCAGGTATTCGTGGTTCCCGGTGCGGTCGACCAGGGAGCCCGCCGCGGGCCCGCCATCGTCGCCGGCCGGCTCTCGGCGCTCGGTGGCCGGGGCCGGCTCGCGCCCGGTGGACTCCCGCTGGTCCTCAGCGGCCCGCTCGCGAGCGTGCATGGCGTCGAGGATCCGCTGGCGCATGGCATTGCGCGCGGCAAGATCCCGCGCCGGCGAGGGTGGAGCAGCCGCAACCGTGTGCTCGGACGCGGCCTCGCGGTTGGTCATCGTGGAGACCGGAGGCGGAGGGGGCGGCACCCCAGCACCAACCGCTCTGGGCGAGCGCCCGCCACCGCACAGCAAGAGGTAAAGCCCCCCGAGCACCACCGCGAGCACGGCGAGCACGATGAGCGAGCCGACGACGACCTTGCGCATACCCGACACCTACCACGCGCCTAAGTCTCGATCTGACCGAGCGATCCAACGAGCAGGATCGCTCGGCACGGGCTCAGAGCCCCGCTTCCCCGCTGAGCTTGGCCCGCTCGCGCACCGTCTCGAGCTCGTCGGGCATGTAGCGCGCCGCCAGCCCAAAGAACACCAGCGCGGGCACGTTCGACAGCAGCCCCAGCAGCATGGCCGAGCGCAGATCCCCGGTGACGACGCTCAGCTTACCCAAGAGGTAGGGCCCCAGCGCGAGCCCGATGAGGGTGATCACCAGCAGGAAGAACGCCGACGCCGACGCTCGCATACGCGGCAGCACCAGCTCTTGCACCGTGGCCGCCCCGGCCCCGAGCCACATGGGGGTGAGCATCGAGACGAGGAAATAGAGGACGTACGCTGTGTTCAGCGTGTCGGTGGACAGCAGCGCCACCGCAAAGGGGATCGGCACGACGGCGGTGATCCCCCCGACCTGCAGGCGCCCGTTGGGCGAGCGCCCCCGCAGGCGATCGGCCACCATCCCTCCCATGACCACCCCGATCCAGCCGCCCACGGCCGCCCCCAGACCGCTCCACAGCCCCAGATCGGTCAGCTCGACCTCGAAGGTACGACCGAGGTACGGCACGGCCCAAAACCCGAGCCCGTATCCGGTGAACGCGAGAAACGCGAACCCGAACGTGGCGTAGCGCAGTGCTCGGGTGCGAAAGACCAGCTCGTACGTGGGACGATCCCGCAGCGCGACCGCCTGCACCCACGAGACGCTGGCGTAGATCCCCGCTCCGAACGCAACCCACTGGGCCAGATCTCCCGTGACCTGAACGAGCACGATCGAGGCGGCCGTGATGACCGCCGCCGCGATCAGGTTGATGGTCAACGGCCGCGTCCCCTGACCCACCCGCGCCAGGTGGTAGAGGGTCAGCGGGGGGAGCACCGAGCGAAGCTCGTACAAGAACGCCCGCATCGGGTGCGGCTCGTCCGGAGTGACCAGGCCATCGGCCTGGCCCCGCACCGGCTCGCGGAGGCTGCGAACCCACAGCGCGAGCAGCAAGCCGGGTGAGCCCACCGCGAAGAACGCCACCTGCCAGCCCCGCAGGCCGAAGGGAGGATCGGACCACGCCGCATCCCAGCGACCAGCGATCTGGCCGCCGATGATGAGACCCAGCCCGACGCCGATGTAGATCCCGCTGGAGTAGAGCGCCAGCGCGGTGGCTCGCCGCGAGGCCGGGAAGTAGTCCGAGAGCATCGAGTAGGCCGAGGGCGACGCGCTGGCCTCCCCTACGCCCACACCGATCCGGGGGATCGCCAGCTGCACGAAGCTACGAGCGAACCCCGAGAGCGCCGTCATCACGCTCCAAAACCCCAGCCCAATGGAGATGAGGTTGCGACGGTTCCACACGTCGGCCAGCCGCCCGAGCGGGATGCCGAATACGGCGTAGAACACGGCAAAGGCCGTGCCGTACAAGAAGCCCAGCTGAGCGTCATCGAGGCCGAGGTCGGCCTTGATGTCGTTGGCCAAGATCGCGAGGATCTGCCGATCCAAGAAGTTGAAGGTGTAGACCACGATCAGCACGCCGAGCACGTACTTGGCGTAGCGGCCTCCCACCTCGGGTGGAAGCGACGATCCAGGCTGGGGTGCACTCATGACGACAGGCTCGACTACCGCGAGGCGCGCAGGAAATCAAGGACGCACTCGTTGAATTCGCGGGCTCGCTCGATGAAGAACAGGTGCCCTCCGGGCAAGACGACCAGCTGCGCCCCCGGGATCCGCTCGCTCAAGGATCGCGAGTTCACGGCGGGCACGATCCGATCGTCGCGACCGGTGATCACCAGCGTGGGACACTGGATCTGGCCTACGCGCGCCTCGGCGTCGAACGACCAAGACGCCGACACCTGGGCCCGCCAGCCGACCATCGAGGACACATTCCGTACCCGACGCGCGACGAAGTCGTCGAGGACCGCCGCCTCGCGCTCGATGAACTCGGCCGAGAACCGCAGATCGAGGCCTCGCCGGCAGACCTCGACCGAGAACCCCTCGGCGGCTTCTTGCCGAAAGCGTTCGAGGTCGTCCGGGCTCATGAGCACCGCCCGGGGTCCTCCGGAGGAGGTGCACCCCAGCACCAAGCTCTTGACCCGCTCGGGCGCGGCCAAGACCAGCTCCTGAGCGATGAACCCCCCCAGCGACAGGCCGAGCACATGAGCGGCGTCGATCTTCAGGTGATCGAGCAAGGCCTCGGCATCGGCCGCCATCTGCGGGATCGTATAGGGGCCCGGCGGCACGTCGGAGCGACCCGCCCCCCGGTTGTCGAGGGCGATCGTCCGATACTCGCGGCTCAACACCGGCACTTGCTCGTACCAGCACCAGGCGCCATAGCCCAGGCCGGTGAGCAGCAGCAGCGGCTCGCGCTCCCCGTGGATATCCCCGTGGATATCCCCGTGGATATCCCCGTGGATATCGTAGTGCAGATCGATCCCCTGGTAGCTGAACACGCTCATCGATGACCTCCTGTCGCACGCAGGCTCGTGCTCGTACCACGCCAGACGAGTATGCTGCGGCTACACATCCCAGGGGAGCCTACGGCGGATCGAGACGAAAAGAACCCTCGCCCGCCGTCGACCGAATGGAGCCCGCCGTGACCGGAGCGTACGACCTCGATCTCGACCGCAACCCCGCCAACTACCAGCCGCTGACCCCCTTGAGCTTCTTGGAGCGATGCGCACGGGTATTTGGCGATCACCCGGCCATCATCCACGGGGAGCGACGCTGGAACTACGTTCAATTCCACGCCCGCTCGCGCCGGCTCGCCTCGGCCCTCACCCGCCGAGGGATCGGCCGCGGGGACACCGTCTCTACCCTGCTGTTCAACACCCCGCCGATGCTGGAGGCCCACTACGGCGTCCCCATGGCCGGCGCGGTGCTCAACACCCTCAACACCCGACTCGATGCGGCCACGATTGCGTTTTGCCTCGAGCATGCTGAGACCCGGGCCGTGCTGGTCGACAACGAGCTCGCCCCGCTGCTGCGGCAGGCCCTCGCGCTCGCCCGCGGAGTCCGCCCGGTGGTGATCGAGTATACCGATCCCACTGGCACTGACTCCGCTGGCACCATTGGGCACGAACCCTTCGGTGACACCAGCTACGAGTCGCTGCTGGACGAGGGAGACCCCGAGTTTTGCTGGACGATGCCCCCCGACGAGTGGGATGCGATCAGCCTCAACTACACCTCGGGGACCACGGGCAACCCCAAGGGGGTGGTCTACCACCATCGCGGGGCCTACCTGCTGGCCACGGGCAACGTGGTCACCGGCGGCATGGGCCGACACCCCGTCTACCTGTGGACGCTGCCCATGTTCCACTGCAACGGCTGGTGCTTCCCCTGGTCGCTGAGCGTGGTGGCGGGCACCCACGTGTGCCTGCGCCAGGTCCGTCCCGCGGCGATCTATGACGCGATCGCCACCCACGGCGTCACGCACCTTTGCGGCGCGCCGATCGTCATGTCGATCCTCTTGGGGCCCCCCGCCGCGGAACGCCGGCCGTTGCCCCGTGCGGTCGAGTTCTTCACCGCCGCCGCCCCCCCTCCCGAGGCGGTCCTCGCCGCCATGAAGGCCGCGGGATTCAACGTGACCCACCTCTACGGGCTCACCGAGACCTACGGCCCCGCGGTCGTCAACGAGTGGAAGCGGCAGTGGCAGCAGCTTCCGCCCTCCGACCAGGCGACCCTCAAGGCCCGGCAAGGAGTCCGCTACCAGGCCCTCGAGGCGCTGTCGGTCCGTGACCCGCAGACCCTGGCCGAGGTGCCCTGGGACGGCGAGACCATGGGGGAGGTGATGTTCCGCGGCAACGTGGTGATGAAAGGCTACCTCAAGAACAAGGCGGCGACCGACGCGGCGTTCGCCGGCGGATGGTTCCACTCGGGAGATCTGGGGGTGATCCATGCCGACGGCTACATCCAGCTCAAGGATCGCTCCAAGGACATCATCATCTCGGGCGGAGAGAACATCTCCTCCATCGAGGTCGAGGACGTCCTTTACAAGCACCCCGCGGTGCAGGCGGTCGCGGTGGTAGCCAAGCCCGACGAGCGCTGGGGGGAGACGCCGTGTGCGTTCATCGAGCTCGCACCAGGAGCCGACGCCGACGAAGCACCAACCGCCGAGCAGATCATCGCCTACTGCCGAGCCAACCTCGCCCACTTCAAGGTCCCTCGGTTCGTGGTGTTCAAGTCGCTGCCGCGAACATCCACGGGCAAGATCCAAAAGTACGTGCTTCGCAAAGAGGCCGAGGCTCTGTGAGCTGGATGTAAAGCGCAAAAGAGCGACGCAACCGAAACGGGGTCGAGCCCTCGCTTTGCGCGGCAAGCCCTCGCGTGATCGGGCCGCCGTAATCGCGGCCGTAGCTCGCCCGGCGACGCAAGACTTGCGCAACGTCGTGCACGAGCGCCGAGTTAGCGTGTGGCCATGCGGTGGATGGTCGGCGTCGATGCTCGGGATCTCAGCGGGGGGGCTGTCGCCCTTGCTCGGTGGCTGGCCACCGGGCGACTCAACGCGATCTATGGGGTCCACGTGGTCGAGTGGGTCCCCGAGCTGCATGAGCACTTCGACCAGACCCGGCCCAACGAGATCCGACAAATGGCCGCGGACTCGCTGCGATCGCTCGAGGATGATCCACACTTCGAGGAGCTGGGCGCAGTGCTGGCCGCGAGCGCCGAGATCGGGCTGGCCGAGGCGGTCGCCACCAAGCAGGCGCACGCGCTGATCATGGGCCGACGCGCCCCCACGACCGGCGGCGGGCTGATCCGCTTGGGGCGGGTCGCGCGACGCATGCTCCGACAGCTCCCCGTCCCCGTGGTGGTGGTTCCGCCCGATCTGAGCGCAGACCAGCTCGGGCCCGGGCCGGTCGTGCTGGGGGTCGATCTGACCGAGAGCTGCGGCCCGGCGGCAGCCTTCGCCGCCCGCGTCGCAACCGCGATGCGTCGCTCGCTGGTGCTCGTGCACGCGATCCACCCCCCCGATCGTGGACCGTACGTCCCCGCCGACGTGTGGGATCAGATCATGGCGCGGTTGCACGGGAATGATGACCCGTCCTTTCGCACCTGGGCCGACCGCCACGGCGTGGGAGCAGCCGAGCGGCTCGAGCGACGAGGGCCTCCGACCCTGGTGCTGCCCACGGTCGCTCGGGAGCAGCGAGCCTGCATGCTGGTGACCGGCTCTCGCGATCTGAGCGGGATGGAGCGGCTGTTCCTGTCATCGGTGGGCAGCGAGCTGGCGGCGACCGCCCCGGTGCCGGTGGCCGTGGTCCCGCCGCGCTGACGCCAATGGTCCGCGAACGAGCGGCCACTCGATGGGCCCGAGCAGACAGCTCGACTCGTGCTCGTTACTCCTTCTCGGATACCCCGGCGGTCGCGTCGTTGGGGTTCTCCGAGGTCGCATCATCGGGAGACGCATCGCCCGCCTCGGACCCTCCGTCCGCCGCGGCCTCGCCCGCCCCGGCGTCACTGGAATCGGCGCCTTTGGGCTTGCCCGCGGTCTTCGAAGAGCTGTCCGCAGCTTCTTCATCGGCCTGTCCATCGGCCTCTACATCGGTTGACTGGATCGGCTCCTCGGGGGACTCCGTCGATCCTTGCTCGTCTGCGGCCGGCTCGGGTGCTGAGTCGGGCGCCGCTTCGTCTGACGCCTCGGCGGCCTCCTCGGCGGCCCCTTCGACGGGCGGCAGCCGGGACAAGAACCCGAGCACCGCTTCGTTCCACTCCTCGGCCCGCTCGAACTGCGCCATGTGACCGGCCTTCTTGAGGATCACCAGCTCGGCGTCGGGCATCTGCTCGATCGTGCGCCGGGCCAGGCGCTCGGTGCTTCCCCCGTGCAAGAAGGGATTGGGGATTAGCCCGTCCTGGCGGGCAAAGAGCACGAGCGCGGGCACCTCGAGCTCGGGGAGCTGCTCGTACACCGGCTCGTCGAGCATCGCCCGCACCGAGCGGGAGACGGCGCGACAATACTGGGGAAAGTCGGGGCCGCCGATCACCGCCACCCGGTGGGCGACCATGAAGCGCGCCTCCTTGGGCATGCGGTAGAAGTTGTTGGCGTAGCGGCCATAGACCGCGTCGGGCGGGGTCTTGCAGGTGAAGTCGTCGGTGACCGCGTCGGCCAACCACTTGGCTTCACCGTCCTCGAAGGTCTCCATGCCCGCCGGCGAGGTCAGCACCAGGGCGCGGGCCGAGCCCGGATAGCGCAGCGCATGGGTGATCGCGATCTGGGACCCCATGGAGTGACCCACGATCACCGGATGACCCAGCGCCAGCTCGTCGATCACCCCTTGCACCACCTCGGCGAAGAACGCCATCGAGTAGGAGTAGTCGTTGTCCTTGCTGCTCTTGCCGTAGCCGGGCAGATCGATCGCCACCACCCGGTAGTCGCGGGCCAGCGCCGAGACGTTGTACGTCCACACGGGCATGTAGCTGCCCAGCCCGTGGATCAACAGCAGGGTCTGGTCGCCCTGGCCCTGATCGGCGTAGGCCACAGAGACCGAGCCCACCTGCACGGTCTGGGTCTGCGCGAGCGGCTCGGGGTAGTCGAGCTCGGCGTAGGCCAGGCCGGTGGTCTGGCAGGCCGAGCCGAGCAGGCCGAACACTCCAAGCACCAGGGCCAAGAGCACCCGCAGCGAACGCAGAGCGGGCGGCGACGAACGAAGGAAAGTGTGCACCATCGAACTTGCTCCTCCTTCTCCTCGGTTCTTTCGGCCTAGACCATCAGCCAACGCAGGGTGAGGAAGGTCGTCCAAGGGTTTTGGGGCCGAGGCTGCGGGGTGCCGGCGGCGAGGTCCTCTTCGGGGGCAAAGCTGAGGATCTCCGGGCTCTCGAAGAAGTCGCCCAGCCACAGGTACGCCGCGTGCGCCTCGAGCGAGACCAGCGGGCGGAAGCGCCAGCTGAGTCGGCCGTTGAGCTCGGCTCCGATGAAGTTTCCGCCCGCCAGCGGCTTGATGCCCGAGCGAGCGACCGCCCCGCCCACCTTCACGTCGAGCTTGTTGGGGATGATGTCGTAGCTGGCGTTGAGGTTGCCCGACAACAGGCCAAAGCCCACGTTGCTGGGATCGGTGACCGCGGCATAGAAACGGTTGACCACGTTGGTGTGGGGCATCAGCAGGTAGGCGCCGTGCGAGGCCATCAGACCCCCGGGGGCGCCCCAGGTATTGCCAGTGACGACCCCGCTGTAGGTCCCGTCGCTGATCCCGTTGTGATCGCCAGAGGTGAACATGCCCTCCAGCGAGACCATGTCGCGCGGGGTCCGGCCGTAGCGAAAGGCTACGCGGCCGTTGGCGGCCACGCCGACCACGTTGGCCAGCTCGTCGAACTGATCCCGCTGCTCGGCGTTCTCGGTGAGCACCCGCCCGAAGTTGCCCACCACGTAGGCCGAGGCACCCCACCAGCCGGCGGCGAGCATGGGGTTATAGGAGGCGTCGGCCCCGGTCCACACGAAGTGGCTGCGATACCGCAGGGGATCGTCGGGCTCGCCGGTGGGGATCGGGAACTGGTATGCACCGGAATACGCCGCCAGGGTGCTGGCGGGGCCTTGGCCCAGCACGCTCACCCCGCCGTCCCCCGAGGAGGCGTCCCGCAGGTAGCGAACATGGCCGCCCACATGAAGGCCGCGACCGATGTGCCGATCGGTGGCCACCTCGAACAGGGCAACGTCGTCGTCCTCCTGAATGAGGTTCTCGTAGAGCTGATAGGCCCCCAGCTTGATCTTCTGGCCTCCCGCCACCCCGTGCACCGACACCCCCACCGCGTCAGATCCCCAAAAGTTCAGGCGAGTCCCGGTCATGAGCATGTGCTCGAAGACCGTGCGGTAAGGATCGTAGGCGGTGTCGTAGAGCCGCTGCAGGCCGAGGTTGACGTACCAGCCCTTGGCCCGGGGGATGTCGAACTCCACCTGGAGGTTCTGGGTTTGGATGTTGACCTGGTCGGAGGTGAAGGCCGAGCCGAAGTTGCCTCCGGCCGAGTTGTTGGTGTCGCCGTAGGTCCAGTCGATCTCGAACGAGGCCCGCAGCCGAGCGTGCCTCGACAGCGCCTTGGGCTCGTAGATGAAGAACGGGATGAAGCGCTGCTCGAGGAACACCGCCCGATCGTCCGAGGTGCTGGTGGTGTTGGGCCCGAACAGGCGGCCGACCACCTGACCACGGAACAGGTCGCTCTCCGGCGAGACATTGGTGGCCTCGGCCCGCGTGAAGAAGAAGCCGAAGAACGTCAGATCCTTGCCCGGGCGCCGAGTCCGGCCGAGTTGCTCGGGAGTCTCGGTGTTGATCGGATCTGGCGCGGAAGGAGGAGGCGCGAGCGCGAGCAACGAGCCCGTCAGCAACAATGAGGTGACCATGAGCAGGGCCGAGGCAGACCTCGAGCTCCACAACGAAATGGAGCCCAAGGGCGAGAGGTGGGTGGCAACAAAGGGGAAGCGCCCGAGTCTACTGGCGCCGGAAGATCTGGACGTTGTCGGCGCCGAACTGCCCAGTGCCGAAATCATCGTCGCACGTGGGTGCTATCGCACCCGCATCGGGAACGGTCTGGATCACCTCGTATTGCATGACCGCTGGGTCTGCGGAGTCGTCAATTTCGTAGATCCCCTCGACCGTAGCGGGAACCGGAGAGGTCTGCTCGAGGATGATGGAGAATTTGGTCATGCTACCGGGGCACTGCTCCACCATGTAGTTGCCGGTCTGCGTGAACAACGGGGCCCCGTCGCCGTCTGCGCTGTCGACCTCGAACGTGAGATCTTCGAAGGTCGCATCGATACTACCGACCATGAGGGTGTCGACCAGAAGCTGCGCGACGTCCTCCCCCTCGCTGACCCAGGTACCTACGATGGTGACAGTGCCCGCTCCGCTGGTACTACTGCCGCTCCCCATGGAATCCGCGGTGGTCGACGAGTCGGCCATCGTCATGGTCGTGGACGAGCCCATCGAGCCCATCGAGCCCGAACTGCTGGCACCTATCGTCATCCCCGCGGAGGTGGACTCACCTTCGCCACATCCGATCACGCCCAGGCTCACTATCAACATCATTCGCATCGTCGTCTTCATCATCGAATCGCATCCTTTTGTGCAGTGCAACATTTCATGGGTACGCTGCTATCGGCCCTCTGAGCCCAAGTCTGAGGATCACGACCACGACCCGCGGGTTCGTAGGGCCGATAAATTGGGTCTGGCTCAAGCACAAGCCAGTAGCTCAACTATGCCCCGCGACGTCAAAAAAGTCGCGAGTTCCCGTCGCCTACCCGGTGCTTTGCGATGCGTGCTCACTCACGCGCATCGGCCAACGCGTTGGTCACGCGCCAGACCGAGGCGCCCATGGCCAGTCCACCTCCCGTCGCGCAAAACATCACATGCCCACCCACGGGCGGTCGCTTGTCCTTTTGCAGCGCATCATCGAAGGCCACCGGGATGCAGGCTGAGCCTAAATAACCAAAGCGGTCCATCACCATGTGGGTTCGCTCCATGGGCATCTTCAGGATTTCCATGACCTGCTCGATGGTCCGCGCATTGAGCTGGGTGAGCACCAACAGATCGATCGCCGAGAGCTCGACCCCGGCCCGCTCGAGGACGGAGGCGATGAGCGGCGGCCACTGCTCGGTGTTGAAGGTAGCGGGGAATTTCTTGACGAACGCAACGTGGGGGATCCCATGCTCGGCGATATTGTCCGGATTGGCCGGACGAGCCGCCCCGCCGGTGTAGACCCCCAGCGCGTCGTGGTATCGGCCCTCGGCCCGCAGCTCCCCGGCGAGGAAGCCGGGCTCGTCGCCCACGCCCACCAGCACCGCGCCGGCTCCGTCGGCGAAGATCGTGGCGGTCTTCTTGTCCTTCCAGTCGAGAAAGCGGGTCATCCCGTAGCCGCCGCAGACGAGGATGTGGCGCATGCGCGGCTCGGTGGCCAGGTAGCGGGCGGCCAGATCCATCGCCGTCACCCAGCCCGCACAGGCGGCATTGACGTCGAAGACGCCCGCGCGCGAGGCCCCGAGCTTGTGCTGCACCACCGAGGCGGTGGCCGGGCTGATGTAGTCGGGCGTGTCGGTGGCGACGATGATCATGTCGACCGCGCTGGCCTCGACCCCGGCTCGACGCAGGGCTTGCTGGGCGGCCGCCACCACGAGATCGGAGGTGGTCTGGTCCTCGGCCATCACGTGGCGGGCTTCGATGCCCACGTTGTCGATGAGCCACTGCGACACCGACTCGCCGAGCATTTGGTCCATGTCGGCGTTGGTCAGGCAGCGCTCGGGGATGTAGCGACCGGTGGAGAGGATCTGGGCGTAGCGCGTCATGATGGGTAGCAGCGAGGTGATGACTCGAAATCGACGGACGGTGGTGAATCAAGAGGCTCGAAGAGCTCGGGAGACTTGCTTGGAGACTTGCTTGGAGACTTGGAGACTTGGGCAGCTCAGAGGACTCGGGGGACTCGGGCCACGCGATGGTCACTCAGGCCGCGGAGATCACCCGCAGCTCGTGCTCGGACCACCACTGCGACAGCTGGGGCCACAGCTTGGCCGCGCCTTTGCGCGACACCACCGAGCCCACGTGGCCGCCGGGCAGCGACAGCGCGCGCTTGTCGGCGGAGCCGACCCGATCGACGAGCACGCGGCTACAGGCCTCGGGCACGATGTGGTCCCGTCCGAAGGTCACGACCATCGTGGGGCAGGTGATCCGCTCCAGGCGCGCCGGCTGGCCGCTGAGGCAAAAGCGCCCCTCGAACAGGGCATTGTCGCGGTAGAGCGCCTCGACATAGCGGCGGTAGCACTCCCCCGGAAACGAGACTCCGTCGTTGCCCCAGCGCTCGAGCGCGAGGAACCCATCGAGGAACTCGTCGTCCCAGCCCCGCTCGGCGAGCGCGACCGCCTTGGTCATCGGCAGGGTCGGGCGCAGCCACTGAAAGGCGGCGTACATCAGCTGCCACGGCACGTTGCCCAGAGCGTCGATCATCGCGCCCACGTCGAAGTTCCGCGTGCCCGCCCAGTCCGACAGCATGCCCCCCTTGCGAAAGTCGATGGGCGCGGCCAAGGTGACCAGCGAGGCGATCCGCTCGGGATGCACCGCAGCGTGGATCGCCACCAGGGTGCCCCCGAGGCAGTAGCCCAGCACGTGGACCTTGGAGGTGTGGGCGTGCCGCGTGGTGCGGCGGATCGCCCGGCCGAGGTAGCGGTCGCAGACGTCGTCGAAATCGAGGTAGCGATCTTCGGGCCCCGGCGTCCCCCACTCCAAAAGGTACACGTCGTGCCCGCGAAGGATCATGTCCTCTACGAGGCTCTTGCCCGGCATCAGATCGAGCACGTAGTGACGATTGATGAGGGAGGGCACGATGAGCACGGGGGTTCGCCACTTGGGGCCCTGCGGCCGGGGCCGGTAGCGAAGCAGGCGCCACTTGTTCTCGCGAAACACGACATCGGCCGGGGTCTGCGCGACCAGGGGCTCGCCTTGCCCGGCCATCTGCCCGGCCATCTGCGGGATCATTCGCGGGACCATCCGCGGGATCATCCGCGACAGTCCCCCCAGCAGCTTCCCCCCTGGCAGTTTCATGCGTAGAGCGCCTCGAACTGCTCGCCGAAGGCCTCGTAGATGTTCTTGCGCCGGAGCTTGAGGGTCGAGGTCAGGTGCCCCCCTTCCACGCTCAGCGGGGGCTCCATCACGCAAAACCGCTTGATCTGTTCGAAGCGGGCCAGCTGCGCGTTGACCTCGTCGACCGCGGTTTCCACCATGGAGCGGGCGGTCGCCTCGCGCTCGGCGGCCGGCACCCCTCGGTCGTCGAGCGCGACCCGCAGCGCCGCCTCCTCGAGCCATACCCCGGCCACGAGGTACTTCTTGCCGTCGCCATAGACGACCACGTGCTGCACCCAGGGGAAGCTCGCAAAGCGG
Organism: Myxococcota bacterium; assembly: GCA_039194325.1. Classification (GTDB taxonomy): domain Bacteria; phylum Myxococcota_A; class Polyangia; order Nannocystales; family Nannocystaceae; genus Paraliomyxa. The sequence goes on from JBCCWC010000021.1 coordinate 69,784, forward strand.
GTCTCGATGTTGGCCGGAGGCACGTTCTTGCCGCCCGCGGTGACCAGGATCTCCTTCTTGCGGCCGGTGATCTGCAAGAACCCGTCGTCGGTCATGCGCCCCAGGTCGCCGGTGCGAAACCAGCCGTCCTCGGTGAACGCGGCGGCAGTGGCCTGGGGATCCTTGTGATAGCCCGAGAAGACGTTGGGGCCGCGGGCGAGGATCTCCCCGTCGTCGCCCAGCCGCAGCTCTACCGATGCCAGCGGCTTGCCCACCGAGTCAAAGCGGAAGTCGTCGGGACGGTTGAGGGTGAGCGTGGGCGAGCACTCGGTCAGGCCGTAGCCCTCGATGATGAGCATGTCGCTGCGATAGAAGAGCTCCTTGACGTCGCGCGAGAGCCCCGCGCCCCCCGAGAGGCAAAAGCGCAGCCGCCCCCCGGTGACCTCGCGCAGCACACGGGTCTGCTGGGTCGGATCGTCGTGTACGAGGGCCTTGCCGGCGAGCTTCTCCCAGTAGGCGGGCACGCTCATGAACACATTGGGCCGCACCTGGGGCATGTGGTCGAGCACCGTCTTGGGCTCGCACAGGTAGCTGGCAAAGCCCAGGTAGTTGCCCGCGCACGCCTCCCCAAAGCCAAAGATGTGGCTCATGGGTAGCCACAGCATGTCGACCGCGTCATCGTCGATGAGCGGGGCATTGGACCGCAGCCAGTCGACCCAGTTGTAGGCGATGTTGGCGTGGGTCAGCGGCACGCCCTTGGGGCGCCCGGTGGTGCCGCTGGTGTAGAGCATCTGGGCGGTCTGCGACAGCTCCACCGCGTGCAGGAGCGCACCGAATCGCTCGGGCTCCGCCTCGGCCCGGGCCCGCCCGGCATGACGCACACCCGGCCAGTGCACCAGCGCCTGCTCGAGCTGCTCGGCCTCAGGGCAGGGCTCGCCGCGCGCACGCAGGTGGGCCGCCACCGCAGCCGGCGAGGTGTCGTCCATCACCACCACCGTGCGCAAGGCACGAAGCGCCGGCCACGAGCGGAACACCCGCTCGAGCTGCTCGGCCCCCGCCACGAACAAGACGGTGGCGTCGCTGTGCTCCACGATGTACGCGGCCTGATCGGCGGTGGAGGCGGGATAGATCGGCACCATGACCCCGCCCATGGCCTGGATGCCCAACGCGGCCGACATCCACTCCACCCGGTTGGGCGCAAAGATCGCGGCTCGATCGCCGGGCGCCAGACCCCGCTCCACGAGGAACAAGGCGACGTGCTCGATCTCGGCGGCGTGCTCGGCCCAGGTGATCGGCTGCCACCGCCCGCCCGACGACACGAAGAAGCGGGGACGCTCGGCTCGCTCGTCGAGGTGATCGAAGATCGGACGAGGCGCAGGACGGGGCTCGAGATAGGGTGTGGCGTCCATCGGGGCCTCCCGGCGCGCGGCTATCTATGGGTCTGGCCGTGGGTCTGGCTGTGGGTCTGGCCCTGGGTCGGGCTGCCGGCCGTGGTCGTGATCATCTTGCTCGACGAGTCCTTGGCGAGGGCCACATCCTCGAGGCGCTCCTCGAGGTCGAGGATGCGACTATGGAGCTGGTTGATCAGGTGGAGGGTGCGTTCCTGATCACGCTTGGTGGGCAGGCCCAGCCAACCCCACCCGCTGGCGGCCATCTCGTCGGCGGTGGCCTTGAGCTTCATCATGCTCGTCAGCCAAGCCCCGGCCGGCTCGAGCACGACCGGGCTGCGGAGCAGCTGGTCGAAGTAGGCGGTGGTGGACTGCTCCCACACACCAAACATCTGCTTCCAGAGCTTCCAAGCGGACATCATCGACCTCCCACGGCCATGGACTCTCGTTATACCCTCGTTTTACAAGCGAAGGGTGGTGTTTTTGCAACGCAGCAATCGTGCGGAAAAACTACTGCGGCCCCCGGCTACCCGTCAAGGTCCAAATTGCGGGATATCACACGGCTGAGTCCAGGGCGCTCACGGTATGGTGCTGCGTCGCAACGCGAGTGACCCGCGCTTTCGGGAATCCCATGCTCGTCAAAAAGTACAGCAACCGTCGTCTCTACGACACCGAGGATAGCCGCTACATCACCCTCGACGAGCTCGCCGAGAAGGTCCGCGGGGGATCCGACGTGCGGGTGATCGACGCCAAGTCCGGTGCGGATCTGACCCAGGGCACGCTCACCCAGATCATCCTCGAGAGCAATGCGGCCCGGCTGCTGCCGGTGCCGCTGCTGACCCAGCTCATCCGTATGAAGGACGACGCGCTCGCGGAGTTCTTCGGTCAGTACGTCTCGATCTCGCTGGAGATGTACAACCGCACCCGCAGCGGGGTGCAGCAGGTCACGCCCTACTTTCCTTTCGCCCAGGTTCCCCTGCAGGCGGCCGACGCGTTGTTCCGGATGTTCTCCGGGGCGGGCGCCGCGACGCCGACTCCGACCTCCGCACCGTCGGCCCCCACTCCCCCGCCAAGCGCCGAGCCAAGCGCCGCCCCCGAGCCCGAGCCCGAGTCCGAGCCGTCGCAAAAACCACCGCAAAAACCACCGCGAGAACCAACGCATAGTGAGGTGGCCGACCTCCGACGCGAACTCGACGAGCTCAAGCAGGCCCTGCGTCAGGTAACCGCCGCCGCCACCGCCACCGAAGCCGACGACGAAGGCTGACGAGGCAAACAGGATGACGTGGGGACGGCCTACGCTCGACTTCGGACCGCCATCAGCGGTTTTGTGCACTGCACAATTTCTCTCTTGACATGCCGTTAGAGGGCGCTTAGGTTGCTTACCGATCGGTCGGATCGAATCGAAATTCGGCCCTACGGAGACAAGAACCATGTTCGACAAGCTTTTTTCGCAGTCGCAGCAATCCTGGGCCAGCTGGGGCAAGCTTTGGGAGGAACAGCTCGGGCGGCTCGAGTCGGTTCAGCAGCAGGCGACTCGTCTGCACAAACAGGGGGCCGAGCACATGGCCTCAGTCATCGACGACACGGCCAAGCTCGCGCAGACCTCCCTGGAGCAGCTGGGCCAGGTCGGCGAGCAGTGGCAGACGATGACGCTGGACTTCTGGCGCCGCACGGCGCAGGTGATGACGTCCGAGCCGGTCAACACCAAGGGTTAGTCTGTGATCCCGCTCGCCCCGACGGCTCGGGACATCGTACTACGCGACGGTTCGGCCCGTCTAATGCGCTTCCACGGTCATCCGGAGGCGCAGAGCACCCCGTTGCTCATCGTACCGTCGCTCATCAACAAGTGGTACGTGCTCGACTTGAGGCCAGGAGCGAGCGTGGTCGAAGCCCTGGTCGGCGCCGGGCTCGATGTATTCTGCCTCGACTGGGGGGTTCCGCGTGACGAAGATCGTTACCTGGAGTGGGACGACATCGTCGCGAGGCTCGACCGAGCGGTTCGTCGGGTCCGGCGTCTGACCGGGGCTGGTCAAGTAGGACTACTGGGATACTCCATGGGCGCGACCCTGGGGGCGATCGAAGCCGCGTTGCATCCCGAGCGGGTGGCGGCGCTGGTCAACCTGGCCGGGCCCATCGACTTCTCCCGCAGCGGGCTGCTCCGCACCCTGACCGATCCGCGCTGGTTCGACGCCGAGGCGGTCGCCGCGGCGGGCAACGTGCACCCGGCCCTCGTCCGCGGAGGACTGGTCGCGCTGCGGCCCGCCGCCCCCGTCGCTCGATGGGTGCGCATGCTCGATCACCTCGACGACCCGGAGGCATGCGAAGCCTTCTGGGCCCGTGAGATCTGGTTCAACGACAACGTGACGTTTCCGGCGGCGGTCTATGGTCGCTTCGTTCGGGACCTCTTTCAGCGCAACGAGCTGGTCCAGGGGCAGCATCGGATCGCAGGCCGCCCGGTCGACTTATCGGCCATCGAGTGCCCGCTGCTGACGATCGTGGCCGAAGACGACGAGATCTGCCCGCCGCAGGCCGTGCTCGCCCTCGGCGAGCGCACCGGCAGCGAGCAGACCGAGGTGCTACGCATCCCCGGCAGCCACATTGGGGCGGTGGTGGGCACGGGGGCGGCCCAGACGCTATACCCTGCCCTGAGCCGCTGGCTCCGGGACACGCTATGCAACTGAACGATCTCAAAATCATCGTGACGGGCGCCGCCCGAGGGATGGGCGCCTACTTCGCCCAACAGCTGGCCGAGGCGGGCGCTCAGGTGGCCGCGGGCGACGTGGACGAGGAGGCGCTCGCCCAGCTCCCCGAGGGGATCCATCGGCGTCGCCTCGACGTGAGCGACTCGACCGCGTGCAACGAGTTCGTCGCCTGGGCCCACGAGCAGATGGGTGGACTCAACGCCCTGGTCAACAACGCCGGCATCATCCGCGATGGCTTGCTGGTCAAGAAGAACCGCAAGACGGGCGAGCTGGAGACCATGAGCGACGACAAGTGGCGCTCGGTGCTGGCCGTCAACCTCGACGGGCCCATGTTCATGGCCCGCGCGCTGGTCTGCACGATGATCGAAAAAGACGCCGGGCCCGGGGTCATCGTCAACATGTCCAGCATCTCGCGCCACGGCAACCGGGGGCAGTCCAACTACGTCGCCACCAAGGCGGCGCTGGCGGCCAACACGGTGACCTGGGCGCGGGAGTTCGCCCGCTACAAGATCCGCGTGGGAGCGATCGCGCCCGGGATGGTCGAGACGCCGATGACCGCGGGCATGAACCAAAAGGCGCTCGACGCCTTCGTCGAGAAGATCCCGGTGGGCCGCATCGGCACCCCCAACGACATCTGGCAGGCGGTGCGCTTCGTGCTGGAGTGCGAGTACTTCACCGGGCAGACGATCGACGTCGACGGCGGGATCGGGTTTTGAGCCCCGCTCCCTGATGCCTGCTCCCGAATGAAGGACAAGCTCTATATCGACGGCCAGTGGGTCGACGGCGGCGCGGCCGACGAGATCCGCAACAAGTACACGGGTGAGACCATCGGAGTCCTGCCCCTCGCGCGCCCCACCGACGTCGACCGAGCGATCGCAGCCGCTCAGCGGGCCGCCACAATCATGGCGAACATGCCCGCCTACCGCCGGGCCGAGATCCTCCACGCCACCGCCCAGAGCCTACGAGCGCGCCGGGAGGAGGTGGCCCGGGTGATCGCCCAGGAGGTGGGCAAGGGCCTGAAATACGCGCGAGGCGAGGTCGATCGCGCAGCGGGGACCTTCACCTTCGCCGCCGAGGAAGCCAAGCGGATCCACGGTGAGACGGTGCCGCTCGACGCGATCCCGGCCGGCGCGGATCACTTCGGGTTCTGGACCCGACGCCCCCTGGGGGTGATCGGGGCGATCACGCCGTTCAACTTTCCCCTGAACCTGGTCGCCCACAAGGTCGCGCCCGCCCTGGCCGCTGGCAACTCGATCGTGCTCAAGCCGGCCGAGCTCACCCCGCTGGCGGCCGTCTTGCTGTGCGAGATCCTGCAAGGGGCGGGGCTGCCCGGCGGAGCGATCAACCTGGTGCACGGCCCCGGACCCGACGTAGGGGCACCGATCGTCCGCGATCCTCGGGTCGCCAAGATCACCTTCACCGGTAGCCGGGCGGTGGGGCGGATCATCCTGCAGACGGCGGGCATCAAGAAGGTCACCCTCGAGCTGGGCAACACCGCCCCGGTGATCGTGTGCGAAGACGCCGACCTGGACGCGGCGGCCGAGCGGGCGGCGCTGGGCGCCTACTACAACTCGGGCCAGGTCTGTATCTCGGTGCAGCGGGTCTACGCCGCGCCCTCGGTCCAGCAGGACTTCTGTGCGCGCTTCCTCGGCGCGGCCGCCAAGCTGGGGGTCGGCGACCCCCTCTTGGAGACCACCGACGTGGGTCCGATGATCAGCGAACAGGAGGCGATCCGGATCGACGACTGGGTGCGCGAGGCCAAGGAGCAAGGAGCCACGGTGCTGATGGGCGGTACCCGGGAACGCGGCCTTTACTCCCCGACCGTGCTGACCGACGTCGATCACCACATGAAGGTGGTCAAGGACGAGGCCTTCGCGCCGGTCTGCAACCTGATGGTGGCCGACTCGTTCGAGCAAGCCCTGGCCCGAGCCGACGACACCGACAACGGGCTGCAAGCGGCGGTCTTCACCCGAGACATCGGCCGGGTGTTCCACGCGATGAAGGCCCTGAACTTTGGCGGCTTGGTGATCAACGACACCCCCTCGTTCCGCGCCGATCACATGCCCTACGGGGGCAACCGGCAGAGCGGCCTGGGGCGCGAGGGGCTTCGCTTTGCGATCGAAGACATGACCAACATCCAGATGGTCTCGATCCGCCTGGGCTCCTAGCAGCCCGTGAGCCCGGCCACAGGGTGGGAGCGGTGTCGCCCCGCCCCCTCGTCCTCGTACGACGAGCCGAGCGGTCTCGAGTTGCGCGGGCACCTCCGCTCGTTCATTCGCTGGCCGCGAAGCAACCCAGGTCACGATGCTTGCACCGACCGTCGCGTTGCCCACCATGTTGTGGGTTCAATCGCATCGACCCCACGAAGATCCGGTTGTCGCCTCCCGGATCAGGCCCTATACCCACGTTCATCGCGTTCTTGGGACCCATGGTGATGCTCGATCGAACCCTCGCGTTTAGCTCCATCTTGCTGCTGCTCTCGGCCTGCGGCGGGCAGGATGATCCCCTCCCCGAGGACGGCGATCTCATGGCGGCGGACGAGACGGTCGACGCGCCCAAGGCCGACGATCCCGCCGACGATCCCGCCGCTGAAGATCCGGGCGCCGACCCGGCCGAGCCAGAGGATCCCGCGGCCGCTGCCGCCCCGTCGGCCGACTGCACCGTCGGGTGGACATACGTCGACTGCCACCCCAACGAGACCACGCTGACCATAGACGGCGACGACCGCGAGGTGCTGTGGCGAGTCCCCGCGGGGGAGCCCCCCGAAGGCGGGTGGCCGGTGGTGCTGGCCTTCCACGGGACCAACGACCCCGCCTCGAAGGTGTTCTCGTGGAGCTACTACAGCTTCATCGATCAGTCCTACGGCGGGTACTACCAGCTCCAGACCACACGCGATCTGTTGGATGCAGGGTTCGCCGTGCTCGCGCCCAAGGCCCGGCTGCTGCCGGGCGGGATCTACTGGGACACCAACATCCCGCCCTACGCCGACAACTGGAGCGAGGGCCCGGACGCCGCGTTCATGGACCAACTGCTGCTGGAGATCGCCGCCGGGACCTTCGGCCCGCTGGACACGGGGCGACAGTACGCCATGGGGCTGTCGAGCGGCGCGTATCACAGCAGCCGGCTCGCGGTGGCCTACCCCGACCAGTTCCGCGGGGTCGCCCTGCAGTCGGGCTCGTACGCGACCTGCATCAGCGCCTTTCCCTGCGAGGTCGAGGCCGCGGATCTTCCCGCCAACCACCCCCCCACGCTGCTGATGGCGGGGTCGCTCGACGCGATCGTGCCATTGTCGACCACCGAGGCCTACGAGGACGCGCTGGTCGACAACGGCACCGAGTCGACGCTAGAGGTGGTGAGCATCGCCGGCCACCAGTGGACCTCGAGCTCGCCGGGCTGGGTGCTGGACTGGTTCCAGACCCACTGAGCCCTCCACCGGCGACAAGCCCGAGCACAAGGCCCAATCCCGCGGCCTAATCCCGCGGCCCGTTCGTTGAAGTAGAGTCGGGGCCCATGTGGCTCACGAGGCTCACGAATCCATCGCCGAATCGACGGCGCATCCTGACCCTGGGCTTGGTCCTCGCCGGCACCCCGGCGTGCCCCGCCGAGACCCCATCGGACGGTGACACCGCCAACGACGACGACGGAACGAACAGCGCGTCCCCGACCGGCGGGTCGACCCCTACCCCCACGGTCATGACCTCGGGAAACCCGACCCCCACGGTCATGACCTCGGGCTCGACGATGGGCGACGACACGACCGCGGACTCGTCGACCGGCGCGACGTTCTTTGGCGTCGATATGGGCGGAGCCGGCGGGGGCGTATGTGACGTCTTTGCACAAGACTGCCCCGAGGGCGACAAGTGCATGCCCTGGGCGGCCGACGGCGGCCAATCATGGAACTCCACCACGTGCAGCCCGGTAGTGGATAACCCTGGGCAAACCGGAGACCCCTGCACCGTGGAGGGTAGCGCGGTCAGCGGAATCGACGACTGCGACGTAGGCACCATGTGCTACAACGTGAGCGCCGAGACCAACACGGGGACCTGCTTCGAGCTATGCGGAGGAAGCGAGAACAATCCCACGTGCGACGAAGGGCTGTGTGCGGTCTATAACGACGGCAACCTCCCGCTGTGCCTGCAAGACTGTGACCCGATCTTGCAAGACTGCAACGACCAGCTGTGCCTGGCCAGCCCCAGCGCCAACGGCTTCGTGTGCATCCTCGACTCGCTCCCCGGCTCGGTCGGCGACTACGGGGCGCCGTGCGAGTTCGTCAACACCTGCGACCCCGGGTACTTCTGCGCCGTCTCCAGCATCGTCGCCGGCTGCCTCAACCCCAGCGGCTGCTGTGCCGAGTTTTGTGATCTCTCGCTCCCCGATCCGACCTCCCAGTGCACGGGCGCGCCCCAAGGCGAAGAGTGCCAGCCCTGGTACGGCATGGAGGTCCCACCTCCTGGCTACGAACACGTGGGCTTTTGTGGGATCCCCAATTGAGGTGCCCTATCATGAGTGACCACGCGCAATTGTTCGGCATCATGACCCTGGCCATGGTCCTGGGGTGTGACTCCACCCTAGGCGAGCCCGCCGACACCGACTCGTCGGGCAGCGGCTCCGAGACCTCGACCACCACCAATTCCCAGCCCACCAGTGCTCAAACCACTAACACCCCGATCGATCCCACGGCGGACTCGAGCGGCGACGACTCCACCACCGGCCCGGTCCAGACCCCGCCCGAGCTCGAGGTCGCCATCGAAGGGCGGAGCGTCAGCAACGGCGGCAGCTACGAGCTCGCCGAGCCCGTCGCGACAGACAGTGATAGCGCGGTGATCACCGTCGAGCTCCAGAACGTAGGAGGCTCTACCCTGAGCATCAACGCGGTCTACGTCGAGCCGGAAGACACGGCCCACTTCACGCTGGACGATACGGGACTTGAGCCCATGGTGGACCTTGGGGGCTCGACCAGCGTCGATGTCATCGTGGCCCCGGCCAATGGAGGAGCCAAGTCGACGCAGCTGCTCATCGAGAGCGACGACGTCGATGACAGCCCCTATACGATCACCCTGAGCGCGCGCACGCCCGCCAACACTTACCGAGATCTACAGCCGGCGACGTTGCCCGCGGGTCGCTTCAACGTGGGGCTCGCGGCCACCGACGACGGCCGAGTGTTGCTCTTCGGCGGGCGCCTGGCCGACGGCTCTCGCGGCAGCGACACCTGGCTGTTCGACGTCGAGGCGGGCGACTGGACCGAGCTGTCCCCCGCGATGTCTCCCTCCGCTCGTGATGCCCTGGCCATGGCCTACCTGGCAGACGGCATGTTCGTGCTCTTCGGGGGCACCGAGACCAGCGGGCCCGAGGAGACCCCGGTGGACGACACCTGGATCTTCGACCTGGCCACCGAGCAGTGGACCCCAGTGATGCCCGCGATCTCCCCGCCGGCTCGCTACCAGCACCGTATGGTCTCGGCAGGCGACGGCCTGGCCCTCGCGTACGGCGGCCGCCCCGACTTCGGCCTGGAGTTCAGCGACACCTGGCTCTTCGACCTGGCCACCGAGCAGTGGACCGATCTCGCCCCCCCCACCAACCCCGGGCCCCGGTCGGCGTTCGCCTTGGCCTTTGATGGCGACAATGCCGTCGCCTTGGTGGGGGGCAACACCAACAGCGTGGATCTCACCGACGAGACCTGGATCTACGACCTCGCGGGCAACGAGTGGACACAGGTCGCCGCCGCGGGGGCAGGCCCGCAGTTCAACAACGTGGCCGCATGGTTGGGGACGACGCTGGTCTCGACCAGCGGCAAGCTCACCTGCTGCACCGAGCCCGTACCCGGCACGTGGGCCTACGACGCGGTCGCCGACACGTGGACCGAGATCACCCCAAAGAGCGAGCCCGCCCCGCGCTTTAGCCACCGCATGGTGCCCGTGGGGGAACAAAAAGCGATCATCTTCGGAGGTCTGCTGCTCAACGCCGGCCCGGCCAGCGCGGTATCCGAGACCTGGGAGTACGTCGGACCGCAGTGAGCGATCTTTCGCGCCTGCCAAGCGCTCGAAGACGAGGCTGACGCCTCACCATCGCTCAGCCTGTCGCCATACCCCCTAGACTCGAGTCCAGGGTGCGGCAAGCTGCAACGTTGCCGCGCACGACCATGGGCGTCAGCGATCGCGGATCCTGGCCGAAATCCCGCGATCTTGCCGCAGGGCGGTCGCGGGTCGGCCTGGCACGAGGAATGCACCGCCCGGGCCCGATGCCGAGCCTGCGTACGACGAGTCTGTTTGCCGCACTGCTCTCCATGGTGATGAGCGCCTGTGCCCCCGACGGAGGTGGTGCCGCCGATGACACCGAGGGCTGCGCGACCGCCTGTAACCCGGACGACGGGTCCACGAGCGCGTCGATGGACGCGGTGGACGAGAGCGGCGAAGCTCCCGACGCGGGCGACGAATCGGGCAGCGCGAGCGCACCCGAGATCCCGTGCGACATCCAGCAGATCCTCCGCGACAACTGCGGCGACTGCCACGGCGATCCCCCGCGCTACGGCGCGCCGATGCCCCTGGTCGACTACGACGACTTCCAGGTGCCCGCCGAGTCGAGCGTGGCGCGCTCGGTCTGGGAGGTGACGATCGACCGGCTGGGCGATCCGGTCAGCCCCATGCCTCCGGGCGGCGACATGGATCCGGATGATCGCGACGATCTGCTGGCCTGGCTCGAGGCGGGCGCGCCACAGACCGAGTCGGATCAGGAGTGCGAGATGGATCCCGAGGATCCGGGCGAACCGGTCGGACCTGACGCCCTGCCCTGCACCCCCAGCCACACCTTCATCGCCCACGCCGAGGACTCCAAAGAGCCGTTCCACGTGCCCGCGCAGGGCGCGGACAACCTCTACCAGTGCTTCAGCTTCCACTCCCCGCTGGCCGAGGGCACGCAGGCCACCGCCTGGGCGCCGATCATCGACGACGAGCGGGTCGTGCACCACTGGATCCTCTACCGCACCCCGACCCCGCAGCCCGACGGCGGGGTCGGGCCGTGCAACATGCCCAACGACACGACCTTCGTGGCCGGCTGGGCGCCGGGCGGCAAGAACTTCCTCATGCCGGACGACGTAGGGCTGGAGCTGGGCGGGCCCGACGACTACTACATCCTGCAGATCCACTATCACAACACCGCGCAGTACGACGACTCGTTCGACAGGAGCGGCGTGGCGTTCTGCACGGCCGAGCAGCCGCGGCCGATGACCGCCGGCGTCCTCACCCTGGGCACGATCTGGCTGAACATCCCCGCGGGCGCCGAGGGTCACCAGGAATCGGGGGTATGCCCCTCGTGGATCACCTCGCTGCTGCCCGAGCCGCTCACGGTGATCGCCAGCTTTCCCCACATGCACGAGATCGGCCGGTCGTTCTCGACCGAGATCCTACGCGGGGGCGACGAGGCCGACGTGGAGCCGGTCACCGAGGTGCCGATCTACGAGTTCGACAACCAAGAGTTCTACGTGCGGGACGAGCCGATCCAGATCATGCCCGGGGACGCGATCCGCACCACGTGCACCTACGACAACCCGTACGATTTCCCGGTGCGCTTCGGCGAAGGGACCGAGGACGAGATGTGCTTCAACTTCGTGATGGCGTATCCCATCGAGAACGTGGGGGACTCGCGCAACTGCGGCACGTGGGACAACGGCTGACCGCAGCCGCGGTGCCCCGCGCACGTGAGCCCCTTGCGCTCGAAGGCTAGCTAGCGCCGAGCGCCCCGGGCAACACGCCCCGGGCAACACGCCGTCTTGCCCGGGCTCGTCACTGCGCCAGGCATCAGCCCGCCGCCGCCGCGCGCCCGCGATCGAGGCGACGGACGACCGCCGCGGCCCCCCACGCCTGGTAGGCATCCCGGGCCGCGTCGAGGGCGGCCTTGGCGGCGATCGTGTGTCCGTGGCGCTGCGCGAGCCTCCCCAGCCGCTCACAGATCAACCCGCGAAGCCACGGCATCCGGTCGCAGACCCGCGCTCGGGCCTGCTCGTAGGCGGTCATCGCACCGGCCAAGTCATCGTTCAGGGCCGCGATCTCGCCTTCGATGACATCCAGCATCGGCCCGAAGTTCTCCGGACATCCCTTCGTCCACCGGGCGGCAGTGCCTCTGTGTCGACGCATCTGCCGGGACATCCGCCGACGCTCCCGCGCGGACTGTTCCGGCCACCGCTCGGCCATCAACATAACGCTCAGCATGGCGTGCACCGGGCTGAACCACACGGGCCCCAGCCGGCGCTGAAGATCGCGCGGAAGCCGATGCAAGGTCTCGGTGGCCCGCTCCTGCTCTCCGAGCAGGAAGGCGACCAGCCCCCGCATGAGGAACATCCAGTATCGCATGACTTCGTCGAGGGTTGCCTCAGGATCTATCGTAAGATCCAGGTGCCTAGCCCCTTGAGTCAACGCATCGACATGCAGCCGATTGACCGAGACGAACTCTTCCATGAACGCAAACGTGAAGCTCTTGGAGTCGGCCTTCAGGCGATCGAGAGCCCCAGCGACCTTGTGCAGGGGCGTACCCGCCAGGTGAAACATGAAGACACATAGCGTGCAGAGGATCTCCACCTCCGTCCTCGACGCGAGCTCGCAACCACGCGCGTAGAGCCGCTCGGACGACTCGACGGCCTCTTCGATGGGACACAGGGCGGACGAAGCAACCAACGACATCTGCCTCGCCCTGAAGTATGAAGGCATCGAGACCCCGTGCTCTTCGAATAGCCGCTCGGTCAACGCAATGAGCGCTCGGGCCTGCCGATACTTCCCGATCGCGACCGCCGACAACGACAAGCCGGCGAGGCCGAGACCGGCCCGCTCGTGCAGCCCATACTTCGTGATCATCTGACAGTAAGCACCCATCAAGGACAGCTGCAACGAGACGTCGACCCCCACCGCGGGATTGCTCGTGAGTACGATGATCTCCATGCATGCCCGAGTGTGCTCGTCGGCGGCCATGGGCATCGCATAGATCCGGCCCAAGCCAATCCGCCAGACCGACCGCCAACCCCGGAAGAAGGACAATGAGGACCGCGCCCAGGCAAATCGCCGGGGAAGCCTTAGCCCGATGTGAGCAAGCGACCGGACCCCAAACTCGACGTTGTCTCGAAATCTCCCCTTGAGGAAATGAACTTCACAGTACCACTTCGCAATGCGGCAATAGTCCGTCATGGTCAGCGACCACTCGAGAAGCTCGTAGAGCGCATCGTCCCCTTCGGGATTGTCGAGCATGATCTCTGCCTGGACCCGACCAAAGGCGACCACGACACACAGCGAGTATTGCCCCCCACCGCCCCGAGCTTCGGCCAGCCATGGCTGGAGCAGCGTGTACCCGACCTCGAAGTAGCGGCGCGCTGCGACCCAGGCGCCCGACTCCAGCGCACAGCGCCCCGCCCTACCTCCGAGCTGAGCGAGCTCAAGCCGGTGCTTCGAGGACAACGACCCGAAGTCCTCGACCCCCTCGACGAAGTGGTCGACCACCGCGAAGATGAGATCTCCTCGCGGGTCTCCATGCGCTCGGGCCAAGAGACTCTCCCCGATCCTCCGATGAAGGAGCATCCGACGACCCGCTTCGAGATCGGCCAAGACCACCTCGCGGATCCGATCGTGCGCTGTCTCGATCCAATCGTGCCCCTCTTTGTTCGCGTATGTATCTCGCACGAGCAAGCCCAGGCAGCACAGCGAGCGAATCGTGGCCTCGCCCACGCGGGCCAACTCACCGGCGAGCCGCACCGACAAGGGCCCTCCCGACACGGCCACGAGTTCTAGCAACCGACGGGCGTCACCCTCGAGCTCACCAAGACGCCGTAACACGAAGTGATCCGGGTTGGAGTCGGCGGCGTCCAGCGACCCAGCGTTCAAGACCATCTGAGTGATGAAGAAAGGATTACCCCGAGAACGCAGCGCGATCGTCTGGGCGCGCGTCGTTTGTACGCACCGGTCGCAGGCCCACAATAGCGAGCTCGCCAAGCGATGCGCATCGCAGGCAGGCAACGGCCCGAGCTCGATCACCTGTGATCCCGTGGTGAGGGGCTCGCTAGCCAGCAGGCCGCGCAGCGAGTCAGATTCCTCGGCCTGGCTGCGGTACGACAAAACCAGCAGCATCTTGGGCTCTTGTGGCGGGCGAATCAGGGCATCCAACAGACGCACGCTATCCGCGTCGGCCCACTGAAAGTCGTCGATATGCACGACGAGCGGGCGCGTCTTGGACATGGCACACAGTAGCTTACGCAGGGTCACCTCGCCGAGCTTCAGCGCCTCTCGCAGCCCGAGATCCTGTGGCCCCGGCGGCTCCCATATCTCGTCGAAAACGGGAAACACCCGAACGAGCGCCGCGAGATCGAGAGGGTGTAGCTCCATTCGCTCGGACTTGGGCAAGCGGCGTAGATAGGACGACAGGACATCGACAATCGCGTCGATCCCTTTGTAGGGCACGGTCTCCTGCTCGCGACAACGCCCGTGGAGCACGATCGTGTCGGTCCCGCGCAGCTCGGACCGAAATCGATGCATGGTCGCCGATTTGCCATAACCGCTCCGGCCCCGAAGATGTACAGTGACAGCTCCATCCCTTCGCTCGACCTCCTGGAGGGCAGCATGGAGCACGCTCAATTCTCTCCTTCGACCGACGAAGGACCTGAGCCCAGTCTTCGAGGTATTGGTGGCCTGCAAGCGCTGCAGGATCTCTCGTCCGCTCGGCCGCGACTCCGGGTCGCGGGTGAGCAGCTGAACACAGAGATCGCGCAGATCCTCGGGTAGCCTCGCAATCTCGGCGCCAGGATCGACCGTGGTCTCTTGCTTGGCGATGAATGGATTCAGCCGTGTTCCCTCGTGCGGCATGCGACCGGTCAAGCACTCGAAGAGGATCACCCCGATGGCGTAGTAGTCGGCCGCCGGTCCAACCTGCTCACCGCGGGCCTGCTCGGGGGCCATGTAGTTCGGAGTTCCCAGGATCTGTCGCTCACACGTGACCCTCTTGTCAGGCTCGGAGAGCTCGGAGACCAACCCAAAGTCCAAAACAACCACCCGATCGTCACTGGTCACCAGTACATTGGAGGGCTTGAGATCGCGGTGAATACAATCGTACGCGTGCAGGTGGCTGACCCCCTCGACGAGCTGGCGCAGACCTTCCTTGAGCCGGTCTAGCTCGGGCAATTCACCGACCGGCGTCGATCCACGCACCCAGTCCACGAAAAACTGGCCGTCGAGCAACTCCATCGTGAAGAACGCGGGCCCCCCTTGAGGTACGACCAGTTCGAATAGGTGAATCAGGTTGCGGTGCGAGAAGTCGGCGAGTACCCTGAACTCTCGCTTGAATCGATATAGCCGGGTACCAGACGTGGTGGACAAGATCTTGAGTGCCACCCTCGCCCCCGTATGCACATGACGGGCCGCGAATACCTCGCCCATACCCCCGCAACCGAGCTTGCGTTCGAGTTGGTAGTTCCCGAGCCGAGCGCCGACCAAGCGACCGTCCGGCCGACCGACCGCATCGAGCATCTTGCCCAGCATGTCGATTCGGACCCTCAAGACGGGATCGAGCCAGGAATCCCAAGTCCCCTCGACGAACTCGGGATGGAGTGGACCTACGGTGACCCTCGTCTTGACCAGCATTGCTGTGCCTTTATGAAGATCGATATTCTCCGAGCCAACAGAACCATCCTTGGGGGTTCCTCGGGGCTCGCGCCTCACCTTGGCTGCGACCGGTACAGACATCCACCCCCATGATGACACCGTCGGAGCCCCTACGCTCGCACATGGACCAATATTGCACCTTGACCTGTTCGGGCCACAGCACTCGCCTATTGGTAGTTCGTACCTATTGGTAGTTCGTACCTATTGGTAATTCGTTCCTATTGGCAGTTCGTACCTATTGGTAGTTCGTACCTATTGGCAGTTCGTTCCGATTGGCAGTTCGTTCCTATTGGTAGTTCGTGGGCTCAGCCCGCCGCTGCCGCGCGCCCGCGATCGAGGCGACGGACGACCGCCGCGGCCCCCCACGCCTCGTAGGCATCCCGGGCCGCGTCGAGGGCGGCCTTGGCGACGATCGTGTGCCCGTGGCGCTGCGCGAGCCGACCGAGGCGCTCGCAGACCAAGCCGCGAAGCCACGGCATCCGGTCGCAGACCCGCGCGCGGGCGTGCTCGTAGGCGGTCATCGCACGGGCATAGTCGTCGTTCAGGGTCGCGACTTCGCCTTCGATGACATCCAGCATCGGCCCGAAGTTCTCCGGACATCCTCTCGCCCACCGGGCGGCGGTGGCTCTGTGTCGGCGAATTCTCCAGTGCATTCGCCACCGTTCTCGAGCCGAATACTCTGGCCATCGATCCGCCATCACGACGACCTCCATCATGGCGTGAACCGGCACGAACCACACGGTCGCCAATTGACGATGATAGTCGCGCGGGATCCTGTACATGCTCTGGCGAGCACAGTCATAGTCTCCGAGCAAGAAGGCAACCACCACCCGCATGGTCAGCGCACCGTTTCGCGTGACCTCGTCGAGGGTGGTCTCGGAATCCGCGGCAAACTCCAGCCGCACCGAGTCTTTCATCAAGGCCTCCGCGTGGAGCCGGTGCACCGACACGAACTCCTCCATGAATGCGAACACGAAGCCCTCGGAATCTGCCTGGAGCTGCTCCAAGATCCCAGCGACCCTCTGCAGGGGCGTGCCGGCCAGGTGGAACATATAAAGACACAGCGTCCCGAGGATCTCGACCACCGCTCGCGGGGCCATCTCCCGACCCCGGTGATAGAGCTGCTCGGTCACCGCGACCAATTCATCCACCGGGCGAAGGGCGGATGCCGTGACCAATGACATGAGCCGCGCGATGAAATACGACGGCATCGAAAATCCGCGATCCTCGAAGATAGCCTCGATCCGCCCGACGAGCACTCGCGCTTGCCGATACTTTCCGAGCGCCACCGCGGACAAAGCCAGGCCGGCGAGCCCGAGCCCCGCCCGGTCGTGCAGCCCATGCTTCGTGAGCAACTGGCAGTACGCCCCCATCATGGGCAACTGCAACCTCACGTCGACCGCGGCTGCGGGATTGCTCGTGAGCGCGATGAGCTCCATGCACGCGTTGGTGCGCTCGTCGGCGAGCGTGGGCATCGCGTGCACTCGGTCTAGGCCGACCTTCCAGATCGCCCGCCAGCCTCGATAGAAGCAGAGCAACGACCGAACCCAAGTCGGGCGGCGCCGCGGAAGCACGAGCCCAATATGGGCAAGTGCTCGAATGCCGAAGTCCATGCTCTCTCGAAACCGTGCCCTCAAGAAGTGGACCTCGCAGTACCACTGCGCAATGCGGCAATAATCCGTCATCGTCAATGACCACCGCAGGAGCTCGCGGAGTACGTCATCCCCCTCGGCATTGTCCAGCATGACCTCTGCTTGGGCCCGACCCAACACCACGGAAACACAAAGGTGATAGTGCCCCTCACCACCCCTGGCCTCCGCCAACCAGGGCTGGACGAGCTCGCACGCGACGCAGAAGTAGCGGCGCGCCGCCACCCAGGCCCCCGACTCCAGCGCACGATGCCCCGCCTGACCGCCAAGCCGGGCGAGCTCGAGGCGGTGCTCCGAGGCCAACGAGTCGAAATCACCGACGCCGGCGACGACGTGATCAACCACCGCGAAGATGGAATCCCCCGGTGGATCTCCGTGAGCCCGGGCCAAGAGGCTCGCACCGAGCCTTCGGTGCAGCAGGATCCGACGACCCGCGTCTAGATCGGCCAGGACGACCTCGCGGATCCGGTCATGCGCGGCCTCGATCCGATCGTCGTCGCCCGCCCCCGGGTCTCGCACGAGCAGGCCCAGGCCACACAGCGAGCGAGCCACCGCCTCGCCTACGCCCGCCAGGTCGCAGGCCAGCCGCGTCGACAAGGGTCCTCCGGACACGGCCACCAGCTCGAGCAACCGACGGGCATGACCGTCTAGATCGGCAAGGCAACGAGACACGAAATGATCCGGATCCGTATCGATGCTGTCCAGATACCCCGAGTTCAAGACCATCTGCGTGATGAAGAAGGGGTTGCCCCGAGATCGCAGCGCGATCGTCTGCGCACGCGTGGTTCGGGCGCCGGGATCGCGGGTCCACAGCAGCGATCGCGCCAGGTGATGCGCGTCGGAGGCGGGCAAGGGCCGAAGCTCGATCACCTCTGCTCCCGCGGTGAGGAGCTTGCTCGCCCCGAGGACACGCAAGGAATCAGCCCCCTCGGCTTCGGCGCGATACGACAGCACCAAGAGGATCTTGGGCTCTTGCGGGGGGCGGACGAGGGCCTCCAAAAGACGCACGCTGTCCGTGTCGGCCCACTGAAAGTCGTCGATGTGCACGACGAGCGGGAGCGCCTCGGACATGGCGCACAGCAGCTTGCGCAGGGTCACTTCACCGAGCCTCAGGACCTCTCGCTGCCCCAAGTTCTGCGGGCGGGGCCGCTCCCAGATGTCGTCGAAGACGGGGAATACCCGAATGAGCGCCGCCAGATCGACAGGACGCAGCTTCGTGCGCTCGGCCGGGGGTAGGCGGCGCAAGTAAGACGACAAGACATCGACGATGGCATCGATCCCCTTGTAGGGCATGGTCTCCTGCTCGCGACAGCGCCCGTGGAGCACGATGGTGCCGGCCCCGCGCAGCCCGGACCGAAATCGATGGACGATGGTTGATTTGCCGTACCCGCTCCTACCCCGCAGGTGCACGACCATCGCTCCCGATCGCTCGACCACCGCCCGCAGCGCCGCCTGGAGCACGCTCAATTCCTCCCTTCGCCCGACGAAGGTCTTGGGCCCGATCTCCCCCGAATCCCGGGCTTGCACATAGTCCAGGACCTCTCGCCCAACCGGACGAGACTCCGGCTCACGGGTGAGCAGCCGAACACACAGGGCCCGCAGATCTTCCGGTAGCGCCGCGATCTCGACCCCAGGATCGACCGTGACCTCTTGCTTGGCGGCGAATAGACCGAGCGGCGAGCTCTCGTACGGGACCCGACCCGTCAGGCACTCGTAGAGGATCACCCCGATCGCGTAGTAGTCGGCGGCCGGCCCCACTCGCTCACCGCGGGCTTGCTCGGGCGCCATGTAGACGGGCGTCCCCAGGATCTGACGGTCACACGTGACCCTCTTGTCGGGCTCGGACAGCTCGGAGACCAGCCCAAAGTCCAGTACGACCACGCGATCGTCACCGGTGACCAGCACATTCGACGGCTTGAGATCCCGATGCACGCAATCGTGAGCATGCAGGTGGCTGACCCCCTCGACGAGCTGGCGTAGACCGCTCCGGAGCCGCGTGAGATCCGGCAGCCGACCGACCGGCGTCGACCCCCGCACCCAGTCCACGAAGAACTGACCGTCGAGCAGCTCCATCGTGAAGAACGCCGGACCTCCCGGCGGGATGACCAACTCGAACAAATGGACGAGGTTTCGGTGCGAGAGATCAGCGAGCACCCTGAACTCTCGCTTGAATCGATACAGCCGAGTGCCCGTAGTGGAGGACAGTATCTTGAGCGCTACTGGCTTGCCCGTCTCCACGTGACGGGCTGCGAACACCTCGCCCATACCACCAGTACCGAGCTTGCGTTCGAGTTGGTAGTTACCGAGCCGAGCATTGACCAAGCGACCGTCCGGCCGACCGACCGCCTCCAGCATCGTACTCAATATGTCCGTTCGGACCTTCAAGACGGGATCGGACCATGAATCCAACGTCCCCTCGACATTCTCGGGACGGAATGGACCCATGGTGGTCCTCGTCTTGACCAGCATTGTTGCATCCTCGTGAGGATCGATGCTCTTCGAGCCAACAGAACCGTCCTGGGGGGTTCCGTTGGGCTCGCGCCTCACCTTGGCTGCGACCGGTACAGACATCCAGATCTCATGATGACACTCTTGGAACCCCCACGCTCGCACATGGACCGATATTGCACCGTGACCTCTTCGGGTCACAACGTCCGCCTATATTTGGATGCAATCGACATGGTCCGCGTCGTGGGCTGGCCACCACTGGACCTGCTAGCCAGCCGCTGCGCGCGTGCGCTCGAGACGACGGACGACCACGGTGGCCCCCCACGCCTCGTAGGCTTCCCGGGCGGCGTCGAAGGCAGCTCGGGCCATGATCGTGTGACCACGGCGCTGCCCGAGCCTCCCGAGGCGCTCACAGACCAGCCCGCGAAGCCAGGGCATTCGGCCGCTGACCCGCGCGCAAGCACCTTCGTAAGCGGCTACCGCACCGCCATAGTCGCCCTCGAGGGCCGCGATTTCGCCGTCGATGACATCGAGCATCGGCTGGAAATTCTCCGGCCCGCCGCGGGCCCAGCGAGCGACCGTTTCCCGGTGTCGACGAATTTGCCGAGACATCTGCCGACGTCCCCGCGCAGGCTCCTCCGGCCACCGCTCTGCCATCACGAGCACACTCAACATCGCGTGCACCGGGCTGAACCACAACGGCCCCAGCCGCCTCAAATAATCGCGCGGGACCCGACGCAAGCTCTCGCCGGCCAGGCGCTGATCTCCCAGCAAGAAAGCAGTCAGCCCCCGCATGATGAGCATCCAGCACCGCATGACTTCGTCGAGCGTAGCCTCCGGATCGCGGGCGAGCTCGAGGTGCACTAGCCCCTGCGTCAGCGCGTCCACATGAAGCCGGTGGACCGACACGAACTCCGCCATGAACGCAAACCGGAAGCGATCGGACTCGGTCCGGAGACCGTCCAGAAACCTGCCCACCTCGTGCAAGGGCGTCCCCGCCAGATGGAATATATAGACACATAGCGAGCTGATGATCTCGACCATTGCCACCGGGGCTACTTCATGGCTACGAGCATAGAGTCGCTCGGCCGGCGCAACGATGTCTTCGACGGGATGTAGGGCGGATGAAGCGACCAGCACGATGTGCTGCGCGCCCAGGTATGAGGGCGCTGACGGCCCGCAATCCTCAAGGAACCTCTCGACGAACTCGATGAGCTCTCGCGCGCGACGATACTCGCCGATCGCCACCGCCAGCAAGGCCAAATTGGCGAGCCCGAGTCCCCCTCGATCGTGCAGCCCGTGCTCCACGAGCATCTGGCAGTATGAACCCATCATGCACAGTAACCGCGACACGTCGATCGCGGCGGAGCTGCTCGTGAGCGCAATGAGCTCCATGCATGCCCTGGTGCGCTCATCGGCCCCCCTGGGCATCGCATATACCCGGCCCAGGCCGCTCTTCCAGAGCAACCGCCAACCTCGATAGAAGGAAAACAACGACCGCACCCTCGACGGGCTCCGCGGAAGCGCGAGCCCGAGGTGGGTCAGTGACCGTAAGCCGAAGTCAACGCCTTCTCGAAATCGTGCTCGAGAGAAGCTGGCTTCGCTGTACCACTGCGTGATGCGACCGTAATCGCCCGTGGTCAACGACCACCCGAGGAGCTCGTAGAGCGCTTCGTCCCCCTCGGGATCATCGAGCATGACCTGTGCCTGAACTCGACCAAAGGCGATGGCGACACAAAGCGGATACTGCCCCCCTCCTTGCTCGGCTTCCGCTCGCCAGGGCAGGAGCAGATCGTAGGCGACTCCAAAGTAGCGACGCGCCGCCACGCAGGCGCCCGACTCCAGGGCCCGACGCCCAGCCCGTCCTCCGAGTCGAGCAAGCTCGAGGCGACGCGCGGTGGACAACGAGCCAAGCCCCCCAATTCCCGCGACCAGGTGATCGACCACCGCGAAGATGGCGTCCCCCTTCGGATCTCCCTCGGCCTCGGCCAGAAGCCTCTGCCCGATCCGCCGATGGAGGAGCGCTCGACGGTCAGGGTCGAGACCGGCGAGCACCACCTCACGGATCCGATCGTGCGCCGCCTCGAACCGATCATCCCGCCCTCGCTCACGCTCCCCCTCGCCCGCGTACGAAGCGTGCACCAGCAAGCCCGCATCGCAGAGCGAGCGAACCGCCGTCTCGCCCACGCCCGCCAGATCGCAGGCGAGCGGCTCGGACAAGGGCGCTCCCGATACAGCCACCAGCTCCAGCAAGCGACGAGCATCACTCTTCAGGTCGGCAAGGCAGCGGGAGACGAAGTGGTCTGGATTCGTATCGTCGCCATCGAGCCGCCCCGAGTTCAGCGCCATCTGCGTGATGAAGAAGGGATTGCCTCGAGAACGCAGCGCAATCGTCTGAGCGCGCGACGTTCGCACGCTAGGCTCGTAGGTCCATAGCAGCGAGCTCGCCAAGCGATACGCGTCGGGATCAGGCAACGGCCCGAGCTCGATGACCCGTGCCCCCTTGGTGAGGAGCTTGCTCGCCACGAGGTCGCGCAGTGAGTCAGAACCCTCTGCCTCGCTGCGATACGACAAGACCACGAGCATCTTGGGCTCTTGCGGGGGGCGCACGAGAGCCTCCAACAGACGCACGCTGTCCGAATCGGCCCACTGAAAATCGTCGACATACACGACGACAGGGAGGCGCTCGGACATGGCACACAGCAACTTTCGCAGGGTCACTTCGCCCAGCTGTAGGGCCTCCCGCGACCCCAGAATCTGCGGATGGGGTGGCTCCCAGATGTCGTCGAAGACCGGGAATACTCGAATGAGCGCGGCGAGATCGACAGGACGTAGCTTCGTGCGCTCGGACGCGGGCAAGCGACGCAAGTAGGACGACAAGACATCGACGATCGCGTCGACTCCCTTATAGGGCACGATCTCCCGCTCGCGGCAGCGCCCGTGGAGCACGATCGCATCGGCCGCACGTAGCCCCGCGCGAAATCGACGTACGACGGCCGACTTCCCGTATCCGCTCCGGCCCCGTAGGTGCACGACCGCCGCTCCCTCTCGCTCGCCCACCTCCCGTAACGCCGCCTCGAGGGTGCTCAATTCTTCCCTTCGCCCGACGAAGGCCGCGGGCCCGCTCTCCGAGGGATCCCGGGCCTGCAGGCACTCCAGGATCTCCCGTCCGACCGGGCGAGACTGCGGATCACGGGTGAGCAGCCGAACGCACAGAACCCGCAGGTCTTCGGGAAGCGCCGCGACCTCGACTCCCGGGTCGGGCGCCCCCTCTTGCTTGGCGATGAACAGACTCAGCGGCGCGCCCTCGTGTGGGATCCGACCCGTCAGGCACTCGTAGAGGATCACTCCGAGCGCGTAGTAGTCGGCGGCTGGCCCCACTCGCTCACCAAGGGCCTGCTCGGGTGCCATGTAGACCGGCGTCCCCAAGACCTGACGATCACGCGTGACCCTCTTGTCGGGCTCGGACAGCTCGGAGACCAGCCCAAAGTCCAGCACCACCACGCGACCTTCGCCGGTGACCAACACGTTCGAGGGCTTGAGATCCCGATGGACACAATCGTGCGCGTGCAGATGGCTGACTCCCTCGACGAGCTGACGCAGGCCGTCGCGGAGCCGAACGAGATCGGGTAACCGACCGACTGGCGTCGATCCCCGCACCCAGTCCACGAAGAACTGGCCGTCGAGGAGCTCCATCGCAAAGAACGCCGGCTCTCCCTGAGGAACGACCAACTCGAAGAGGTGAACGAGATTACGGTGCGAGAGATCAGCGAGCACCCTGAACTCTCGCTTGAATCGATACAGCCCAGTACCCGTGGTGGAGGACAGTATCTTGACGGCCACCCTCTGCCCCGTCTCCACGTGACGTGCCGCGAACACCGCGCCCATGCCACCGGCACCGAGCTTTCGTTCGAGCTGATAGTTGCCGATCCGAGCACCACTCGTACGAGCGCCTGGCTTGCTCACCTGACCGCTCTGGCCCACGGGGTCGAGTGTCTCACCCGGATCCACGGTCCTCGTGTCGACCAACGCAGCCCTGCGTTCGGGATTCGGGATGTCCTCCGAGCGAAAGGGCCCCTCTTCGTCCGTGGCGCCCCCCCGCGACTCGCGTCGCGCCTTACCTACGATCGATGCGGGCATCCAGCATCCATGATGACATCATCTGAGACCCCACGCTCGTGCGGTGGACCGTTATCGCACTCGGCCATGAGCCGGAGATCCGCAGGTCGACGTCATCTCAAAGCATCGACGATCCACGACCGCCCCGCTCCGCATAGCTCCATAGAGGTTCCATAGAGGTTCCATAGAGGTTCCATAGAGATTCCGTAGAAGCTCTACGGACCAAGGTACGAAACTTCACCCCACGGCAAGCAGGACCCATCAACCGCGACAGCGGTAGGTCTTCCAAGAGCGCTCTCCCTCGCACGAAATGCCCGGGCGCATCGACATGGGTCCCCACGTGACAGCTGCATATGAGCTCCGATGCGGTCAATGGATCCCCGCGCTCGAGCTCGGCCACCGCCCTGGCATCAGCCCGCTGCTGCGCGAGTGCGCTCGAGACGACGGACGACCGCGGTAGCCCCCCACGCCTCGTAGGCATCCCGAGCAGCGTCGAGGGCGGCCCGGGCGACGATCGCGTGTCCGTGGCGCTGCGCGAGCCTCCCGAGGCGCTCACAGACCAGCCCGCGAAGCCACGGCATCCGATCGCAGACCTGCGCGCGAGCCTCCTCGTAGGCGGTCACTGCACCGCCATAGTCGCTCTTTAGGGCCGCGACTTCGCCATCGATGAGACCCAGCATCGGCCCGAAGTTCTCTGGCCCGCCGCGGGCCCATCGAGCGACCGTTGCTCGGTGTCGTCGGATCTCCCGGTACATCCTCCGACGTTCTCGCGCGGACTCCCCCGGCCACCGCTCGGCCATGCCTAGAACGCTCAACATCGCGTGCACCGGACTAAACCACAGCGGCCCCAGCCGCCGTAGATAGCCGCGCGGGATCCGATGCAGGCTCTCGCTGGCCCGGAGCTGATCTCCCAGCAAGAAGGCAATCAGCCCCCGCATGACGAGTATCCAGCACCGTATGACATCGTCGAGTGTAGCCTCCGGGTCGATAGCGAGCTCCAGGTGCGCCGGCCCTTGCGTCAGCGCGTCTACATGAAGCCGGTGGGCCGATACGGATTCCTCCATGAATGCAGACCGGAAGCGATCGGACTCCACCTGGAGACGGTCCAGAAACCTGCCCACCTCGTGCAAGGGCGTACCCGCTAGATGGAACATATAGACACATAGTGAGCCGACGATCTCGACCACGGCCACCGGCGCCACTTCACAACTACGAGCATAGAGCTGCTCGGCCAGCACGACGATTTCCTCGACAGGACGAACGGAAGATAGAGCGAACAAGAACATCTGCCGCGCGATCAGATAAGACGGCACCGATGGACCGTGCTCCTCGAAGAACCTCTCGATCAGCTTGATGAGGTCTCGTGCGCGACGATACTCTCCGATCGCCACCGCCGACAGCGCCAGGCCGGCGAGGCCGAGGCCCGCTCGATCGTGCAGCCCATACTTCGCGAGCATCTGACAGTATGAGCCCACCATGAGCTGCTGCTGCGATACGTCGACCGCCGCCGCGGAGTTGCTCGTGAGCGCGATGATCTCCATGCACGCCTTGATGCGCTCGTCGGTGACCATGGGCATGGCGTATATTCGGTCCAAGCCGACCTTCCAGATCGACCGCCAACCCCGGTAGAAGGAGAACAACGACCGGACCCGCGTTGGGCGCCGCGGGAGCACGAACCCAACATGGGCCAGTGACCGCATACCAAACTCGACACAGCCTTGAAATCGAGCCTTGAAAAAGTGTACCTCGCAGTACCACTGCGCAATGCGGCAATAGTCGGCCATCGTCAGGGACCACCCGAGGAGCTCATGGAGCGCGTCGTCACCATCGGGATCATCCAGCATGACCTCGGCCTGGACTCGGCCGAAGGCGACGGCGACACAGAGCGGATACTGCCCCTCTCCGGCCCTCGCCTCTGCCAGCCAGGGCCGGAGTAGCTCATGGGCGACCTCGAAGTAACGACGCGCCGCGACGCAGGCGCCCGACTCCAGCGCCCGACGTCCCGCCTGACCTCCGAGCCGAGCAAGCTCGAGCCGACGCCCAGGGGATAGCGAGTCGAACTCCTCGACCCCCGCAACCAGGTGATCGACCACCGCGAAGACAGAGTCCCCTCGCGGATCTCCATCGGCCTTGGCCAGGAGGCTCTCTCCGATCCGCCGATGAAGGAGCGCCCGACGACCAGCATCGAGACTGGCCAGCACCACCTCGCGGACCCGGTCATGAGCCGCCTCGAGCCGACCATGCTCCTCCTCGCTCGTGTATGGATCGTGCACGAGCAGGCCCAGGCCACACAGCGAGCGAACCGCCGCGTCGCCCACACCTGCCAGCTCGCAGGCGAGCGGCGCATACAAGGGCCCTCCCGACACCGCCACCAGCTCGAGCAAGCGACGGGCGTCACCCTCCAGATCGGCAAGGCAGCGGGACACGAAGTGATCCGGATCAGTATCGGCGCTATTGAGCTGCCCCGCATTCAAGACCATCTGGGTGATGAAGAACGGATTACCCCGAGATCGCAATGCGATTGTATGGGCGCGCGTCGTTCGTGCACCGGGGTCACGCGTCCATAGCAGCGAGCTCGCCAGGCGGCGTGCATCGGAGGCGGGCAAGGGCCCCAGCTCGATCACCCATGCTCCCATGGTCAGGAGCTTACTCGCCATGAGGTCGCGCAACGAGTCAGAACCCTCGGCCTTGCTGCGATACGACAGCACCAAGAGCATCCTGGGCTCTCGCGGCGGGCGGACGAGGGCCTCCAACAGACGCACGCTGTCCGAGTCGGCCCACTGAAAGTCGTCGATGTGTACGACGAGGGGGAACCTCTCGGACATGGCACACAGCAGCTTGCGCAGGGTCACCTCGCCGAGCTTCAGCGCCTCTCGCTGCCCCAGGCTCTGAGGACCAGGCGATTCCCATACGTCGTCGAAGACCGGGAACACCCGAATGAGCGCGGCGAGATCGGCAGGACGTAGCCTGGTGCGCTCGGAGGCGGGCAAGCGGCGCAAGTAGGACGAGAGGACATCGACGATCGCATCGATCCCCTTGTAGGGCACGGTCTCCTGCTCCCGACAGCGCCCATGGAGCACGATCGCGTCGACCCCTCGTAGCCCAGACCGAAATCGATGTACGACGGCCGACTTCCCGTATCCGCTCCTACCCCGAAGGTGCACCACCACCGCTCCCGCTCGCTCGCCCACCTGCCCCAGTGCCGCGTGGAGCGTGCTCAATTCCTCCCTTCGCCCGACGAAGGTCTCGGGCCCGGCTTCCGATATATCCCGGGCCCGTAACCGCTCCAGGATCTCGCGCCCGGCCGGACGAGAATCGGGATCATGGGTCAGCAGCTGAACACAGAGGGCCCGCAGATCCTCGGGGATCATGGCGATCTCGGCTCCCGGGTCGACCCTGGCCTCTTGCTTGGCAACGAACAGGCTCAGCAGCGAGCCCTCGTGCGGGACTCGGCCGGTCAAGCTCTCGTACAGGATCACCCCGATCGCATAGTAATCGGCAGCCGGCCCCACTCGCTCACCACGGGCCTGCTCGGGCGCCATGTAGATCGGCGTTCCCAGGACCTGACGATCACGCGTGACCCTCTTTTCGGGCTCGGACAGCTCGGAGACCAACCCAAAGTCCAACACGACCACGCGATCCTCGCCGGTGACCAGCACGTTCGATGGCTTGAGATCCCGGTGAACACAATCGTGAGCGTGTAGGTGGCTGACCCCCTCGACGAGCTGGCGTAGACCTCTGCGGAGCCGAGCGAGATCGGGCAACCGACCGACCGGTGTCGCTCCCCGCACCCAGTCCACGAAGAACTGGCCATCGAGCAGTTCCATCGTGAAGAACGCCGGCCCTCCCTGAGGGACGACCAACTCGAACAGGTGAACGAGATTACGGTGGGAGAGATCGGCAAGCACCCTGAACTCTCGCTTGAATCGATACAGCCCAGTGCCAGTCGTGGAAAACAGCATCTTGAGGGCCACTCGCTCCCCCGTCTCCACGTGACGTGCCGCGAACACCTCGCCCATACCACCGGCGCCGAGCTCTTGCTCGAGCTGATAGTTGCCGAGCCGGGCACCGATCGAGCAGCCGTCTGGTCTGCCGAGCCGGCCGACACGGTCGAGCGTCTTACCCAATGCGTCGACCTGGGAAGCCCGGGAAGTGAAGACAAGCGCGAGACCAGGAGCTTGGCTGCGCCAGAGAAGTTCATCAGGGGGAGGACCCTTCATGGTCCTCGTCTCGGTCCGCATGGCCGCATCTTCGGGATTCTCGAGACCCTCCGGGCGAAGAGGCTCTCCTTTCTTTTTGGCGGTTTCCCGCGACTCGCGTCTTGCCTCGGCTGCGACCGGTGCCGACATCCAACACTCATGATGACACCATATGAGACTCTGCGCTTGTACGATGGACCATATTGAACTCGATACTCGTGGATCGAATCCTCCGGCCCGCGAGCCGGGGAGTCGCAGATTCACATCACCCGTTCGAGCTCACAAAAACTACGAGCAAACATGGACCGTGGAGACAATGTGCCAACCAGCAAGACCATCAAAACATCCACAATTCACGATCGCCGTGCTCAGCGTAGCACCGTGGCGACTCCACCAACCGACATATGACATTTCATCCCACAACGAGCACCGCCCGCACCGGCGACGCCTCCGCCTTCTCCAGCCGCAGCGGCAACCCGACAAACATCGCCGGCCCCGCGGGCGCATCACTCAGGTCGAGGCATACGTATACGGGAATCCCCGCTCGTGCCGCCTCGCGATGGGCCACGAAGCTCTCGGAGTCCGCGGGGTCGAGGCTATAGTAGTCGAACCCGATCGACCGAGGCCGCCGCTTTGCGAGCCACTCGATCGCCTCCCTCGATACGACCGTATAGTCGGTCCTGAATCGTCCCTGCCGCAACAGCGCCGAGTTCCGCGTGCGGATGAGGACATGATGCTCCGCCGCGATCTCTTCGCCCCGCAGGTGCTCCACCCCGATGCACCCCACCGGCCCCGCTCGATCGATCACCTGCGCAGGACCCATGAACCGCGACAGCGGTAGATCGTCCAAGAGCGCTCCCCCTCGCACGAAATGCCCGGGCGCATCGACATGGGTCCCCACGTGACAGCCGCATACCAGCTCCGATGCGGTCAGTGGATCCCCACGCTCGAGCTCGGCCACGCGCCGGATCTCCACGGGACGATCCCCGGGAAACACCATGGTGCTCGGCCCGAGCGTCAGCGTCAGATCGATCGTGCGTTCACGGCGCAACTGTGCGGCTGTGGTCTTACGGTTCCACGCTGCTCTTCCATGCTCGTCTTTCATGCTCGCCCTCCGTGCTCGACGGACTCCACTGCGCTCGCCTACACCCTCGGCGACCAGACCCTACGATTTCGCCCCAACGCCCGTTCCATAACGGTAGCAGCCCCCGTCACCAGACGCTGTTACCCTGGCCCGCCTCGTCATGCGCGCCCAGCAAGTCAGCCGCACCGCGCTCAAGGTAAGCCGGATCCTCCTGTTCGTGGCCGACGACCCCCGGCGTGCCCCACTGCTGCCCCCGCGCTCGGCCGAGACCACCGAGGCATTGCTGCGCGCGACCGGCCTGCTCAAGGACTGGCACCTGCGCGCCTATCGCTCGCCACGCTTCAAGGCGCTGCTATCGTGGAGCGAGCGCACGCTGGCGCCAGGCGTGACGACCCACGTGGCCCTCCGCAAGCGGGTCATCGAAGACGAGACCGAGGCCGCCCTCGAAGACGGGGCCACCCAGGTCCTCGTGGTCGGGGCCGGCTTCGACACCCTGGCCTTGCGCCTGGGTCGACTCCACCGCTTGGTACGCTTCGTGGAGCTCGATCACCCTGCGACCCAGTCGCTCAAGCGGCACGCGCTCGACGATCTGGACCCCCCGGCCAACCTCGTGCTCCACCCCGCCGACCTGAGCGAGACCTCCTTGGCCGATGTGCTCGATGAGGTGGGCTGGAATCGCCACGCCCGCAGCGTGGTGATCGCCGAAGGCCTGCTGATGGTCCTCGAGCAAGGCGATGTAGCCGACTTCCTGCGCGGGGTGGCCTCGGTCGTAGCCCCGGGCAGTCGACTGCTGGGCACCTACCGGCTCCCCGAGCACGAGCACCCCCAGCCGGGCCGCCTGGGAGGCCTGAGCCGGGCCTCGCTCAAGGCGATGAGCGAGCCACTGCGGTGGTCGACGACCCCCGAAGCGCTGGCCGCCTTGCTCGAAGAGGCAGGCTTTCGCATGCACGACGAGCCCGGACGGATCGATCTGAACCTACGCTACCTGGTCCCGGCCGGGCTCGACATCCCCCTCAACCGCCTCGAGCGCATCATGATCGCCGAGCGCGGACCATGAGTCGATCGCACCATCATGCCCCGAACACTTCGTGAGCGCCCTACCGACGCCCGAGGGTCGTGCCCCCTACGTCCTGGCTACTGGTCTGGCTACTGGTCTGGCTACTGGGTCCAGACCACCCAGACCGCATAGGCGAGCACGATGATCACCATCACGAGCAAGGGCAACACCCAGCGCGGTAGCGTCTGGATCGGATCGACCGGTGCCCGGGAAGCGGTCGGAGGCCGAGCACGAACGGGCTCTTTGGCGCGGCCCTTGGCGCGGCCCTTGGCGCGGCCATTGTCGCGATCATTGGCGCGGCCATCGGCGCGGCCATTGTCGCGGCCATTGGCGCGATTGGCCCCTTTGCGCGAGCGCGAGCTCTTGTGGGCCTTCTTTTTGGAGGACTCGTCCTCATCGACCCGGAGATGACGACGACGCTCCTGCTCGGGCCGGGCCGAGGGCTGCTGCTTGGTCCAGGCGACCGTATCGACCACAAAGCGCGGACCTTCCGGCGCATTGCCCTCCCGAAGATCATCGAGGTCGATCCGTGGCTTGGACTCAGAGGTAGGACCATCACCCGACCATGAATCGGAGCGACGAGCCCCGCGGCTTTCGTCCCAGCTCTCGTCCTTGGAGTCCCGCCTCGCCTTGCGCCCCTCGTCCCACGAATCCGACGTCCCTCGCCCGCTACGCGTGTCCCAGGTGCCGCTATCGGAGTCTCGGG
Source organism: Myxococcota bacterium (assembly GCA_039194325.1). GTDB lineage: Bacteria > Myxococcota_A > Polyangia > Nannocystales > Nannocystaceae > Paraliomyxa. The sequence goes on from JBCCWC010000021.1 coordinate 100,745, forward strand.
GACCTCGCCGGCCGGCGTCGTCGTCCCAGGGTTCGTCGCTCCCGCGACCGCGACCCACATCAAAGTCCTCGCCACTCTCGCTTTGGGAATCTCGCCCCGCCTGCCGGCCCTCGTCCGACGAGTCCCCGCTGCCGCGATCGTCCCAAGACGTGGCGGACGGACGACGATCGGATCGCACCCGACGACGCTGGGTCGGCACCCAGTCGACATCGTCGTCCCCATCGGGATCATCGGCCTCGGATCGGGAGCCACGATGGATCCTCCGCCGCTGGGTCTCGAGCACGTCCTCGTCGAAGGGATCGGAGGCCGACAGCACGACCTCCCCGGCGACGACTCCCTCCCGACTCGAGGTCTTGGGCCGAGAGGAGACTTCGGCCGCGGCCGCTCGCCGAGCCCGCACATCCTCGTCTTCGTGTCCGGGGTCGGCCACCGTATAGGGCTGGGTACGCTCGTCCTCGTCGGCATCCTCGGAGAGCTCGTGAGGCACCACCCCCATCCACAACAGGGCCTTGTCGAGCCGCTCGAGCACCTCGTCCATCGACCGAGGGCGCTCTTGGGGGTTGTGCTCGATACACTCGCCGACCAGCCGCAGCATCACCTCGGGAGCATCGAAGGCTTGGCTGCGGATCGTCTGGCCGAGCTTGTCCTTGGCCTCCACAAAAGGATGCTGACCGGTCAGCATCTCGAACATGATGACCCCGAGCGAAAACACGTCCATGGTGGGCTGAGGCGGCCGCTTGCGGACCTGCTCGGGCGGCCGATAGCTGGGCTGCTGCTCGGCCTCTTCGTCGTCGGCCCGATCCGAGCCGCGAACCCGCTGGGCGGGCGCTCCCACGTCTCCCGCCTCGCTGAAGTCGACCAGTTTGACTCGCTCGCCGTCCTCGGGGCCGATCAGCAGGATGTTCTCGGGCTCGAGAGCCCGATGGATCACCCCGGCCTTGTGCATCACCCGCAGGGCCCGGCCGATCTGACGGGCGATCCGGCAGGTGCGCTCGGGCGTCATGCGCTCGGCCTCGGTGAGCGCCTCCCCCAGCGTCCGGCCCGCCAACAGCTCCAGGGCCACGAAGTTTCGACCGTCCTCGATGGTCCCGTGGTCGACCAACCGCACCACATTGGGGTGCTCGATCCGCCGTAACAGCTCCGCCTCGCGCCGGAACCGGCGCACCTGCGCTTCGTCGTTGGCGTAGCGGGGCTGGATCACCTTGAAGGCGATCACCTCACGAGAGCCCGCAGGCTTGGCCCGATAGACCACCGAAAGATCACCCCGCGCGATCTCGTCCAACAGCACATACTGCCCGCCGCAAACCTCGGTGAGCGGCGTGATTTCGTCGCCCCACGGGGGCGGAGGGCGCCGGGGTTCCTCCCGACCATCGAGCCCGCCGCTCAAGCGGACGACCTCCTCGCCATCCCAGACATGCAGACCGTCGTCGACGTCGGCAGGGCACCTACGTCCGAAACGACCCGGGGAGTCTGGAAGGCACTCATCTCGGGGGCTGCGCGTCGTACGGAGTCGAGGACCCGCCGTGGCCGGAGGCGGGCCTGCCCGCGACGCGATAGCGCTTATATCAGGTTGCTCCCGCTCGCGAGACGGCCGAACGCCGCGACCCGCGACGACGGGGACCGGCGAAAACCCCAAGCGGGGTCGTTTACCCATATAGAACGCCAGATTCGGTCCCGTCAGTTCCAAGATGGTGGGGCGATCCGCCTCGATTCACCGATGGATCGAGCCGGCGATGCCCCGCGCCGATCTGCCCTCACCGACGCCCAAATAACGACAATGTACGGGATCGGGGCTCATGGCCCCCGTGGTAGCGTATCCGTGGCGTGGCCAAGTCACCCCGGAGCAAGACGGTCCCTCGCTTGGCTCCCCGCGACGGCCCCAGTCGGCGCCGCGGTCGTTCTCGCACGTCGCCCGCCCTGACCCCTCGACCTCCCGGCCGAAAGATCGACCCGGCGACCGAGAGCACCACCGGCCAGCCCCCCTCGGGACCGTTTCCCCCCGTCCCCCCCGACACTTCCCACCCCTCGGGATCATTTCCCGCGGTCCCACCCGACACGCGAACCTCCCACGGGCCGTTCCCCGCGGTCCGTTCGGACACTCCCCCGTCTGGCTCGTTCCCCGCGATCCCTTCGGACCCCAGAACCCCGGCGGCAACGAGCGCCCCGGCGGCCCAGCCCCCGACCCACGTGCCCGTGCCCGCGCCGATCGGCACGCCCCAGCACGAGATCCCCACGAGCATCTCGTCCAACGCACTGGCCACCGTCACCGGTCCGCACCCCACGCTACCCCCGACCGAGCGACCCCCCCTGCCCTCCGAGTCGATGACCAACCCCTCGGGCGATGGCGCTCACACCGAGCCGCCACCGCCCCGGCTGGCCACCAGCCCCACCCTGCACAACCTGCCGAGCGTGGTCCCGTTCCGCGCTCCCGCGCGCGGCGACATGATCCGCAACGGCAGCGTGGGCGTGTACTTCATGGGTGACCGGATCGGGGGCGGATCCTACGGCGACGTCTACGAGTGTACCGACGAGTGGGCCAACCCCCTGGTCGCCAAGGTGCTCAAGCCGGCGATGTCCTTCGAAGAGGTACGGCGGCAGTGGGAGAGCGAGGTCAGCAACCTCAGCCGGATGCGGCACCCCAACATCACCTACATCCACGACGCGTTCTTCCACGAGAACGCCTTCTACATCATCGTGGAGAAGTGCCTGTACAGCGTCGATCGGGTGCTGCCCCGCATCGACGAGTCGTGGCTCCCTCACATCGCTCGCGACATCCTCCAGGCCCTGGCCTTCATCCACCGCCATGGTCACGTGCACAAGGACGTCCACCCCGGGAACGTGTTCGTCAGCCTCACCAGCGACGTGATGGACTCCGGCCACAGCCCGCGGGTCTCGTTCAAGCTGGGCGACCTGGGGATCACTCGCGTGGAGACCGACATCCGCCGGGTAGGCACCATCATGGCGCCGTGGATGCTGCCTCCCGAGGCCCTGCTGCCCGCCACCTTCGGCACGGTGGGCCGGCCCACCGACGTCTATCACACCGCGCTGCTCTTGCTCTCGGTCCTGCGGCGCAAGGTCCCCAACTTCACGGAGAGCGAGATCGTGGCCGGCGTGCCCCAACGCGTGGCCCAGGAGCTGGGATCCCCATACTCCTCGGCCCTGGCCAACGCCCTGCGACCTCGGGTCATGCACCGCACCCAGACCCCGCTGGAGTTCTGGCGGGAGATCCAGGCGGCGCTGCAGTACGTGGGCTGATTATCTATCTAGGCCGAGGCCGGCTCGGGATGCGCGACTTCGTCGCGCCCGGCCTCGGTCTTGCTCGAGCGGAACCCAGGTAAGACAAACGCCGGCTCAGTGCCGACGGCGGCGAGCCAGGGCAAGCATGGGCAGCAGCCACCACCCGTCGGGGCGCGGCCGCGCCCCCCCGGCGCCGCCACGGGCGACCAACCCCACGCCGGCGCAGGCGGGAACCGCGGCGCGGCGGGC
>JBCCWC010000022.1:0-101827 GCA_039194325.1 Myxococcota bacterium
CCTCCCTCCAGTAATCGACCAATCGCGAGCCGAGCGTGGCGTCCCAGCGCCACGCTCGGCTTCGTTGCGTGGGGACCACTGCCTCTGCGCCGCGGGACCGGGCGTCGTCGATTGCCAGGGCGCGCCGGCCAGGTATCCTCCCGCTTCCATGGCGACCAAGGCGCTCCCCTCCCAGGCTCGGGTGGTCATCATCGGCGGCGGCATCATCGGCTGCTCGGTGGCCTATCACCTCGCCCACCTGGGCGTCACCGACGTGGTGCTGCTAGAGCGGGATCGACTGACCTGCGGCACCACGTGGCACGCCGCCGGGCTGGTGGTCACCTTCGGCTCGACCTCGGAGACCTCCACCTGGATGCGGACCTACACCCGCGATCTATACACCCGCCTGGAGCAGGAGACCGGGGTCTCCACCGGCTTCAAGCCGGTTGGCTTCATCGAGCTGGCCTCCGACGACGATCGCCTCGAAGAGTTTCGCCGCACCGCCGCCTTCAACCGCCACTGCAGCGTGGACGTGCACGAGCTGTCCCCCCAGCAGGTGGCCGAGCGCTTCCCGCTGGCCCGCACCGACGACATCCGGGCCGGCTTCTACGTCGAGCAAGACGGCCGGGCCAACCCCGTCGACGTGACCATGTCGCTGGCCAAGGGCGCGCGCCTTTTGGGCGTGACCATGCTCGAGGGCGTCGCGGTCACCGGGGTCACCACCCGCCGGGACGCGGTCACCGGGGTCACCACCGAGCAGGGCGAGATCACCTGCGAGGTGGTCGTCAACTGCGCCGGCATGTGGGCGCGGCAGCTGGGGCAACAGTCCGGGGTCAGCATCCCGCTGCAATCGGCCGAGCATTACTACCTCATCACCGAGGCCATGGACGGGATCGAGGCCGACCTGCCCGTCATCGAGGACCCCGCCTGTTACGGCTACTACCGCGAGGAGGTGGGCGGGCTGCTGATCGGCCTGTTTGAGCCGGTGTGCGCCCCCTGGAAGGTGGAGGGCGTGCCCGGGGACTTTTCGTTCGGCGAGCTGCCCCCCGACTGGGATCGGATGACGCCCTACCTCGAGAAGGCGATGAGCCGGATCCCCCGGTCCGTCGACGCGGGCGTCAAGAAGTTCTTTTGCGGACCCGAGAGCTTCACCCCCGATCTGTCGCCCATCGTGGGCGAGGCCCCCGAGGTCCGCAACTACTTCGTGGCCGCGGGGCTCAATTCCATAGGGATCATCACCGGCGGCGGCCTGGGCAAGGTGCTCGCCCACTGGATCGTCCACGGGCGGCCCGAGGTCGACGTCACCGGCATGAACATCGACCGCCTGCACCCCTACCAAGCGACCCCCGCGTACCGACGCACCCGCACGGTGGAGTCGCTGGGCATGGTCTACCAGTGCCACTACCCCACCCGCACCATGCAGACCGCCCGCAACGCCAAGCGCTCGGCGCTGCACGATCGCCTCGCGGCCCGAGGGGCCTATTTTCGCGACGTCAGCGGGTGGGAAGCGCCCGACTGGTACGCGCCCGCCGGCACCGAGCCCGACCCCGGGCCGCTTTGTTGGGGCCGCCCGCAGTGGTTCCCGCAGTGGCAGGCCGAGCACCAGGCCACTCGCGAGGGCGTGATCGTCATGGACATGTCGTTCATGGCCAAGTTCCTGGTGCAGGGGCGCGACGCGGGCCGAGCCCTCGAGCACCTGTCGGCCAACCGAGTCGACGGCGAGCCCGGGCGGATCACCTACACCCAGTGGCTCAACGAAGGGGGCACCCTCGAGGCCGATCTGACGGTCACCAAGCTCGACGACGAGCGCTTTTGGGTGGTGGCCTCCGACACCGCCCACCGCCACGCCCTGGCCTGGATGCGTCGGCACTTTCCGGCCAACGCCCACGCGTTCGCCACCGACGTGACCTCCGGCTACACGCAGCTCAACGTCCAAGGCCCGCGCTCGCGGCAGCTGCTGCAATCGCTGACCACCGTCGATCTTTCGAATGAGGCGTTCCCCTTTCGTGCGGCCCGGGAGTTGGACATCGGGTTCGGGCGCCTGCTATGCGTGCGGATCACCTACCTGGGCGAGCTGGGCTATGAGCTCTACATCCCCACCGAGCAGGCGGTCCACGTCTACGACCGCGTGGTGGAAGCCGGCGCGGCCTTCGGGCTGCGGCACGCGGGGCTCAAGGCGCTGGCCAGCCTGCGCATGGAGAAGGCCTACCGCGACTACGGCCACGACATCGACAACACCGACTCGCCCTACGAGGTGGGCCTGGGCTTTGCGGTGGCGCTGGACAAGCCCGGCGGGTTCATCGGGCGCGATGCCGCGGCGGCGATGCGGGCCCGGCGGCCCTTGACCCGACGGCTGGTTCAGGTGCTGCTGCTGGATCCCGAGCCCATGCTGTACCACGCCGAGATCCTCCTGCGCAGCGGCGTGCCGGTAGGCTACGTCCGCGCCGCCTCGTACGGGCACACCCTCGGCGGCGCGGTGGGACTGGCGATGGTCGAGGCGGGACAGCCCGTCGACGCCGCCTATCTCGAAGAAGGGACGTGGGAGGTCGACGTGGACGGGCGCCGGATCCCCGCCCGAGTCTCCCTGCGACCGCTCTACGACCCCACGATGGCGCGGATCAAGGTCTGAGCGGGCTGGCCAGCCCGCCGTGGCCCTGGCCGGCCCGCCGTGGCCTGTCCCGGCTCGCCCCGGCATTCCCCGGCCCCCTGAGCCTACCGAGGTTCAGACCCGCAGCCAGGTAAAGCTGTCGCGGAGCACCTCCGGTCCACCGCGCTCGAGGACCTCACCGTGGCACACCACGACGCGCTCGAACGGCCACGCGAGCACACGGTCGAGATGGGCGCGCGTGGCCGCGTGATCGCGGAAGAACACACGCAGGAACCGGCTGATCCCGGGCTTGCCGTGGGTCCCGCCCATCTTGAGATAGGCCCGGGTGGGCCAGTGGTCGCTGGATTCGAAATTCTCGAGCAGATCGGTCACCACCAGAGTCGCCGACGCGGCGTGAAAGAAGACCGTCTCCTTCATGCTCATGCCGTCGAACGTGACCTGCTCCAGCGCGTCGGCCCAGCCGGCAGGACGCTCCCCCAGCTCGGCAGACCAGGGCACGTCGGACCGCTTGCGGCTCAGCCCCGGCGCCCCGTGTAGCTGCGCCTGCGGGTACGCCTCGGCGTAGTCCCCCACGTAAAGGTGGTGGAACCGGTTGGGCGCGACCACGTAGCGCACCGGGCCCAGATCATCGAGCGCGCCGCGGAGGCCATCGTCCAGCGCCACCGGCGAGTGGACCCACAGCCCTCCGTCGGGCAATCGGATCACCGTCATGCGCGTGCCTACCCGCAGCCCCAGGAAAGATTGGGGACGAGCGGTCACCCATACGTCATCGTCGACTCGCGCCAGGCCCGGCATGCTCGGGCCATACCATCAAGATCTCGCGACGACCACCGCCGGTTGCGCGAATCATCACGAGCACGCCGGTGACTCGCCAGCGGGGTGGGATCGTCCATGAGCGGAGCGCTTCGTCAGTCGCGATCACGATCGCTCACGCACCGCGTGGCGCTCGAGTATGGAGCGATCGATCGTACGCAAGGCTGCATCATCGGTGGCTTCGAACACCACCGCGGGCGCGACCCCGGCTCGCCGCGCTTCGTCCCATCGGGCCGCGCACAAACACCAGCGATCCCCCGCCCTCAGGCCCGGGAACCCGTACTCCGGGGCAGGCGTCGATAGATCGTTGCCCTGCTGCGCCGTGAACTCCAAGAATCGATCGTCGAGCGTGGCACAGACCACGTGCACCCCCCGATCGGTCGCGTCGGTCCGACAGCGACCGTCGCGAAACCAGCCCGTCATGGGATCGGTTGAGCACACGTCGAGCGGTCGGCCGAGCAACGACACTCCGTCGCTCGCGGCCCCCGACGAGTGGGTCGCCGGGAGCTCGCAGCCCTTGGAGCCCTTCGGGCCGAGTCCGAGGCAGGCGGGCAGCGACGAAGATCGAGGCTCCGCCTGCACATTCGTCTCTGGAGCCGTTCGCGGCGCGGTGACGGGCTCGACCCCGGAGACGCCACAGCCTCCGCAGACGAGCGACAGGAGTACGACCGCGATCCCACGATGATTCACGACCGGCGTCTAGCACCGGTCTTGCCATGTGCCCGTCGCCGACCGACCGGAGCGCTCGAGGGGCCGCCTGCCCGATCACAGCTGGGCGGCGTGGGCTCCGGATCGCTCCGGCCCACCATCGGCTCGCGCAGCCGCAGGCGGATCGGCCCTCGCGCCGTGGATGGATCGACCACGTGCCCCCGCTGGAGGATCTCGAGCTTCCCGGCCGCCACCAGGCGGCGCGCGGCCCGACGAGTGCGCTCCATGAGCGGTCGCCAGCCCTCGGGTCGCATCGCCTTGGCCACTTCGCTCGGACAGAACGTCTTGTGGGGACCCCGCTGTCGGCCGAGCGACACGATCGCGGCTTCGAGCTCGATGTCCAGCGACGACGGCCGCCGACCCCGGCACGCGGCGGAGCAGTGGCGCATGGACTCCCAGTTGCGCGCCCAGGCCTTGCGCCAGCTCATGCGCCGGCCACAGGTCGCACAGGTCTTTTCGGGTCGAGCGGTCATGCTCGGTCGTCGGGGCTCGGTGATGACGGGCCCGGCCCTTGGACTACCGCCCGCGCAAATAATGGCAAGCACTTGGCCGCTGCCAAGCACGATCCTACGCTGACAGGCGCACGTCTCCTCCGCTGAGCACGTCCATCAGGCGCGTCGGCGCGATGTTGCCTCCGCTGAGCAACACGGCGATCCGCCCCCCGGCAAAGCACCCCCGAAGCGCCATCGCGCCAGCCAGCGCTGCCGCGCCGGCCCCCTCGGCGATCTGCGCCACCGTTCCTGCATAGAGCCGCATCGCCTCGGCGATCGTCGCCTCGCTCACCAGCACCATGTCGTCGACCAAGCGCTCCATCACTTCGAGCGTCTCGGCCACGGGCTTCCCGACGGCCAGGCCGTCGGCGAGATCACCGGTGGGGCGGCAAGCCACCGGCTGACCACTCCGCCACGACAGAGTCATGGCGGGGGCGGCCTCCGACTGCACGCCGATGAGCTTGGTGCGAGGAGCGAGCGACGCCAGCGCCAGGGCCGTGCCCGCGATGCAGCTGCCCACCCCTACCGGCACGAACACAGCGTCGAGCGGCTCGTCGACCTGCTCGAGCAACTCGAGCACCCAGGTGCCAATACCCGCGACGAGCTCCGGGGTCCGCCCCGGGTGCACCAGGCGTGCGCCACTGCTCGCCGCTCGCTCTTCGGCCGCCGCCGACGCGGCATCGAAGTCGTCACCGACCACGTGGAGCGTTGCACCGAGCTCGCGCATCGCGAGGTTCTTCGAAGGATCGTTGCCGCGGGGGACGAACAGCTCGCACTGGCTCCCGAAGCGCGCGCAGGCATAGGCCAGCGACTGGCCATGGTTGCCGCGGGTCGCGGTCACGTAGCCCTGCGCCCGCTGACGCGGCGAGTCGCTCATCAGCAAGTTGAGACCGCCGCGGATCTTGAAGGCCCCGACCGGCTGGGTGTTCTCCAGCTTCACGAAGCACTTGGCGCCCACCGCCCGCGAAAGGCCCGGGTGACCGACGACCGGCGTGACCGGCAGGTGGGCACGGATCCGCTCGCGAGCCTGAACGATCGCGGCGAACCCGGGGTCGGACCCAAGATCGGACCCAAGATCGGACCCAAGATCGGACCCAAGATCGGACCCGGCAGGGCGGCAACTCACCGTGGCGCGCGCGCGGCCACTAACAAGAGGAGACTGGGTGGTGAGATGAGCGACCGGAGAGTTCATGGGATTGCGTCCTCGGCAAGAGTCAGTCGTGTCGGAATTACGGATCGAACGCCGCATCCGAACGCGCGCAGGGCCAAACGCCCCGGTCACGTCGATGCGAACGGAAAGCAAAGATTGGGAATCAGCCATCCAAGAACGACCCCGCCGGTAAGAACCGATCCGGCGAGGGGTCTTCGGCAGACGCCCCAAAAAGCAAGAGCCCCGCTTCCTTTCGGGAGCGGGGCTCTATGCGGTGATTCGTCGTCGCGTCAGAGCCCTGCCCCACCCCCGGGGATGATGATCGAAATGGCAATGATGATGCTCTGCGCGGCCCCCACAGGCACCACCTGGCGGACCATCTGCCGGTTCATCTGCTGGTCCATCTGGCGGACCATCTGCCGGACCAATTGCGAAACGCCCGTCAGCGCGGCGCTGAGGGCGTTTACGGGGCTCGCCGGCATGCGGGAGCATGCCGCGGAAGTCTTTGTACCCCCGACCGCTCTCGCGGCACCGAAGCCGTTCATCGCCGTGAACGCGGAGGACATATCTTTGGCTTAACCGAGTCGTCGGGTGAGGTCAACGAAAAACGAGCCTCGACCTCGTCACTAGGGACGCCAGCGGGTCGTGCGGAGCAAGGCCGCGTCAGCCGCACCCCCTGCTCGCCGCCCCCGGCTCGCCGCCCCCCGCTCGAGGATCTGGGCGCTGAACCCAATGGCCGCGTTGGGGATCTGCGTTCCCCCTCGGGCCGTGCCAACCACGAGCGGTCTCATTGACCCTGCTTTTGGGCCTCGCGCATCATCGTCTCACGTTCGTGGCCGCGAACTCCTCGGCGGCCCGCTCTTCGCCATCGGATGTGCCCATGGACCCCTACCTCCCCAATGACGACCCCGATCTCGAAGAGCGTAGATCCCGCCTCGAACGCGCCCGCGAGACCCACACATACAGCTACGAGTATCCACCGGGCATCCCGATGCTCGACGATCTCTCGCTCCGCGATTTCTTCGGCCCCTCCTATCTCGCGAGGGTCGCCAAGCTGGACGGAACCATCATCGCCAACCACGCGGCGATGAACGTCGCCAACGCCATCGACGAAGCCGAGCACCAAGAGCAGCACGACCAGTCCCACTCCTTCTTCGGCTCCGTGTCCTCGGCCGAGATCACCACGGACATCAAAAAGCGCCTCTTCGGGATCGGCCTGACGCTCGCCGGCCGCCACCCCGACACGCACGTCTCGAGCCTCGAGGAGTACGACGAGCTGTCGCAGGTGGTCCGCCCCAGCGCCTACACGGCCTTCTACAAGGACCGCGCCGCGCAGGCCGACGAGGCCTTCGCCTGGGCCCGGCTCGCCGGTCCCAACCCGATGGCGCTCGAGGCTTGCTCGGCGCTGCCCGACCACTTCCCGGTCACCGAGGAGCACTTCCGGCGCGCGGCGGCGAAGCTCGGCGTGGGCCAGGGCGACTCCCTGGAGGCCGCCCTGGAGCAGGGGCGGGTCTTCATCACCGACTACCGCCGCGTGGACGGCCTGCCGCGAGGCATGTGGGGCACCAACGGCGAGCACGACAAGTACCTGAGCGCCCCCCTGGCTCTGTTCTTCGTGCCCAACGGTCCCTTCGAGGAGGACGGGCGGAAAGCCGCGCTGCTGCCGATCGCGATCCAGTGCAGCCAGACTCCCGGCGCGGCCTCGCCGGTCTTCACCCCGGCCGACGGCTACCGCTGGACGATGGCCAAGACGATCGTACAGACCTCCGACGGCAACCAGCACCAGATGATCGAGCACCTGGGCTACTGCCACATGGTCATCGAGGCGGTGATGCTGGCGACCCACCGGCAGCTCGGCGACGCCCACCCCCTCAAGCTGTTGCTCGTGCCTCACTTCGAGTACACCTTCGAGCTCAACAACGTCGCCAAGCACGATCTGGTCGCGCCCGGCGGGCAGGTGGAGGCCGTGCTCGGCTGTACCCTCGACGGTGCCTTCGAGCTCTTGGCCCGCGGGATGAAGGAGCACCGCCTCAGCCAGTGGCAGCCGCGACACCGGCTGCAACAGCGTGGGGTGGATGTCTCCTCGGCGCTGGCGACCTACCCCTACCGGGACGACGTCCTCCCCGTGTGGGACGCGGTAGCGCAGATGGTCGACGACTACGTGCCCCTCTACTACGGCTCCGACCACGACGTGGGCGCCGACCCGGAGCTGCAGGCATGGATCCAGGAGATGGGCGCGCCGGACGGCGGGCGCCTGCTCGGCGTCGAGCAACCCCAGACCCTCGCCGAGCTCGCCGAGCTCGTCACCACGATCATCTTCACCGCCAGCGCCCAGCACGCGGCGGTCAACTTCAGCCAGTACGACGCGATGGGCTACCTGCCCAACCTCCCGGGCGCCCAGTACGGCCCGCCGCCCACAATGCAGACCCCCGACACCGAGGCCGCCTACCTGGAGATCCTGCCGCCGCTTCGGCGCGCCCTCATCCAGTTCGACATCGCGTACCAGCTCTCGCACGTCCGCGACAACCCGCTGGGCGACTACCCCTGGCTGCACTTCCGCGACCGCCGTGTGATCCCCCTGCTCAAGCGCTTCGAGGACCGCCTCGAGGTCATCGAAAACGACACCCGCGAGCGCGATCGGGGGCGCTTTTTGAAGTACCCCTACCTCTACCCAAGCAACATCACCGCCAGCATCCACATCTAGCGGACAAGTCCATGCCCAAGCCGCTCCTCGAGGCCGACGATCCGAACCCCGCCCAGCGCGCCGAGCACCTCGCGGACAAGCGCGAAGACTACCAGCTCGACTTCAGCTACCACGGCTTCGGCCTGCCCAAGAAGGTGCCCCACCGGGACGGCTTCGGCGTCCGCTACCTGGCCCGGGCCACGGATCTCAAGCTGGTCATCGCCGCCAACCACGCCGCCTCGGGCCTTCTGGAAGGCCACGAGCGAGTCCACGACAAGATCCGCGCGCTCTTCAACAAGAGCAGCCCCGACGCCTTCGCCGACACCCTCGATGACGCACGCGCCACCATCACCCGCGCCGTGACCCCCACCCTAAAGCGGCGATGGCCGCTCCGGATCGACGAGTACGACGAGATCTTCCAGCTCCTGCCCGCACCGCGCGCCGCCCAGCTGTGGGACCAAGACTGGTACTTCGCCTACGACCGCCTCGGCGGCGTCTGCCCCCACGAGCTCACCCGCATCGACGCAATCCCGGAGGCTTTCCCCGTCACCCAGGAGCACTACGCCCGCACCTTTCCCACCGACACCCTCGAGGCCGCCCTCGCGCAGGGCCGGATCTTCATCACCACCTATCCGATCCTCGAGGGGATCGACGTCGGGCCGCCCCCGGGAAGCACGCACGAGTATTTCCTGACCGCGCCCATGGTCCTCTACGCGGTACCTCCCCCCGACGTCACCGACCGCCGCCTGATGCCGGTGGCGATCCAGCTCGCGCAGCGGCCCGGACCCCAAGCGCCGATCTTCACCCCCGCGCACGGCATCGCCTGGCGGATGGCCAAGACCGCCGCGCAGATCGCCGACCGGAACAAGCACGGGATCGCCTGGCACGGCGGGCGCCTGCACTTCATGAGCGGCGGGGTCGTCGTGGTCACCGAGCGACACCTACCTGACTGCCACCCCGTCCACATCCTGCTGCGTCCGAACTTCGAGTTCAACCTCGCGATCGTCGACGCAACCCGGCAGAGCCTGCTCAGCCCCGACGGCCTGACCCCCAAGCTCCAGAGCCCGAGCTTCGAGGGCGTGGTGGAGCTCATCCACCGCGGGATCGACACCTTCGTATGGGACGATCACATGCCCCGCCGCGACTTTGCGCGCCGCGGCGTAGATGACCCACAGATCCTGCCGCACTACCCCTACCGCGACGACAGCCGGCCCGTATGGGAGGCGATCCACGGCTTCGTCGAGAAGTACCTTCGCCTCTACTACCCAAGCGACGCCGCGGTCGTCGCTGACCAGGAGCTGCGCGCCTGGCGGGAAGCCCTCGAGGCCAAGGACGGCGCAGGGGTTCGGGGGATGGTCGCTATAGACGGGTTCGATGCTCTGGCGCAGCTGGTCGCCGAGATCATCTTCTACCTGAGCGCCCTGCACTGCTCGGTGAACTATGGCGTCTACGAGGCCACGGCCTTCGAGCCTCACGCCCCGGGTGCTCAATACGGGCCGGCGCCCACCGAGCTCCGCGAGTACCCCGAACAAGACCACCTCGCGATGCTCCCGCCGCTCGAGCTGACGATGGACTCCCTCTCGGACGTGTACTTCGTCTCGAACATGCGGGAAAATCGGCTCGGCCAGTACGATGGCGGGTACTTCGAGGACCATCGGGTCATCTCGATCGTCCACGAGTTTCAGCGCCGCCTCGAACAGATCGAAGAGCAGACGCGGCAACGCAATCAGAGCCAGCGGCCCGTCCCCTACACCATCCTGCTGCCCTCCAACATCACCGCCTCCATTTGCACCTAGCGTCCCGCGACACGAGATTAGGCATCGATCGAGCCGAGTGGGCGCTCGGCTGCGAGCGGAGCCAACCAGTCAACCGAACGAAACAACGAAGCACAAGCGGGATCAATCGACCATGTTTGGAGCGGTTCGCGGAATCATCAAGGGGATCCTCTTCGGCCTCGACGTGGCCCACCCCCGGCCCGAAGATCAACACGAGGAGGTCATCCCCCCCGACGAAGAGGCCTCCTTTCAGCCCATCATCGACGAGATCCTCGACCACCTGAAGGAAGTCTGGAAGGAGCCGCCGATCCACCGAGACGTGCACGTCAAGGCCCACGGCCTGGTCAAGGCCTACCTCGAGGTCCTCGATGACCTCGACGAAGATCTCCGACACGGCGTCTTTGCGCAGCCCGGGCGGCGATACCCGGCGTGGGTCCGCTTTTCGAACGGGGACGAAACGAGCCAGCCGGACAAGACTCCCGACGGCCGGGGGATGGCGATCAAGCTCATGGGCGTCCCGGGCGACAAGCTGCTGGAACAGCCCGCCGGCGCGATGACCCAGGACTTCTTGATGATCGACGGCCCGGTGTTCTTCGTCGACGAGCCCGAGCACTACCTCGACTTCGAGAAGGCGATCTCGGACGACGACGAGTTCCGCTACATGCTCAATCCGCTGCAAAAGGACCGGCTGCTACGGATCCGAGAGTTCACGCAGAGCTTCTTGCTCGCCACCCGCACCATCGACAGCCCCCTGACCCAGCGCTACTGGAGCATGGCGCCTTACAAGCTCGGGCCCCACAACATCAAGTTTTCCGCCCGCCCGATCTCCTCACCGCCGGTGCCGCCACGACCCAAGCACCAAGAGCCCGACGCGAATTTCCTGCGCGAGGCGATGAAGGCCCAGCTTCGGGAAGGGGAGGCGATCTTCCAGCTCGAAGTGCAGCGCCAAGTGCCCGGCAAGCCCATGCCCCTGGAGGATCCCACCGTCGAGTGGAAGGAGAAGGACTCCCCCTTCGTACCAATCGCGCGGGTGCGGCTCCTCCAACAAGACTTCGATACCGAACAGCGGCGCGCCCTGAGCGAGCGCCTCTCCTTCAATCCTTGGCACGGTCTGCCGGCGCACCGCCCACTCGGCGGCATCAACCGCCTGCGCAAGCGAGTCTACGAGGCGATCTCCGAGTTCCGCCGCACCCGCAACGGCGCCACGCTCCAAGAACCAACCGGCTGGGAAGAGCCAGCCGAGCCACCCAAACCAGCCGAGCCACCCAAACCGGCCGAGCCACCCAAGCAGGCCGAGCCACCCAAGCAGGCCAAGCCACCCAAGCAGGCCAAGCCACCTAAGCAGGCCGAGCCGACCGAGCCGACCGAGCAGGCCGAGCCGGCCGAGCCAACCGAGCCGACCGAGCCAACCGAGCAGGCCGAGCAGGCCGAGCAGGCCGAGCCGACCGAGCCGACCGAGCAGGCCGAGCCGACCGCGACAACGTCCTCGTGTGGTCCGAACGCTGTCCGCGCGGCTGAACCCAAGGCGTGACCAGAGCGACGACTGGGCGCCGAACAACCCAATGAGCCACGAAGGCGTGGGTCGCGGGGGCGATCCTCCGACCGCGCGACCATCTTCGCATCGCTTCGTATAGCCTCGGCAGCAGCGACGAGCGACGACCGAGCGGGGCCGAGGTAGATGCAGCAAGGATCCAGCTTCACCATCCAGCAGACCCTCAGCGAGGGGCACAGTACGATGGTCCTGCGGGCCACGCGTGACTCCGACCAACGGTCGGTGATCATCAAGGCACTACGAGGCCCCCACCCGAGCCCTGCACAGATCGCGCAACTCCACCGAGAGTTCGAGCTGACCCGGAGCATGGAGGGCAACGGGGTCGTCGAGGCCCTCGGGATGACCACCCACGAGGATCTCCCCGCGATCGTCCTCGAGGATCTCGGCGCGCGCTCCCTCGACGCTATTTTCCGCCAGAGCAAGGCGCCGCTGGACACGTTCCTCCTGCTGGCGATCAAGGTGACCGAGGCGATCGGCGCGCTGCACCAGCGACGGCTCGTCCACAAGGATCTCAACCCATCCAACATCATCTGGAACGCCAACACCGGTGCGCTGAAGCTCATCGACCTCGGGATCTCCTCCACCCTTGGTCGCGAGACCACCGAGGCGGTCAGCGCGAACGTCCTCTCGGGCACCCTCCCCTACCTCGCCCCCGAGCAGACCGGACGTATGAACCGGGTCGTCGACTACCGGAGCGACTTCTACGCCCTGGGGGCCAGCTTCTACCAGCTGCTCACCGGACGTCCCCCCTTCGTCTTCGAGGACCCCCTCGCCCTGCTCCACGCCCACATCGCGCTCTCGCCGACGCCTCCTCATCAGTTGGATCCCGCGATCCCCGAAGTGATCTCCGAGATCGTCCTCGAGCTGTTGGCCAAGAACGCCGAGGACCGCTACCAGAGCGCCGCCGGTCTGCTCGCCGACCTCAAGGACTGCCGCGCCCAGCTCGAAGACCGCGGGACGATCGAACCATTCGTCCTCGGCCTCAACGACTTCGCCGAGAAGCTCCAGATCCCGCAGGTCCTCTACGGACGCGAGCGGGAGGTTGACTCCCTGCTCGACTCCTTCGAGCGAGTCGCCAACGGCGCCCTCGAGCTCGTCCTGATCCGTGGCTACTCGGGGATCGGCAAGACCTCCCTGGTCCGCGAGGTGCAAAAACCGATCGTCGCCCGCCGCGGCCACTTCCTCTCCGGAAAATTCGAACAGCTGCGCCGCGACATCCCCTACGCCGCCCTCTCCGACGCTCTGCGCGGCTTGTTGCGCCAGATCCTCTCGGACACCGAGCAGATCGTGGCCAAGTGGCGCGAGCGACTAACCCAGGCGATCCGCTCCAACGCCGCCGTCCTCGTCGAGCTGCTCCCCGAGCTCCCGCTCCTGCTCGGACCCCAACCACCGGTCGCCGAGCTCCCGCCCGCGGAGGCCGAGATCCGCCTGCACCGCACCGTCCAGCAGATGATCGGCGCGCTCGCGAGGCCGGAGCACCCACTGGTCCTCTTCCTCGACGACCTTCAATGGGCCGACCGCCCGTCGATCCACCTGCTCGAGGCCCTCGCCACCAACCCCGACGCCAAGCACCTGCTCATCGTGGGTGCCTACCGCGACAACGAGGTGGACGAAGGCCACCCCGTCTCCGTCGCCGTTCGCGAGATCAACAAGACGACCCCGGTCCACACCATCGAGCTCGGTCCCCTCGCCGACGAGCACGTGCGCGCGCTGCTGGCCGATACCCTGCACCGCGACCCCGAGGAGATCGCACCGCTGGCCGAGATCTGCGCCAAGAAGACCGGCGGCAACCCCTTCTTCCTCAGCCGCTTTGTCGAGCAGCTCGGCGAACAAGGGCTGGTGCGCTTCGACGAGGGCGAGCGACGCTGGCGCTGGGATCTCCGCGAGATCGACGCCCGCGACATCACCGACAACGTCGTCGAGCTGATGGCCACCAAGATCCGTCGCCTCCAAGCCGAGGGCCAGCCACACCTCCCCCTCGCGGCCTGCATCGGCAGCCGATTCACCCTCAGCACCCTGGCGATCCTCAGCGAGACACCGCGGGAGCTGCTGCTCGGCGAGCTCCGCGAGGCCCAACAGGAGGGCCTGCTGCTGGGCAACACCGCCGCGGGCCAGCGCGACGGCGACGGGAACGGCCAAGAGATCCCCTTTGGCTTCGCCCACGACCGGATCCAGCAGGCGGCCTACTCCCTGGTCCCCGAGGACCGGCGCAAGCAGATCCACCTGGCCCTCGGCCGCCACCTCTCCAAGGAGCGCGAGGGGCCAGGGCCAGGGAACAGACCCGGGCACGACGAGGGTCTGTTTACGATCGTCAATCACCTCGACGAAGGCGCCTCCCTCATCACCGATCGGGCCGAGCGCGACCACCTCGCCACCCTGAACCTCGAGGCGGCGCGCAAGGCCAAGAAGTCCGCCGCCTACACCCCCGCGCTGCGCTACTGCGACGCCGGCCTGGCCATACTCGGCCCCTGGGAGGGGCAAAAAAGCGCCTGGCGCCGACGCTACGAGCAGGCCTACGCCCTGCACCTGCTCGCCGCGGAGCTGGCCTTCCTCACCGGCGACTACGAGCGAATGGACGCCCTTGTCGAGACGATCTGTGGGGTCTGTCGCTCGCCCCTGGAGACCATCGCCGCACTCGAGATCCGGATCAACGCCAAGAATGCCCAGCACGACTTGGTCGGCGCCGTCGAGACTTCCCTGGCGGGCCTCTCCCTGCTGGGCGTAGAGCTCCCCCATCAGCCGGGGCCCGAGCAGATCAGCACGGGTCTCCGAGCTACGATGGCGACCCTCGAGGATCACGAGATCGACGCCCTCCCGAGGCTTATGGCGACCTCGGATCCGAAGGTCCTGGCGATCATGCGCCTGCTGGTCACGGCGATGGCCCCCGCCTACTTCGCCAACCCCACGCTCTTGCCGCTGCTGGCCTTCGAGCTGGTCCGCCGCTCCCTCAAGGACGGCCTGGCCCCCGAGTCCTCCTATGGCTTCGCGGTCCTCGCGATCGTCCTGGGCAGCGCCGACATGCTCGAGCCCGCCTACGCGATCGGCAAGATGGCGCCGCGGATGGGTGAGCGCTTCGACAACGCCCTATTCGCCAACACCGCGGTCCACATCTTCAACACCCACGCCCGCTTCTGGAAGGAGCCCTACCGCGCCTCACTCGCTCCCCTGCGGCAGGTGCACCAGGTGGCCCTCAAGATCGGCGATCTCAAGTACGCGGCCTTCAGCATCTTCATGTACTGCGCGCTCTCGCTCTACGCGGGCCGGCCCCTGTCGGAGCTCGACGAGGAGTTCCGCGCCGCGGGGATCGCCATCGAGCGCGCCAAGCAAAAGACGAGCCTGCTGACCCACAACATCGGGCGACAGATGCTGCTCAATCTCACCGGCCAAGCGGGCCCGACAGGACCGGCAGGCTCGACTGGCTCGACTGGCCCGGCAGGCTCGACTGGCCCGGCAGGCTCGACCGGTCCCGCCCGAGCACACCGTCCGACCGAGCTGGCCGGCCCCGTCTATGACGAGGAGCAGATGCTCCCGGTTCACCTGGAGGCCAACGATCGCACCAACATCTTCATCCTCTACCTGAACAAGACGATCCTGGCCTACCTCTTTCGCGACATCGAACAAGCGCAGCAGATGGCGACCAAGGCCGCCGCCTACCCGGACAGCTCTGCCTCCACGGTCTACATCCCGGTCTTCGTCTTCTGGTCCACGCTGAGCATGCTCGCGACCGCCGAGCGGCGCGAAGGCCAAGAGCGTGAGCAGCTCGTCGCTCGCGCCACCGAGCAGCGGGCCAAGCTCGAGCGCTGGGCCGAGTTCGGACCCGACAACCACCGCCACATGCTCCACCTCGTCGACGCCGAGCTGGCGCGAACCAGGGGCGACACGCTCGAGGCCATGATGGCCTACGACCGCGCGATCGAGGCCGCCCACGACAACGCCTTCTTGGGCGACGAAGCCCTCGCCCAGGAGCTCGCCGGGCGCTTCCACCTCGTCGAGGGCCAGCGCAGCATCGCCCGCGCCTACATCACCGAGGCCGCCTATACCTACCGCCGCTGGGGCGCGGACGCGAAGGTGCGGCAGCTCAGCGAGGAGCTCGGCGAGCTGATTCCCCGGCTGATGTCGGTGGCCATGACCACCACCACCACCACGCGCTCCACCGATGATCTGGACCTCGAGACGGTGATGCGGGCGGCACAGGCGATCTCCAGCGAGATCGTCCTGGATCGACTACTCGACAAGATCATGCGGATCGCGATCGAGAACGCCGGCGCCCAGCGAGGCGCGCTCGTCCTGCCGGGGGCCGAAGGGCTGGCGGCCGAAAGTCCACCGCGGGTGGAAGCGGAGGCCAACGTCTCCCGCCAGACCCAGCAGCAACAGATCGCGGTGGGTCGCTCGATCCCCCTGGGCGAGTACGGCGGTGCCTCGCCGGGGATCGTCAGCTATGTGCTGCGCAGCGGCGAGCCCGTAGTCCTCACCGACGCGGCGCGCGAGGGCGCCTTCGTGCGCGACCCCTATGTCCGCCAGCAGCAGCCTCGCTCGGTGCTCTGTGCCCCTATAGCCTCTCGCGGCACGGTGGGCGGGGCTATCTACCTGGAGAACAACCTGGCCCCAGGCACCTTCACCGAGGAGCACCTGCGCGTCCTGTCGCTACTGAGCAGCCAGGCGATGATCTCCATCGAGAACACCAAGCTCTACAACGAGCTCGAAAAGAAGGTGGCCGAGCGCACCGCCCAGCTGGAGCGGAGCAATCGTTTCATTCGCGCGATCTTTGGCCGCTACCTCAGCAGCGAGGTCGTCGACGAGCTCCTCGACACCCCCGAGGGGGTCGGCCTCGGCGGCGAGAAGCGCAAGGTCACCATCATGATGACGGATCTGCGCGGCTTCACCTCCGCGGCCAGCAAGCTCGCGCCGGAGAAGGTCGTGTCGGTCATCAACAATTACCTGAGCGCGATGACCGACGTGATCTTGAAGTACCACGGCACGATCGACGAGTTCATCGGCGACGCGGTCCTGGCGATCTTTGGCGCGCCGCTCTTTCGCCCCTCGGATGCCGAGCGGGCGGTGGCCTGCGCGGTGGAGATGCAACAGGCGATGGACAAGGTCAACGCCGACAACCGGGCACGCGGCCTACCCGAGGTCGAGATGGGGATCGGCCTGCACACCGCCGAAGTCGTCGTCGGCAACATCGGCTCGCAAAAACGCCTCAAGTACGGTGTGGTCGGCAGCGGCGTCAACCTCACCGGGCGTATCGAGGGCTATACCGTCGGCGGCCAGATCCTGATCTCCGAGGACACCTACCGGGACATCGCGGTGCCCCTTCGGATCAGGAGCGAGCTGTGGGTCGACGCCAAGGGCGTCGACGATAAAGTGCACATCTACGACGTGGTCGGGATCGGCGGCAAGTACGATCTGCACCTCCCTCAGGAGCAAGAAGAACGCATCTCGCTCGATCCTCCGATCGAGGTCCTGCTCCAGCCGGTCTCGGGCAAGTACGTGGGCGAACAACGCTACGCGGGCCGCTTGACTCAGCGGTCGAACAAGACCGCGGTCCTCCGCACCACGATCGAGCTCGAGGTCCTGCTCAACCTCAAGCTGCGGATCCTCGACCCAAGCGGGCAAGAGCTCCCCCACGACGTCTACGCCAAGGTGATGTCGGTCGAGACCCAAGAGGGTGGCGTGAGCGCGCTGCTCCGCTTTACCTCGCTGCCTGAAGAGATCGCGGCGCACCTGTCGACACGGCAGGGAGCCATGCGGGGCTAAAGCCGACGAGAATCGCCTCTTGGAATGGCATTCATCTGGACCGAAACGTGCCATCATCCGATTCGTCTCGCCTCGTGGTGCTCGTTCGCGAGATTATTCTCATTACTCGCGCCACGGGACGAGTTCAATGGTTCAATCGGGATCATTTAAGCACGACCGGGAACCTATTGGATCGGTTGCCGCCATGTCCGGGTCCCCGATGCGGATCAGAAATCCGAGCAAACGGTTCACTTGGGACCAGTCAACGAACAACAACACGCACTCGATGATCCCTCGCCGAGCTCGACCGTACCGACGACGGCGGCATCAGTAATGGGCGGACACATGGATGGATCGTCACCAGGGGCGATCCATTGCTATGGATCCTCTGGTGACCGAAGACATCCAGGATGCTCTGCTCGGGCTCGAAGCCCACGGTTCGTTTGCGGTTCGTCGCACACTTCCGGTCGAGGATCTGGTGCTCGAGATCAAGGGCCCGGGGCCCATCTCGTTCCCGATCACCGCGGGCATGGCCCGCGAACTGATCGCGGAGGCGGTTCGCTCGCCCTTTGGGTGGCGAGATCAGACAATCACCGATCTCGGCGTCCGCGACGGCTGGCAGATCGCCAAGTCAAGGATCAAGATCGATGGTCGACGTTGGAATCCCGTCCTGCGCGCGACTGTGGACGAAGTGCGTAAGCAACTCGGCCTGCCGAGCTCGGGGCGCCTGAAGGCTCACCTCGACAAGCTGACGATCTATGGGCCCGGTCAGTTCTTCAAGGCCCACCAGGACACCGAAAAGAGCGATCGCATGATCGGCACGCTCGTCATCGTGCTGCCCTCGCATTACACCGGGGGCACGCTCAAGATCGACCGGCATGGCCAGCGACTCGAGCTTCGTCGCACCGTTCGCAAGGAGCCCAAGCTCGATCTCATCGCGTTCTACTCCGATTGCCACCACGAGGTGCGGCCCGTCAAATCGGGCTATCGGATCGCGCTGGTCTACACCCTCGACTACGAGGCCAGTTCCTCCCGAACACCGGCCGCCACCCTCGACCCGGCGCTCGCCGCCCAGCTCGGTCCGCTCCGCCAGACCGTCGAGGACTACTTCGCGATTCGACAGCCGATACGATTCTCCTCGAGCAGACAGACCTGCCTCCCCGAGAAGCTGGTGTACCTACTGGACCACGAATACACCCCTCGAAACCTCGGCTGGTCGCGGCTCAAGCAGGCCGACTCCCCGCGGGCCCTCGCGCTGCGAGATGTCGCCCGCCAGCTCGATCTGGAAGTCTTCCTGTGCCTGGCCGACATCCACGAGAGCTGGCAGTGCGAGCCCGAATTCTCCTCGTACCGGGGCCGGAGTGGTCGCTGGTCACCGTGGTACGACGACGACGACAACGACGACATCGACGACGAGCACAACCCCATCGAGCTCATCGATTCGACCGTCGAGCTCAAGTATTGGCAAGACGGCTCCGGCGCGGCCGTCGACTTCGAGGGGCTGCGCGTGGACGACTCCGAGGTCTGCTTCACCACCGCCACCAACGAACTCGACCCCGTCGAGTCCAACTACGAGGGCTACATGGGCAACTACGGCGACACCCTCGATCGCTGGTATCACCGGGCCGCGGTGGTGTTGTGGCCCAGGTCACACGAGTTCTCCATGCTGGTCAAGGCAGACCCCGCGTCTGCAATTCAACGGCTGCTGCGGGCGTTCGATGGTGCGGGGCTCGTCGACGACACCGAGCGGGAACACCTGAGAATACTCTTGGACCTGCTCCCCGACCATGCTCGCGTGCTACAGGACAAGACGCTCGCGTCCGCAGCGTTACGGCTCGCCCTCGCGATCGACGACGCTACCTCCGCCACCCGGCTGCTCGAGCCCTTGGCGCCCCGCTCGGTATCGACGAGGGTCGTGCGCCCATTGCTCGCGCTCGCGCAGCACTACGGCAAGGTCTGGTGCGAGCAGCTCCTGTCGTCATGGCACACGCCCGCGTCCCCGCACCGTTACCGCGAGTCTGCGTGGTCCACTTATACCCCCCAGTGGCTGGCTCGACTCACCAGCGACGACCCCAAAACGGGGCTCCCGCTAGCGCGCACGATCGTCGATGGGCAGTGGGCCGAGCTCCGCGAAGAGCTCGCGGCCGCGGTACCCTTCCGCGCCCGCTCACCGTTCGAACGTGACCACGAGCCCGAGCTCACCGACCATGCGCGCGCCGTGCTGCAGGCTTGCACCATCGTCGATGCCCGCAAGCCCTTCCATACGGCCATCAAGCAGATCACCTCGGAAGACTCGGCCCTGTCCCCGCCCGAGCTTGCCGACATTGCTTGTGCCCTAGCACAGAATCTCGATGACGAAGCGCAGCACTCTTGGGGCGTCCATGCCCTCCTCGTACACGCCCGTAGCGCGCTAGAGCTCGGACTCGCCGATCTTCAACGCAAAGCCGGCGACTGGTCGATCCTCGTTCCAACACGCTGCTCGTGTCAGGACTGCACCGAGCTGCACGCGTTTCTCCGATCGCCCGACACCATCATGGAGTGGCCGCTTGCCAAGAACCGCCGCAGCCATGTGCATCAAGAGATCGATCGGATGGGGCTCCCGGTTACTCACGTGACCCGCCGCCAAGGCCGACCGTTCACCCTCGTGCTGAACAAGACCACCGAGCTGCTGCGCCTCGAAGAGGATCTCCGTGACCAGCATCAGCAAGCGCTCGCAAGCGTCGAGCGATTGCTCAGCAGCGACCGGGCCAGCGGGAAGAAGAAGGTACGGAAGAAGCGCTCCAAGCGTCGCTGACCCCGCGTGCCGTCGGTCCTGGACGAGAGTACTGCCGTCTCGGGGTATGCGGGTAGCGCTTCAGACGCGTTCCACGTCTTGCTCGGCGGCCGCGGGCTTACTCCGATCGCGTGGGAAGAGCTCAACGACCGCGGCTTCTATTCCATCACCGGTAAGGACCCCAACAACGCCTCGGATACCTCGTCGTCGGTCAACGGCAATCACTGCCACGGGTGAGACCGAGCGAGCTCATCGACGCCACCGTGGTCGAGCTTTCCGCTGGTTCCATGACCTGCTTCCCGCCTCTCCCTAGCCAGGGATGAGCGGGAAACGGCTACCGCAAGTTGGCCAGTTGGCCAAAGCCAACGGACCCGGGAAAGATGCGGAGCCAACCCGTTGAAATTGCCCTCCAGGTACCGCTGTCCGCCCGTTTCAGCCCCTTTTCACCGCCACCGCCCTACCCAAAATACTCCGGCGCGTTCCCGCTCTTCCACTTGATGTTGCACCCGATGCTCGGCACCTGCTGCTCAAGCGCTGGCCGCCCTTCGAGCAGTGCGTCCACGGCCGCTCGTACGTCGGCGCCCGTCACTGGCTTGCCGTTGGACGGCCGGCTGTCGTCGAGCTGCCCGCGGTAGACCAGCGCTCGCTTTGCGTCGAACAGGTAGAAGTCCGGCGTGCACGCAGCGCTATAGGCCTTGGCCACCTCTTGGGTCTCGTCGACCAGATACGCAAAGGTGTACCCGTAGGTCTCGGCCTCGGCCTTCATCCGCTCGGGGCTGTCGTCCGGGTACTTGTCGGCATCGTTGGAGTTGATCCCCACCATCACCACCCCCCGCGGCGACAGCTCCTGCCCCAGGCGCGCCAGCTCTTCGCGGATGTGCTTGACGAAGGGGCAGTGGTTGCACATGAAGACCACCAAGAAGCCCTTGGCGTCGGGGTAGTCGTCGAGCGAGACCTTCCGCCCCGACGGATCGGGGAGGGCGAACGCAGGGGCCTGGGTCCCCAGGGCGACCATTTGGGACGGCGTCATCACCATAGCGGTCGGAGTATAGGGCATGGCCTCCCGGTGAGGACCCACCACGCCCACGCACTCCGCCCGGCGCCCCCGGTGTGTCAACGCACTGGCTTCCCCTCAAGCCCGGGAGGGGCCGCGCCGCTCCCCGCCTCTGGCTCATCGACTCCAGCACCCCCGGATCCCTACGCTCCGCCCGCGTCCCCCAGCACGTGCCTTCGGACCGTCCGCCGATCCAGCCCGGTCCGCCGCGCCACCTCCTCGTAGGTGCCGTGCCGCTCGTACAGCAGTCGGCAATAATCGCGCACCAACGCTCGCGCCGGC
The DNA here is from genome assembly GCA_039194325.1 of Myxococcota bacterium. Taxonomy (GTDB): domain Bacteria; phylum Myxococcota_A; class Polyangia; order Nannocystales; family Nannocystaceae; genus Paraliomyxa. The sequence goes on from JBCCWC010000022.1 coordinate 21,605, forward strand.
AGCTCCCCGGCATCGATCGCCCGCCGCAATCGCTCACGTCCGTCGACCCCTAGCGCGGCCACATCCCCCACGTAGCGCCGAGTCATCAGCACTCGCCGCACGCACTGCTCGAGCTCCCGCACGTTGCCCGGCCACGGATAGTCCGGCGGCAGCTCCCGTTCGATCACCGCCATGATCTCCTCCACCAGCGACGGCGCCGGCTGCCCCAGGGTCCGCTCGAGCACCGCGGCAACCAGGCCCGGTAGCTCGCCCGGCTCCTCGGCCACCCGCTGCCGCAGGCTGGGCACGTGGATCACGTCCGAGCACAGCCGGTAGTAGAAGTCATCACGAAAGCGACCTTCTTGACGCTGCCGCGCCAGATCCCGATGGGTCGCCGCGATCACCCGCCCCGAGAACCGCTCGGCCTTATGGCTCCCCACCGCGAAGTACTCGCGCTCTTGCAGCACCCGCAAGAGCTTGATCTGCACGGGGATCGCCACATCTCCGATCTCGTCCAAGAAGATCGCCCCATGCGGGCTACAGCGAGACAGCGCCCCCGCGTAGCGCTCGACAGCCCCCGTGAACGCTCCCTTGACGTGCCCGAACAGCTCCGACTCGAGCAAGCTCGCGGGAAACTGCGAGAGATTCACCGCCACGAACGCCTCCGTGAAACTCTCCACGAAGCAGCCGCGCCGCTCGTCGAAGGGGATGAACCCCGCTCGCCCGATCGCCGCCGCCGCCGCCCCCTTGCCCGTGCCCGTGTCGCCCAGCAAGATCGTGGAGAAGTCCTCCATGCGGTTCCACAACAAGCGCTCGTACAGGCCCACGTCGTGGGTAAAGATGTTGTTCCACAACGCCTGTCGTAGCGCTCGCATACAGGGGCTGCTCCCCGTCAGCGTGCGATCGATAAAGTAGAACGCCCGCCGCATCTGAAAGAACACCGCCACCATGCGGGCCGCATCGGCTCGCGACATCCCGTGCTCCCGAAGGTGCCCGAGCAACCGCGGCGCAAAGGGAGCCGAACACGGCTCGGCCCCCGCCTGCAATTGTTGCTCGATGTGCGCATCGATCTCGTCGGCGAAGTGATGAAACGAGGAGAACCACAGCGCGCGCTCCACCAGCGGGCGCGTGTCCTGCGATCGCCGCGACAGTCGCAGTGAGCCTCCCTCCGACAGCGCCCGTAGCCGCACGTCGACCCGACCGACCACCCGCTCGAGCAACGCACGACGCTCGGTGGTCCCCGCAACCTCGGCCAGCCGCAGATCGATCGCGTGCCGACGTTCTCCAAACGGGTTGGAGAACACCGCCTCGGAGACCAGTTCGAGAAATGCGCGGTCTTCGCGATCTAGTTCCATCTGTACATTCAATGTACGGAGCCCGTGCATCGGACGTACAGCCCAGTGCTCGACGTCAACACCGCGATCCACCGAAACAAAGTGAAATCGGAGACTTGAGTCCAGCCCCTACTTCGGCACGGTCGCTGCTTTCGATCCCGGTCATGAAGACGACCAGTGAGCTCCGCCAGGACACGCCTGCGTGGGTAGCGCAGGTTTGGATCTCGTTTCTGCTCGCCGTGGGCGCCGCAGCGATCGGCATCGTCTACGCGCCGGTCGGCCCCTGGATCAAGGCCTACCTGGGCATGGCGTTCCTGTTCTCGCTGGGCTCGGCGTTCAGCCTGGCCAAGACGATCCGCGACAACCATGAAGCCGGCAAGCTCGTCAACCGCCTCACCGACGCACGAACGGAACAGATGCTCCGCGAGTTCGAGCGCGACACCGCAACCGGCTCGTGAACCGAGGGTTTTCACCATGCGCATCCCCGAGCTCTTGACCACGCGGCGCTTCGTCCCCTTCTTCTTCACCCAGCTGCTGGGCGCCCTCAACGACAACCTACTACGCAACGCAATGATCGTGATGGTGAGCTTCGGCCTCGCCGATCTGGGCGGGCTCGACCCCCAAACGGTGGTCAACCTCAGCGCCGGCCTGTTCATCCTGCCGTTCTTCTTGCTGTCGGCCACCGCCGGGCAGCTAGCCGACAAGCTCGACAAGGCCCGGTTGATCCGCGACCTCAAGCTCGCCGAGCTCGGCTTGATGGTCGTGGCCGCGGTGGGCCTTTGGACGGGCAGCGTTCCGTTGCTGCTGGTCACCCTCTTGCTCATGGGCACCCAATCCGCCTTCTTCGGCCCGGTGAAGTACGCGATCCTCCCCCAGCACCTGCGCCCCGCCGAGCTAGTCGCGGGCAACGCATGGGTCGAGTTGGGCACCTTCGTGGCGATCATGGCCGGCACGGTGCTTGGTGGCCTGCTGATGGCCGAGGGACCGGCCCGGGTGGCCCTGGCGCTCTTGGTGTTCGCCGCCCTGGGCTGGTGGACCAGCCGTCACGTCCCCGCGGCCCCGTCGACCGCCCGGCAGCTCCAGATCCGCTATAGCCCCTGGTCGCAGACGCGAGCGGTGCTGGCCCTGGCCCGACGCGACCGACCGATCTTCTACGCGATCTTGGGCAACTCCTGGTTTTGGCTCTACGGCGCGATGTTGATGGCCCTGCTACCCGCGGTGGGCGCCGAGCTGCTCGGCGGCGACCCGGGCGTGGTCACGGCGCTCGTCGTCGTGTTCTCGGTGGGCGTGGCCCTGGGCTCGCTGGCGTGCCAGCGACTGTCCGGCGGCGCGATCGAGCTGGGCCTGATCCCGCTGGGGGCCCTGTTGGGCGGAGGGTTCGGGCTGCACCTGTGGGCCGTATTGGCCGACCTCGGCTCGGCCGCTGCGTCGGCCCATGCGGTCATCCATACGGCCGCGGGCTCATCGTTCCTCCATGTAGATCCATCCATCTACATCGATCTGCTTGGCTTGGGCCTGGGCGGCGGCCTGTTCATCGTCCCCCTGTACGCCCTGATGCAGCACCGAGCCGCCCCCGCCGAGCGCTCTCGGATCATCGCGGCCAACAACATCGTCAACGCCCTGTTCGTCGTCGCCGCCTCGGTCGGGGCGATCGCGCTGCGGGCGGCGGGCTTGGGGACCCTCGATCTGCTGCTGCTCACCGTCCTGGGCAACCTCATGGTCGCGGTCATCGCCTATACCAAGCTCGCCGATCGCACCCTGCGACTTTGCGTCAGCGCGCTCGTACGGGTGATGTATCGCTTCCGGGCCCCGGGCATCGAGCACATTCCGACCGAAGGTGCCGCGCTGCTGGTGTGCAATCACATCAGCTTCGTCGACGCTCTGCTCATCGGGGCCGCCTCGCGCCGACCGGTGCGCTTCGTGATGGACCACCGGATCTTTCACAGTCCCGTGCTGCACCGGTTGTTCCGCACGGTGGGCACGATCCCCATCGCCCCCCGCCACGAAGACGAACGGATCTTCGACGAAGCCTTCGTACGGATCGCCCAGACCCTCGAACGTGGCGAGCTCGTGTGCATCTTCCCCGAGGGTAAGATCACCCACACCGGCGAGCTGAACGAGTTCCGTCGGGGCGTCGAGCGGATCCTGGCCGACAACCCGGTCCCCGTGATCCCGATGGCGCTCCATGGGCTCTGGGGGAGCTTCTTCAGCCGAAAGGATGGGCCCGCGATGCGCAAACGACCGCGACGCTTCCGGGCGCGAGTCGAGCTACGATGCGGGGAAGCCATCGAGCCGGCCCGAGCCTGTGCGCCGCACTTGCAGCGGCGGGTGCAGCAAATGCTGACCGCCTGAGCCCACGCCAGGTGCTCGACCGACCGTGATAGAACCGCGACGGCGATGCTATGCGTGGCAGGTACGGCACTTTTCTCGCGGTGACGTTGATCGGCCTTGGGGGGGCACTTGGGTGGCCAGCCCCGGTGGCCTTTGCCGACTGTGCGGACGGGCGCCCGGTGACCATCGGCCACCGGGGCACCGGTAACTCTTCGTCGGACAACCCATACCCCGAGAACACCGTGCCCTCGGTCCTGGCCGCGGTGGACGAGGGGGCCCGCATGATCGAGATCGACATCCAGCTCAGCGCCGACGGGATCCCGGTGCTGATGCACGACCCACGGGTCGATGCCACCACCGACGGGGTCGGTTGTGTCTCCGCGCTGACCCTCGCTGAGCTCCAGCAGTTCGACGCGGGCGTCGGCACCCGCATGGAGGGTGCGGGCATCCGGATCCCCACCCTGGATCAGGTGATGCTGGCGACCCCGATCGATCTGAACCTCGAGCTCAAGGCCGCCGGGGACGGCTGCCCGGCGGTCTCCGACTCGGACTATGCCTCGGCGATCCTCACCGAGATCGAGCAAGATCCCGCCGCGCGACGGATCCTCGTGAGCTCGTTCGATTTCCCCCTGCTTGAGGAGATCCGCGCTCAGGATCGGCAACAAGACCCGCAGGTCGTCCTCGGGCAGCTCACCATAAGCCCGGCATCGATCGCAGCGGCGGCGGCGGCAGGCTTCGATGCGCTGGTGCTGGAGACCACCGCCGTAGACCACGCCGCGGTTGCGGCCACCCGTGACGCAGGTCTGGAGATCATCGCGTGGACGGAGGACGAGCCGGCCCGACTCGCCGAACTCGTGGCCCTGGACCTCGATGGGATCATCACCAACGAGCCCCCGGTCCTCGAGCAGATCCGAGCGCAGGCCTGCCCAGTTGCCGATGACTCGGGCGGCGAGCCGACCGGGAGTACGGGGCCTGTCGGAGGCACGGCCACGACCACCACGATCACGGACGGCACATCGTCGGCCGCCGAAGACGACGAGGGCGACGCCAACGGCTGTGCCTGTCGTTCGGACCCTGCGCCCTCGGGGCCTCGCTGGCTGATAAGCCTGCTGCCCTGGCTCGGGCTCTGCCGTCGCCGCTCGACCTGACGAGCGCTTACTGCCCTCCCACAGCGTCCTCGGACAGATCCTTGTACTCGGTCACGCACGGGCGACCATCGGCGTGGAAGAACCCGAGCCCCCCATCGGCCAGCAACCGCACGACGGTGGAGCATCGCGTACCGTAGCCGCGCTCATCGGCGTGCACACAGGGCCCCTCGAACGGGTTGGCGGCATGCTCGGCCATCAGGGTCCGCCACTGCGCCAGCGTGGGTTCCTCGGGGCCTCGTGCGTCCAGCCGTCGGCGCAGCAGGGCATCGCGCTGGGTCGGCGCGGCCCCGCGGCTGCGCTCGCTGATCACGTGGATCCCGGGCTCCAGCGTCTCGTGATGATGATGCAGGCCGTCGTTCCACACCAGGTACGCCCCCTGCCGGTCGGCCATGACCAGGTGGAAGGGCGCGTGCTCGGCGGGATCCAGCGCGGCGATGGCCGAAGCGGCGGCGGCCGCCTCCCCCCGGGCGAGAGCATCGAGCACGAGTTGCCCTCGCGAGCGCGGCCCAGGCGGCGAGCCGGAGCCGGTAGCGCGATTGGTGATCCCTACGAATAGATCCGCCCCGCGGATCCCCAGCCAGGTTCCTCCGGCCAAGAGATCGCGCGGGGCGAAGATGGGCTCGTCGTCGTCACGGGCCCAGCGATGGGGAGCTGCCGCCGGCCGGGCCGTTTGCTCGTCCCGGTTGGCGGCCACCACCAGCGGGGCCGCGTCCCAGAGGCGGGTGGCGACGACGATGGTGCACATGCGCTAGGTGGACGGCGGCTTGATCCCGCCGCCGCCGCCCGCACCGGGGCTGGGCGTTCCTCCGACGACGGGCGGCTTGGTACCACCACCCACCGGGCTCTTGGCTCCCAAGCCGGGCGCGGGGCTCTTGGCGCCGAAGCCACCGCCGGCGGGACCACGGCCGGCCATCTTGGAGCGGGCCGCGTCGTAGCGTCGCTTGACGATGTCGCCAGCCACGTCGCGCGAGCCGAGGCCGAACGCCAGGGCCATCGCCAAGCACAGGGCTCCAAACAGCAACCCGAAGGTCATCAGCACGAAGTCCTCGGCCACGTCGAGCTGTCGCACGGCCATGGTGAAGGCGAAGACCAGCACCACGTAGCGTGCGAACTCGGCGATCCACTTACCCGCCTCGTTGTTGCCCTGCCGCGCGTGGAGCAGATCGCGGACGTAGCCGCCGATCACCAGGCCCACCAGCACCACCGCCAGCGCCACCGCCACGTTCTTCAGCAGGTACGACAGGAACGAGTTGACGTAGGCCGACCAGGTGTCGAGGGCGAGGTTGTCCAGCGCCTGGGCTACGGCCAGCAGGACCACGCCCATCTGGACCGCGAAGGCGACCATCTCGGAGAACTCACCGAGGCGATCGTCACGCTCGGCGACCTTGCCAAAGCCAAGGGTATCCATCAGGCGATCGAAGCCCAGGTTGCGCAGCGCGGTCCCGACCAGACGCCGCAGCAGGCCGCCCACGAACACCCCCACGGCCACGATGAAGACCGAGGCGGCCAACGCGGGCAGCGTGTTCCAGAAGCGACCGACCATCTCGGTCATGGGTCCGGCCAGGGTCTCCAGACCCAGCTCGTTGAGCGCCGCGATGGTGGCCTGCACCATCACGAACACCATCAGGGCCAGGCCGATCAGATCAGACGCCGAGCTGTCGCCGGTGACCTTGTCCAGGCCCACACGGGCCACGAGGCGATCGAAGCCCAGGCCCTGGAGTACGTTGCGCACGAGCACCCGCAGGACGCGGCCCAGGGCGTACCCCACCGCGACGATGAGCCCGGCCACCGCGATACGGGGCAAGAGGCTGATCACGTGGTCGATGGCGTTGCGCAGCGGCGCTGCCAGGGGCTCGATCTCCAGGGCCTCGAGGGCGCCGGCGAGGCCGAAGACGATGAGCAGCCAGAACACCACGTTGCCCGCGACCTCGGAGAAGCGCCGCGGGCTGTTGGGATCATCGTCTTCCTTGCTCTCGGTGAGCTGGGCAAAGCGAGAGTCGACGCCCAGCGAGTCGAGCGATCCGCTGATGACGAGCTTGAGGATCCGGCCCGCCACGTAGGCGACCAGCAGGATGATGGCGGCCTTGGCCACTCGGGGCAGGGCCTGCACCACGGTATCAACCAGGCCTTGGAGCGGCGCCGCCACCTGGCTAAAGCCGGCGATCTGCAGCACGCCCACCAACACCAGGAGCATCAGCAAGTAGTAGACGATCTTGGCCACGAAGCGCTCGAGCGCCCCGCCCTCCTCACCGGGCCCCGAGTCCTTGATGAGCAGGGTGATGCCCAGGCGCTTGGCGAGCTTGTTGTCGAGATCGGTCTTGCTCAGCAGGGTGAACACCGCGAACGAGGCCGACTTGGCCACGACCCAGCCCACCACGAAGAACAGCAGCGCCCCGCCGATCTTCAGGATGGGACCGGACATGTGCGTGCTGAACCAGTCGAGCAGGCCGTTGCCGCCGTCGCCGGCGGGAGTCGTGGTGGCTGCGGGCCCCAGCGCCTCGAACCCAGCCGCCATCGCGGAACCGGAAACGAGCGCCGCGAGCATGAGCAGCGGAATAGTGATGGAAGCGAGCGCCGGTAGGCGGCGCAACAGACCCTTCATGGGGAGAACTCCTGTGGGGGCGATTCGGAAGATTGAACGATGAGCTCTTGGGAGCGACAAACCGGTAGAGCGATGGCGCCTCGCACGATCGCGGCGCCTCGTCGCGGGGCGGCGTTGTAGCACAAGACTTCGCAAGGGGTGCATGCCGCGATTTGCCCCGCGGCGCCAAACGAGGGCGCTCCGACCCCAACCTCGCGATCACCGTGCATCGAATTCTTGCGTTGCGTTCCGCCCCGCCCCACCGTCCTCCCTGCGAAACCTCCCTGCGAAACCTCCCTGCGAAACCTCCCTGCGAAACCTCCGCGCTCACCGGTGAACGGCGGCCCAAGGCGGGACTCTTTGCTCGGGTGCGCTCGATCCTGTTGAACGGACAGCCTTGATGGCACCGACGGCCCGCAGGCTCCGACGGCCCGAAAGCTCCGACGGCCCGAAAGCTCCGACGGCCCGACAGCTCCGACGGCCCCGACCGCATCCACGCTCGTTGCGGCCGCTATGACCCCGACGGACTCGACGGCGTCCCCGGCTTCGGTCCGCCCGGTCCGCCCGGTTCGCCCGGTCCGCCCGGTCCGCCCGGTCCGCCCGGTCCGCCCGGTCCGCCCGGTCCGCCCGGTCCGCCCGGCCCGCCCGGTCCGCCCGGTCCGCCCGGTCTGCTCGACCCGCTCGGCCCGCTGGAACACCCGGCCGCCCCGGCCGCACCCCTCCCACCGGAGGATGGCGATTAGGAGCAAATCCTGTCCCAAAGGGACCAACGCCCGGGATCCAGCCACCGGACCCTCCGTGCGTTGACCGCGGATTTGACGGCCCTGCACCCGATCTCTATCGTCGCAGCCAGCAGACGCTCATTTTCACCGGCAGACGCTCCTTCATGGGCCTATAGCTCAGTCGGTTAGAGCGGCCGGCTCATAACCGGCTGGTCCCTGGTTCGAGCCCAGGTGGGCCCACTTCATTGACCCCGCGCATTCCCATGAATCCGCAGATTGCTGCGCTCCATCAGCTCCAAAAGCAAGATCGTCAGCTAGGCCGACTCGAGCGCAAGCTCGAGCTGATCCCCCGGCGTATCAAGGAACTCAACGAGGATCTCGACCGGCTCCGGGCAATGCTCGACAGCGAGCGGGACAAGTGTGAGCAGACCCGCAACTTCCAACGATCCCAGGAGCAGCAGCTGGCGGACGAAGAGGATCTCATCCGTCAGAGCAAGCAACGCCTCAACCAGGTCAAAACTGCGCGCGAGCTGAGTGCCACGCAGCGCGAGATCGACACCACCCGGCGCCTGGCGGGCGCCCGGTCTGAGGAGATCGACAAGCTCAAGGCGGGGGTCGCCGAGGCCGAGCAGCGGATCGCATCGATGAACGACAGCCTGATGGCGCTCGCAGGTCAGGCCGACGAGGAGAAGGCGCGCCTGTCCGAGACCCAGGGCAAGATCCAGAACAAGCTCAACAAGCTCAAGAGCCGCCGCACCACGCTGACGTCTCAGCTCGAGGCCGATACCCTGTCGACCTACGAGCGGATCCGTCGTCGCGGCGGCGGGCTGGCGTTCGTAGCGGTACGAGAGCGTCGATGCTCGGCCTGCAAGATGGTCGTGCCCCACCAGATCTACGTGCACCTGCGCAAGGGCGACGACATCCTGGCCTGCGAGTCATGCGGCCGCTTGCTCTACTGGGTAGGCCACTTCCCCGAAGAGAAGGACCCGGCCGTAGCCGCAGCCGCAGCCAAGAAGAAGGGCGAGGCCAAGCCCAAGCAAGCTCCGGCCCCGCGAAAGAAGATCTAGACGCAAAGAAGATCTAGACGCAAAGACGGTCTAGAGGTCGGCAGCAGCGACCGCCCACGGGGTTCTCGTCCACGAGTGCTCCCGCGGTGGGCCGTGACCGTCGGGTCGGCGTACGCCCACGCCGGGCTCCGAACCGCGCGGCTCATCGGTTCACCCCGAGCACCCGACGCAAGCGATCCCACTCAATCTCCTCGAGCGCGGTCAGAATACACGGGCGCCGCCTCCGTGAAGACATCCGGGAGGTCTCATAGCTCGATGGGATACGAGAATGTTGGCAGGGTTTGGTCCGTCCAGGAACTGGGTCGCTACCTCAGGACACTCGAGGCCCCCGCGTGGTGTGACGCGATCACGTTCCATCACACCGGGGTCCCCTCGCTCGAAATGCGCCCCCAGGGGCTACTGGCCAGGCACATGGATGCCACCCGGCACTACTACGAGAACGAGCTGGGGTGGTCGGCCGGGCCGCACCTGTTCATCGACGACGACGAGTGCTGGGGCATGTGCGACTTCCGCAGCACGGGTGTCCACGCCCGAAGCTTCAACTCTCGCGCGATCGGAATCGAGGTCTTGGGCAACTACAACGAGGAGTCCCCCAACACCGGGCGAGGCCTCGCGTGCTGGGAGACCGCCTTCGGGGCCGGCCGGCTCCTGCTCGACTGGCTGGGCCTGGAGATCCATGCGGGCACGGTGCTCTTCCACCGCGACGATCCCAAGACCACCAAGACCTGCCCAGGATCGAACGTGGAAAAGAGCTGGGTCCTGGAGAACCTCCAGGCGTACGGGACCCGCTGAGGTGACGTGGAGGGCTCCACCCGAGCCTCCAGTGAGACAATTGCTATTCCTGGAGCCTCACTGAAGCCTCCTGCGAGACAATCGCTGTTCTTGGAGCCTCACTGGAGCATCCTACGAGACAATCGCCGCTCCTGGAGCCTCACTGGAGCCTCCCGCGAGACAATCTCCACTCCTGGAGCCTCATTGGAGCTTCCCGCGAGACAATCGCCGTGACGGCTCGAAGGCGTAGGCCTCTGCCGACCTTCCATACGTCGTACGCGAGATCCCTTGCGGCTCCCGGCAACTCACCACGCGAGGTCGAAGGCCACGACGGCGGCTTCGACCTCGCGGAGCGGCCCTCAATCCCCCGCCGATGCGAACCGGGCCGCGCGGCGACGGGCGCTCTCACGCAGGTTGAGCTGCGCGAGCAAGTCGCCCGACAGCCCTAGCGTGGTCAGGTCATCGGCCGTCAGATCGACCAACCGCTTGCCCGCCGCGCGCTGCCGGACCACCAGGGCCCCGACCTCGCCGTAGGCCTCACGAAAGGGGCGGCCGGCGGCGACCAGGGCCTCACACAGATCGGTGGCGATCGCGTCCCCCTTGGCCAGCGCGGCCAGGCTGGCATCTTCGATCGGCTCGAAGTGGGCGAGCGCGACGGTCATCATGCGCAGCACATCCAAAGTGCCGTCGACGGCCCGAAACACGATCTCCTTGTCTTGCTGGAGATCGCGATGGTAGCCGCTGCCCAGCCCGGCAAAGGTTCCCATCAGCGCCAAGAGCTCGCCACGACGCAGCGCCGCCTGACCGCGCAGCAGCTCGAACAGATCGGGGTTGCGCTTGTGGGGCATCATCGACGAGCCCCCCGCGATGGCGCCGCCTAGCTTGACCAGGCCATCGGAACTCAGCTCGATGACGTCGGTGGAGATCCGACCGACGTGCAGACCGACCCGTGCACAGACGAACAAGAGCGTCAGCGCGTGATCCCGCTGCCCCACCGCGTCGATGGGGTTTTGTGGACCGGCCGAGAATCCGAGCGCGGCAGCGGTGATCGACGTGTCGATCGGCAAGGTGGTACCGCCGATCGCCCCCGCCCCCAGGGGCGAGCGCGCCAGCTCCTGCCGCACCGCGGCGAGCAAGGCCCGGTCGCGACGCAGACCCAGCGACAGCGCGCCCTCCATCCAGATCCGCCCCAGCACCGGGATCGCGACCTGACGGTGGGTATAGCTAGGAAGCGGCACCTCACCGTAGCGCTGCGTCCAGCCGTCGGCCGCCACGAGCACCGCGTCGATGGCCGCCTCGATCTGGTCGACCGCATCGCGGCACCACAACTTGAGATCGGTGGCCACCTGGTCGTTGCGGCTGCGCCCGGTGTGGAGCTTGGCCGCCACGTCACCCACCTCATCGCGCAGCCAGGCCTCGACGGCCATGTGGACGTCTTCCTCGTCCTCGCGCAGCGTCACCTCGCCACGCTCGACCTTTCCGGGTAGCGCCTGGAGGGCCTCGGTGAGGATCCGGGCTTCGTCGGCCGACACGAGCCCCGCGGCCTCGAGGCCGCGGACGTGGGCGATGCTCCCGCGACAATCCACCGCGAGCAGGCGACGGTCGACCGGCAGCGAGGTCGACCACTGGAGGAAGTCGGGATCGAGATCTCCGCCGGTCGCGGCGGTTCGTGCGATGGAGGACATGCGTCAAAGACCCTTGAAGTCGAAGTAGTCGCGGAGGTTCTTGAGGCCGATCGGATCGTTGGTCTTGACCTTGCCACGGGCGATGTCGATCGGACCGGGCATCTTGCCCTTGAGCACCATCTTCTCGAATAGCGCGGGCGTGGTCTTGAGAAACACGTCGGCGTCATCGACCTTCTTGTCGGGCTCGATGGTGATAGCGTCGGGGTTCAGCGTCACCGTGGCCCGAAAGTCTCCAATCGAGAAGTAGTAGACGCACGTCTTGGACACCTTGCCCTTGAGGTAGCGGCCCGGCATCTGGTCGAAGATCTGCTTGATATCCATGATGGCTGACCCCGCGAAGGGTGAGGGTGCACGCTAGCAGGAATGCGCCGGTCGCGCTATCGTGGATCCGCGCCTACCACCGCGGACCCATGGCGAGCTCGCTGAGGATCTGCATCCACGTGGCGCATAATGTCGCGCCCCTCGTTGCATCGACGCGGGGGCACGCTCGTCCAAGCCGCCAAGCTCCACGATTCCCGACAACCGCGCCCAGCCCGCAACATTGGGCTTCGCCGCTCGTCCTTTCGTTCCGAGACACTCGCCATGCGTACTTCCCTTAGGTTCCTGCTCCCCTCCTTGGCCTTCGTGGCCCCCCTGGCCTGGGCTGGCTCGGCCCACGCCGGTCTCGGTGCCTGCGGTGACATTCACGTCGAGGCCAGCGCCCAGTGCGAAGTCCTCGCAGGACTCGAGTGTGAGGCCGCGTGTGAGCCGGTCGCGTTCGAGGCGCAGTGTGCCGCCGACCTCTATGTGGGGTGTGAGGGGCAGTGCAGCGGCACGATCGAGGCGGGCTGCAGCGGAAGCTGCGAGGCCGACTGTCGCGCCGAGTGTGACGTCGATCCGGGCCGCTTCGACTGCCGGGGCAACTGCTTTGCCGAGGGCCGTGCTTCGTGTGAAGGCAGCTGCGACAACAGCGAGTGTTTCGCCTCGTGCGAGGCCAACCTCGAGGCCCAGTGCTCGGGCCAGTGCGACGTGGTCCCCGCCAGCGCCGACTGCTCCGGTCAGTGCGAGGCCAGCTGCGAGGGCTACTGCCAAGCCGAGGTCGACCTCGACTGCCAGATCGACTGCCAGGCCGGGGGCTACGTGGACTGCCAGACTCGGCTGTCCGGCGGCTGCCAAGCCGAGTGCGACACCGACGGCGCCCTGTTCTGCGACAGCCAGTACATCGACCATGGCGGCAAGCTCGAGGAGTGTGTCGATTCGCTGCGTGCCCTGCTCAACATCCAGGTCGAGGGCTACGCCGAGGGCTCGTGCGGCAACGGCCGCTGCGAAGGCCAGGCAGGCGGCTCGGTCTCCTGCAGCGTGGCCCCCAGCGGACGCACCGGCTTTGGGCTGGGGGCGCTGGCCCTGCTGGTGCTCGGCCTCGGCGCTCGTCGCCGTCGGATCTAGTCGGATCGAGTCGGATCTGGCGAGGCCGGGCGCAACGGAGTCGCGCATCCGGATCCGGCCTCGGCATAGACCCATACTTCAGCCGCACACGCCTGGTTTGTCGTCGCAGCAATCCCCGTAGGACTCGCACAGCGAGTCGCACCAGCAGCCGCCGGGAGCTTGGCCTCCGCACTGATCCACACAGCTGTCGGGGTCGGGCTCCGGTGGAGGCGGAGGCGGAGGCGGAGGCGGAGGTGGAGGCCCATCGCAGACCTCCGCCTTGTCGGCGCAGCAATCATTGTAGACCACGCATAGATCGTTGCACCAACAAGCACCGCTCGGCACCGGGCCTCCACAGTAACCCACACAGCTCTCGGAGGGAGGCGGCGGCGGCGGCGGTGGCGGGCTACCATCGAAGTCAAGCTCGATCGAGATCGGACAGTGATCGGAGAGATCGTAGTTATTGCTGTCGGAGTTGCTGTAGAGGAGCTGATCGAAGGACCCGGGAACGATCGCGTCGGTGGCCAGCGTGCCGGTGACCAAGTGATCGATGAATTCGGGATACTGACTATTGTTGCACAGCGCGGTACCGGTGTCGGTGGGGCTGCTCAGATCGGCCCCGGCCGGGTTACCATCGTCGATCGCGGTCCAGAACTGGTCGTTGTTGCTGGCGAAGAACCGCCGGTTGAAGTCGCCGAGCACCATCATCGGCACCCCCTGGGCGGCCCGGGCGTCGATCCAGTCCTCGAGGGGGTCGACCTGCTGCGCGAGCTTGTTGCAGGCGTTGGAGCCCGAGTTCAGCGACTGGTAGAAGCAGCCGGACTTGAGATGGACATTGAGCAGGCGCAGGCCCTGCCCTCCCACGTCCACCTCGAGATCGGCGCCATAGCGCACCGAGCCGACGTCGAGCGCGGTGTAGTCGGGGTGCAGCGTGACGTCGAGCTGCTTGCGATAGGCAAACCCCGTGCGCTGCGAGTGATTGCGCGACGACATGTGAAAGTCGTAGATACTGGGGTCGAAGACTCGGGCAGCCGCCTCGGGACCATCGACCTCTTGCACCGCGATGATGTCGGCATCGAGCGCGGCCGCGTACTGGGCCAACTTTTGATAGTCGGCATTACTGCGCTTGACCGGCCCGGAGTTGTTGTTGCGATTGAGCCACTCCATGTTCCAGGTGGCGATCTTCAGCGGGCCCGAAGCCGCACGGTCCTCGAGGAGATCGCGACCATCGGGGGTTTCACCACAGCCAAGAGTGAACAAGACTGCAAGGGCAGCGTATCTGGAGAGTGTTGGGCGGAGCATGATGGAAATCAGCACAAAACGAGCATGGGAGAGCGTGCAGACGAGGTCGCCGTAATCCCCAAGATCACGAGAACTCGTCGAGTGTCACAACTGTCGATGGAATCGGTGAGGACATCCCTCCAAGGGACGCCATCACCGGTGGGGAGCCAGACGACGATACCCTACCATGGTGCCTCGACCCAACTTGGCCCCGATTTGGGGCGGTCGACCGGATCGGACCGGATCCGGGAGAAAGGTTGGTCTTCTTCGTTAATCTGCAAACTGCTCCACCCTTCCCCCGACCCGGACCGATCGACGACGGCCCTCGACGACGCACGCTGCCCTGCGAGCTTCCACTACAACACCCAACGATCGATGGGCCACGGCCATCGACCACGGCCCACCGTGACCGTCCCCCGTGACCTGTCCGGAAGCAGCCGCGCTCCGGGGCTCACGTCCAACGGGTCGGGCTCAAACCGAGGTCTCGGTGCGGGGCCCGAGCCCCTTGACGAGAAGATCGCCACCGGAACATCACACACGACGGCGACGAGGTAGCCGACTAGGCCCAACCGAAACAACCCCTCGGCGGCCAAAACCCGAGCCACCGTCGCCTCGGCATCGGTGGGGACGACCAGGGTCGAGCGCCCCCTCAGATCGGCGAACATGGCGGTGACCGCCATGACCAGCAAGAGCGCTCCGGTCAGCCGAGCCAGGCGCACGGCCGGGCGTACAGACGTTTCGATCGTAGACCTGCGCACGAGTTCCAGCCTCCACGGTCTATGACGACGTCCGCGCAGGGGCGACCCCGAGTTTTGTAGCCATGGTATGCATTGATGTATGGACTGGACGACGGTCCGATTCGACTGGAACCGCGCTCGCGCATTCTTAGTGAGCGCCGAGGAGGGGTCGTTCTCGGTCGCCGCCCGGGCCCTGGGGGTCTCGCAGCCTACGATCGGACGTCAGGTCGCGAGCCTGGAGGAGGAGCTGGGCGTGGCGCTCTTCGAGCGGATCGGCAATGCGCTAGAGCTCACCACCGCGGGCCTACAACTGGTGGAGCACGTGCGAGCGATGGCTGACGCCGCCACCCGCGTGTCCCTGGCCGCCACCGGGCAATCGCTGTCGATCGACGGAACCGTCTGCATCACGTCGAGCGAGCTCATCGCCGCCTATATCCTGCCCCCGATCATCGGGCGCCTGCGGCGGATGCACCCGGGCATCGAGGTCGAGATCGTCGCGTCGAATACCGCCCGTGATCTGCAGCGACGAGAGGCCGATATCGCGATCCGTAACTTTACCCCGACGCAGCCCGAGCTCATCGCCCGCAAGGTGGGCGAACGCCATGCGCGCCTCTACGCGAGCACGGATTACCTGGAGCAGATCGGAAACCCGACCACGCCAGCGGAGCTGAGCCGGGCCGAGTTCTTTGGCTTCGACCGCACCGATCTCATGATCGAGGGTCTACGTGCAATGGGGGCAGAGGTCACCCGCCAAAACTTCCCGGTCGTCACCGACAATCACCTGGTGCAGTGGGAGATGGCCAAGCAAGGCCTGGGGATCTGCTTCGTGATGGACGAGGTCGGCGACGCCGAGCCCAAGGTCCGCCGGGTGCTGCCCGATCTACCGCCCGTGCCGGTCCCGCTGTGGGTCACGGCCCATCGTGAGCTCCGCACCAGCCGCCGGATCCGGGTGGTGTTCGATCTGCTGGTCGAGGCGCTGGGTGCAGAGCCGGCCTCGGCATAGATATAGGGCATAGATATAGGGCATAGATATAGGGCATAGATATAGATAGATAGCTCAGTTCGTCGACCGACGTCCCCCCACCGTGACCATCAACAGCGACAGCCCGAGCCCCACCGCAGCAACCGGCCACAGCGTGACCTCGGACGACGTGGAGACCGCATCGACGACGATCCCCAGCACGGGGGCGCTGAGCACCGCTCCCAGCGAGGTCGCCTGCGATTCCACCGACAACACGGTCGCCCCTAGCCGCGCCGGCGCGTGCTCATCGAAGCGTGCGACCAGGACGGGCCGAAACAGGTTGTGCAAGAGGCCCAGCAGCACGAAGGCGGCGATGCCGACCGTATCGAGGCCGGTGGCCAAGCCGCCGAGCATCAACCCGAAGGTGGCCAACACCGCCACGCGGATCCACCGGGCCCCAGCCGGCAGCCCCCCGGCCCGCTCGACCAGCCGATGGGCGTGGCGGGAGGCCAATGAGCCGAGCACGAAGAGCCCCGCATAGACCACGCCCACCAAGACCGCCGAGCGGGCCGCCTGATCCAGACCCACCAGCCACGGCGTGGCCAAGGCGACACCCGCGACCAGAGGCTGCAGGTAATCCTTGAACGCGCGATAGAAACCCGAGAACGCAGCGGCCTCGAGCAACAACCCCCGCAGCCCCCGACCGCCCCCCGAGTGCCACAAGGCCCGCACCGCCGCCCATAGGGCGCGGGCCGACTCCTGCACCGTCGCATCGGCGCGCCGCGGGCCCTCGAGCACCCGCGGGTAGGTGGCGAGGTTGACGAGGTTGAGCACCGCGGGGATCGCCGACAGCCAAAACACGTCGGCGTACTGGCCCCGGCCAATGACAACGGCGGCGGCGATCGGTACCGCCACCGCCGAGCCCACCTGCGACCACGAGCGCGTACGGCCGTAGATCGCGACCCGCTCGGCTTCGCGCCCCTGGGCGGCGAGCCAGTCGAAGATCATCGCCTTATGGGTGCCACTGCGAAAGGCATCCCCCACGCCGATGAGCAGCATCCCCAGCGCCGTCGCCCACAAGGGACGCATGAGCCCCAGCACGACGTAGGCCACGACGTAGGCGCCGAACGAGGCGACCATGGTGCGGCGACGTCCGAACAGATCGGCCATGACCCCCGAGGGCACCTCGAGCACGTTGGTGGTCAGCTCCCGCAGCGCGACGAGCAGGCCGATCTGGGTGAAGGACAGGCCCCGCTCCGCGAAGGCCAGGACCAAGAATGCCTCGAAATACCGCTGGTTCTTGAGCAGGCCGTAGAGGCAAAAGCGCCAGAGCATGCCGCGTTGCTCCTCGTCGCTCCGGTTCGTGGCGCGGCCTGGCCTCAAGGCCGCGGGGGAAGATCCCAGTCGCCCGGAGGCTCGCGCCACCGCTTACGCCGGCGCTGCTGCAGGGTAGCGATCACCGCCTGGAGCTTGGGGTCATCGAACCGCTGCCCGTCGTGACGTACTCCCTTGCCATGGTTGCAACGCGCACAGGCGATCCCCAGGTTCTCCAGCTCGTCGCCCCCTCCATGATGGCGGGGGACGATGTGCTCGATGGTGGCCCGAGACACGGGGTCACCATTGGCCCGTAGCACCAGCTTGCGCCCGCAGTGCAGGCACTTGCCCTCGATCGCGGGACCATCGGCCAGCTCGATGCGACCAAAGGTGGAATCGGTCGCGGCGCACCACAAAAGGCGCCGCCGGGTCAGCGCGCGCATGACCGCGACGCTCACCCCTCGACGGGTTGGGCCATGGTCACGAATTCCTCCGCCGAGGAGGGGTGGATCCCGACCGTGGCGTCGAACTGCTTCTTGGTCGCGCCGCACTTGAGCGCCACCGCGAAGCCCTGGATGATTTCGGCCGCGTCGGGCCCCACCATGTGTACGCCCAGCACGCGATCGCTGCGACCGTCGACCACCAGCTTCATCATGGTCCGCTCCTGGCGCCCGGGCAGGATGTGCTTCATGGGCCGAAAGTGGCTGCGGTAGATCACCACGCGCTCGAACTTGGCCCGTGCTTCCTTCTCGGTCAGACCCACGGTACCAACCTGGGGCTGCGAGAACACGGCGGTGGGTACGCCCTGATGATCGATCGCGACGGGGTTGTCATTGAACAGGGTCTCGGCCAGCGCACGCCCGTCGGCGATCGCAACCGGGGTGAGGTTGATCCGGGTGGTGGCGTCGCCGAGCGCGAAGATCCCGTGCACGTTGGTCCGAGACCACTGGTCGACCTCGATCGCTCCGCGCTCGTCGAGCGTGACCCCGGCGTCCTCCAGGCCGATCCCGCGGGTGTTGGGCCGGCGACCGGTCGCCCACAACAGTACATTGGCTTCGTGCTCGTAGCCGCCGCGACAGCGGACCACCAGCCCTT
Source organism: Myxococcota bacterium (assembly GCA_039194325.1). GTDB lineage: Bacteria > Myxococcota_A > Polyangia > Nannocystales > Nannocystaceae > Paraliomyxa. Next base: position 40,015 of record JBCCWC010000022.1, read on the forward strand.
GGCCGCGACGTTCGACCGACTCGATGTCGGTGTGGGTCTTGATCTCGATCCCCCGAGCCTTGAGCTCCTCACTCAAGGCGGCGTGGACATCGTCGTCGAAGGTGCGCAGCACATTGTAGCCCCGTACGACCAGGGTCACCGCAGCTCCGGCCCCGGCAAAGATCCCCGCGAACTCGACCCCAATGTAGCCGCCTCCCACGATGATGATGCGCTCGGGGACCTCGGTCAGCTCGAGCGCCTCGTTGGAGGTGATCCCCAGCTGTGCCCCGGGTAGATCGGGCACAAAGGGCCAACCACCGGTGGCGACGAGGATCCGCTTGGTGCTGTAGCGCTGGCCGCCGACTTCGACACAGTGAGGGTCGACGATCGTTCCGCGGCCGGGAACCACCTTCACCCCAGCATTGTCGAGCATGCGCAGGTAGATCCCGTTGAGGCGATCGAGCTCGGCGTTCTTGGCCCCGACCAACCGGGCCCAGTCCAGCGAGCGCTCGCCAACGGTCCAACCATAGCCGGCCGCGTCCTCGAGCTCGTCGCGGAAGTGCGAGGCGTAGACCAGCAGCTTCTTGGGCACGCAGCCCCGGAGCACGCAGGTGCCCCCCACGCGATCGGTCTCGCAGATCGCCACCCGAGCGCCGTAGCTGGCCGCGCGGCGGCTGGCCGCCACGCCCCCCGAACCGGCGCCGATGGTGAATAGATCGTAGTCGTACTTGGCCATGCGTCGTTCCTGCCCCGTCATACGCGCGAGGGGGAGCCCACGCTACGCAGAGGACCGGGCCCCCCGCAACTGGCGGATCGCCCGTGCGCAGCCACACGGATCGTCCTGCCACGGTCACCGTCCTGGTCCCCGCCTCGGTGCCATCCCCGTACAATGACCCTCGAATGGGCACCACAGACATGGATCGACGCTTCGTGCTGCGAGCCCTCGCGTCACTGTGGCCGACGGTGGCATGTGCCGCTCCGGGAGCGGCGCCGACCCAGCCGCCGTCACCCGAGCTGCTGATGGCCGACGTACCCCCCGCGGTCATCGAGCTGGGACGGATCTACTTGCGCGCGTTCCCCGAAGAGCGGCATCGTGAGCAGTTGCGGCGCCGGCTGGGCATCACCGACGACGGCGAGCCCGAGGGCGTGCGACTCGCCCGGCTCAATGCGACCGTGCTCGACGAGATCGAGACGGACGATCTATTCGAGATCGAAGGCTGGCGACTGACCCGCACCGAGTGCCGCGTGTATGCGCTCGCCTCCCTGGGGTGACCGAACGTCCATCCGCGCCTCCATCATGCACATCGACGCCCGAGACTACGATCAAGCCACCCTCACCGGCGACGTGTGCGTCATCGGCGGGGGAGCAGCCGGCATCACGCTCGCCGTCGCCCTGTCGAAATCGGGGCTGTCCACCATCGTCGTGGAGAGCGGAGGGTTCGAGCGCACCGAGTCGACCGATCAGCTCAACGCGGCCCAAACGCCCACGATCGGCGGTGACTACCTGCTCCGATCACGGGTGCGGGTCTTTGGCGGGACGACCAGCCATTGGACGGGGTTGTGCCTCCCGCTGGCCGACCCGACGTTCGAGGCACGCCCCTGGGTCCCCAACAGCGGCTGGCCGATCGACGGCGATGTCCTGCACTCCTACTACCAAGCGGCGTGCGAGTTCGTCGGGATCGAGCCCTGGGGCCGACAGGGACAGCTGACACGGTCGCCGGAGCTCACCACGCTGGAGTTTTCGCAGCATCCGGGCCGCTTCGAGACGCGGATCTATCAGGTCAAGCGCCGCGCCCACTTCGGTCGCCGACACCGCGATACGCTGACCGAGGCCGAAGGCGTCATACTGCTGACCCACGCCACGTGCACCGGGCTGGAAGTGACGGGGCCCCGCGTCGAGCGGGCGGTGGTCAGGACCTTGACCGAGCGGCGTATTGCGGTCGACGCGAAGATCTTCGTCCTGGCCGCGGGCGGGATTGAGAACGCACGACTCTTGCTGGTGTCCAACGACGCCCACCCCAAAGGGGTGGGCAACATCCACGATCGAGTGGGCCGCTTCTATATGGATCATCCCGAGCTAACGGTGGCCGAGGCCATGGTGTGGCCGGGCTGGGATCTCGATCTCTACCTGCGCGGGCGCTTGGGTGACGATTCGGTGGGGTTCGGCGCCCTGTTCCCGACCCCGAGCTTTGCGCGCGAGCGGGGCCTTTTGCAGGCGGGGATCCAGATCCGACGCTCCGGCCACCGGTGGGGTACGCCGCAGGGACGCTCCCTGGACCGAGCCGTGACCACGGCCAGCTTCCGCTTCGATTGCGTCCGTGGAGCCCACCCGAAGGGCGCGTGCCTGCCGGCGATGCAGCGCGCGGCCCTGTTCGCCCGGAGCGAGCAGGCCCCAGATCCGGCCAATCGGGTGGTACTGGGCGAGACCAAGGACGTATTCGGCGTCCGGCAACCGCGGCTGGAGTGGCGCATGAACGCGCTGGATGCTCGATCGCTCAAGCAGACGGTGCAGGAGCTTGCCCGGGCGATCTACCGCGACGGCCTGGGTCGGGTACGTTCCTTCCTCGACCATCAGGAGATCCAGACCCTCGACGCGACCTACGGGCCGTCGATGGAATGGGAAGACTACGACCGCATCCACCACGAGCGTCGACCGAAGATCCTCTTGTGGGGGCACCACATGGGAACCACGCGCATGGCGGACAGCCCTCGCCACGGCGTGGTGGACCGCAATTGTGCGGTCCATGGGATCGCCAACCTCTATATTGCCGGCTCGTCGGTGTTTCCTACGGGAGGAGCGGCCAACCCGACCCTGACGATCGTTGCGCTGGCCTTGCGCCTGGCGGAACACCTGCAGCGCACGGTCTCCTAGTCGATCCCATGTCGATCCCTAGGCAGCCCGGGCTACGCCGAACCCGAAAGGTCGACCCTCCAACGCTCGAGCCCCGAAGTCAGGGACCCGATTGCCCCATCAGCGGTGCCTGACCCAACCCCAGCGCGACGGCTCGCTGTCGGCGTAGCTCGGCAAAGGGCCGATCCCACCGCGGCCGCGTGTCCACGCGCCACGCCTCCACGGGCAACAACCCCTCAGCGGCCAGGCGCCGATGCAGGGCGATCTCGGCGTCGGGCTCCCGCGAAAAACCAAAGGGGTTACGCGGCTGCCCGTCGGTCAGCGGCGGATACTTGCGATCATGCCCGCCGGCGATGAGCTCGAGCAGTTGCTGGCCACGCCGGTCCATGAACGCCAAGAATTCGGGGGCGAACGGCTCGATCTCGGCGCGGGCATCGGGATCGCGCTCGACCCACCGGGCCCAGTCGAACCCATAGACGAAGTCATGGACGTAGCGGAACCGAATGGCGGTTCCGCGACCAAACCGGGCCTGGAGCGCAGCGACCCGACGGCACTGGTCCCGCAAGAAGAGCACGGCCCCCTCGGGCGCCCGGTGAGCACCCCGCCACAGCGAAGCGGCCAAGAATTCGAGATCGCCGAAGATGTTGTGGGGAAACGCTTGCCGCATGGCCTCGGCGATGGTGATGAGGCCTTCGGCGAAGACCTCGGGCTCCGCCGGATCGATCGCCAATGCCGGGTCGACCGCCTGGGTGAGCACGAGCCGACCAACATCGTGCAGCGAGCGCGCGACCGTGCGATCGGGATCGAGCGAGCGCCAGGGCGGACCCTCGTGGCGGGCATCAGCTGCGGCGAGTCGTTCGAGCGCAGCGGCGGAAACACCGGAGGCGGAACCGCTCACCCGCTGCCGATCCCCCCGCCGAGCAGGCCGCCGATCCCACCGCCGAGCAGGCCGGCCAGCGAGAGCATGGCCGCCATCATCACCCCACCCCGCCAGATGCACTGATGGAGCAGCAGCTTGTAGTGGCGATACATGGTGTCGCTCCCCCCTCCTCCCGAGCGACCATCGGAGAGAAGCTCGCGGTAGTCGGCGACCATCACCACCACGACCGGCAGTACCATCCATAGCTGCGCGTAGCGAGGGGCGAGCCAGGGCAACGCAGCCCATACGAGCATCGCACCGACCACCAGTCCCTCGGCCGCTTGTCGCACGGCGACCGGGCCGAAGAGGGTGGTGAAGGTGCGCTTACCCCCCAAGCGATCGCTCTCCTCGTCGGCGAGGCCCGAGGCCAGGGCGGATGCCAGGCACAGCAAGGTGAACGCAGGCAACACGACCAACCCGGCGGGCATGGCCTCGCCCCCTTGCACGTAGGCGTTCCACCAGGGCAAGAAGAAGCCGACACCGAGCATCTCGAGCACCTCACCGCCCCCCCGGTAGTTGAGACGCACGGGAGGCAGCGAGTAGAGCACCAGCAGCAGCACGCAGCCGGCCCCACCGAGCATCAGCCCCGGACGGTCGAGCACGACCTCGGCCACGCCGGCCACCCCCACCGCCAGCACACCAGCGCCCACGCCTCCGATCAGCACCGAGCTGGCGTCGAGCACGTCGTCGGGGATCGTCTTGGGGGAGCAGGCTTCGGGATACAGGCGACGCTTGATCGCGTCGACGTCTCGATCGGCCCAGTCGTTGAGCAGCACCACGAACGACAGATGCAGCAGGGTGAAGGTGAACCCGACGAGGATCCCCAGCGGATCGATCCGACCCATGCCGGCGATGCCGATGCCCTGCCCCAACACCGCCGCGACCAACAGCTTGGGCCAGCTCGCCGGCTTGAGCGCGTAGAGCCAGCGCCGATGCAAGGGACGATCGGCGGGATGCACGCCAAGAGTCTAGCAGCCGCGATCTACTCCAGCCACGGACCGGGCCGTCCGCGGGGGACCCGACCGCATCCGATGTCCCGGCCCGGGTTTTCACGGTAGCGTCGCGGCCATGCCAAAGGCATCGATCCGGAGCATGGCGGCCGTGGTGGCCCGCCATGCGCTCGTGCGGGGGTTGCTCGCGCTCTGCATGCTGGTGCCGCTCGGGACGATGGCGGGGTGCCGACGCACAGGCGAGCCCACCCCTCCCGACAAGCCGCCGCCCCCGCAGACCTTCGAAGACCAAGCCCCGAGCCCGGCCCCGGATCCGACCGGCCCCCGGGTATTGTTGCGTGGAGCCCGGGTGATGACCGCTGCGGGGGTGGTGTACCCGCAAGGCGACGTGCTGCTGCAAGGCGATCGGATCGCGGCGGTGGGCGCCGCGCAGTCGGAGATCGACGACGCCCAAGGCTACGACCGGATCCTCGATCTAGATGGCAAGGTCGTGACCCCGGGGCTCATCGACACCCACTCGCACATCGGCGTCTACGCGTCGCCGGGTCTGAACGCCCACGAGGATGGCAACGAGATCTCGGCGGTGATCACCGCCGAGGTGCGCGCAGCAGACTCGGTGTGGCCACAGGATCCTCAGCTCGAGCGCGCGCGAGCCGGAGGGGTGACGACCATGCAGATCCTGCCCGGCTCGGCAAACCTGATAGGCGGGCGCAGCGTGGTGATCCACCCCCTCCCCGGCCTGCGCTCGGTGGACGACGCCCGCTTCCCCGGGGCACCCGAGGGCCTGAAGATGGCGTGCGGGGAGAACCCCAAGCGAGTGCACGGGGACGACGGCGGCCCGACCACACGCATGGGCAACGTCGCCGGGTACCGCAAGGCGTTCCAGCAGGCACGGGAGTATCGCCGCAGCTGGCAACGCTACCGCGACAAGAAGGCCCGCTGGGAGGCCAAGCAGCACGCCGGTCGACGCCTCGACGACTCGGCGCGCGACGACGACGATCTGCCGCCCGAGCCTCCGGCCCGCGACGAGGCCATGGAGACGCTGATGAGCGTGCTCGACGGCGAGATCCTGGTGCACGTGCACTGCTACCGAGCCGACGAGATGAGCCTGATGATCGATCTGGCGCGCCACTTCGGCTTCCGGATCCGCAGCTTTCACCACGCGGTCGAGGCCTACAAGATCGCGGATCGACTGGCCGAGCACGAAGTGTCCGCGTCGGTCTGGGCGGACTGGTGGGGATTCAAGGCGGAGGCGTACGACACGATCCGAGAGAACGCCGCCATGCTGTCGGCCGCCGGCGGTCGTGCAATCATCCACTCCGACGACCCGATCGGGATCCAGCGCCTCAACCAAGAGGCGGCCAAGGCTCTTTATGCGGGGCGGCGCATGGGCCTGACCCTGAGCGACGACGAGGCGCTGCGTTGGATCACGGCCAACCCGGCCTGGGCCCTGGGCCTGGAGGGCGAGGTGGGCACGCTCGAAGAAGGCAAGCGCGCCGACCTGGTGGTGTGGAGCGGCGACCCGTTCAGCGTCTACACGCTGGCGGATCTGGTCTTCATCGAGGGGCGCGTGGTCTACGATCGCTCCTGGGCAGAGCAGCAGCCGCGCTCCGATTTCGAGGTGGGCCTGCGCGAGGCCGACCTGCGGCGCTCCCGGGCGCCTTCGGTGTTCCCCCCCGCCGGCCCCTCGGGCCGCTCCGAGGAGCCACGATGATCCGCTGGTGTTCGTTCCCTTCGCCTGCCCGGACCGCGACCCCCCGCTCGGCGACTGCGTTGTGCCCGACCGCGGCGCCTCGCCGGCTCGGTCGAACGCTGCGGCTGGCCCGTCTGCTGGGCATTGGGGCCGCGGTGGGGCTGAGCCTCCCCACGCCGGTCGAGGCCGCCCCGGCCCGTGCCCCCAAAAGCGCGCGCGCACCAGCGGCGCCGGCCCTCTCCTTCGATGCGCCCACCGAGACCGCGACCGTCCTGGTGGGCGCCCAGATCCACGTGGGCGACGGGACGGTCATCGACGACGGAGTCGTGGAGATCCGCGGCGACCGGATCGTGTCGGTGGGCCGTGAGCGAACCGAAGGCTCGGCCGACGCCACGGTGATCGATCTGGCCGGTCAGCGCATCACGCCCGGGTTCATCGCGGCGGCGGCGCCACTGGGCCTGGTCGAGATCGACCTGGAGAAGTCCACGATCGACGCCGAGCGCAAGGATGAGCATCCGGTGCGGTCGGGCTTCGACGTATCGCGGGCGGTCAATGCCGACAGCAGCTTGCTCCCGGTGGCGGCGATCGAAGGGGTGACCTCGGCCGCGGTGACCCCCCGGGGTGGGCTGCTGAGCGGTCAGGTGGCGTGGATCGACCTGGTCGCCGGAGACTACCGCACGATCGTATCCCGACCCCGGATCGCGATCTCGGGTCAGCTGGGGCAGCAGGTCGCGGGCTCGCGCGCGGCGAGCTTTGCCGCCCTCGAGCGTGCCCTGGACGATGCCCGGTTCTACCGAGATCGCCGCGCGGCCTACGATCGCCGTCAGACCCGAGAGCTCGGGGCGCACCGCCTCGACCTCGAGGCGCTAGAGCCGGTGCTCGACGGGACGACCCCGCTGGTGGTGCACGCCCACCGGGCCAGCGACCTGATGGCCTTGGCCGATCTGGCCACGCGCAGCGGTCTGCGGGTGGTGGTGGTGGGTGCCGCCCAGGGTTGGAAGGTGGCCGAGACGCTGGCCGCGGCCAAGATCGCGGTGGTCGTGCAGCCCAGCGCCAACCTGCCCCGCAGCTTCGACGAGCTGGGAGCGCGCCGCGACAGTGCGGCTCGGCTGCACGAGGCCGGCGTGCGGGTGGGGATCGCGGTGCTCGACGACGAGCACAACGTGCGCAACCTCGGTCAGGAGGCGGGCATCGCCGTGGCCCACGGACTGCCTCCTCAGATCGCGCTTGGGGCGGTGACCCTGGAACTGGCGCGGATCTACGGCATGGATGACCACTACGGGAGCATCGCGGTGGGCAAGGTCGCCAATCTCGCGGTGTGGGCCGGTGACCCCTTCGAATTGTCGCAGGTACCCACGCAGGTCTACATCCGAGGTCGCGCGATCCCCATGCGCTCACGCCAGACGCTGCTACGCGACCGCTACCGAGATCTTCGCCGCTTCGAATCACCCCACTCGCGATAGCCGACCGCGGCGCGGTGTTCCATCGGGCAGCGACCCAAAGGAGCCATCGCGGATTCGCACGACGTCGAACGAGCCTACGCCCAACTCGGTCGGTCAGGTCGACCATATCGAACCTAGATCATCGCAGTGAGGAACGAGCTCCCCACAAGATCAATAGGACTCGATCTTCACTCGACTGACTCGCTTGGCGCCCACGAAACCTCGACTGACAACTCGATTTTGCACGATCCGCCGTGGGGCACCTTGCCCCACTACCCCCGAACGACCGTTTGGAGGCACTTCTCGGCGCGATCGCCTGTACCCTATTCTCTTCCAAGGTAGGACATTCACGAAGCCATCTTCCGATCTTGCCAACTGAGACTTGCGATGACTTGGTCCATCGCACCACCAAGTGTTCTCAATTCCGTCGTCACCTCGCTGGTATGCCTCTTGCTCAGCAGGAGGGACATGCCCTTCACCGGCCCGGCTCGACTCCTCGCACGAATTCCGTTCGTCGCCCTCTGCCTCTGCCCGCCCGCTTGCGCGACGAACGACGACTCGCTGCCGCCCACCGAGTCCGACGCCTTCGACCCCGATGACGCACCCACTGCCGCCCCCAACGCAGCCCCCAACGCCATATGGGCGACCCACTCGCTGCACGCGACCGCGTCACCCGCCGCGATCTTGCCAGGATTCCTGCTCGAGCTGTCGGTCAACGGCTCGGATCTCTCGGTGGACTGGGCCGACCTCGGCGCAGATCAGTACGAAGTGTGGCGCAGCAACGATCCCTACTTCTCACCCGGCGACGAGGGGTCGACGCTGCTGGGCACCGTCGGCGCCCCGCCGTTGGTCGATCCAGCGGCGGCCTGCCCGAGCTGCGACGACGCCTACTACGTGGTGCAGGCCGGCTCGGAGACCTCGACCACCGCGGGGGCCCACGTGATCCCCGTGTTCGACGGCTACAACAAACTCCCGATCTCGCTGGTGAACCCACTGCTCGACTCGGCGGACGATCTGGCGCCGCTGGCCGGGGCGGGCCTCATTGGCGTGCACATGTGGTCGGCCGTCGAACAGGGATACGTAAGCTGGTCGCCGGGCGAAGGCGAGGGCTTCGGCTTCGGGCTGGGCCAGTCGCCGATCGCCCACCTGACCTTGCCGCCGGATCCCGAGATCCGGGTGTTGACCGGCCTGGTCCCGGCGCGCGGCGAGATGGCGCTGACGCTCGTGCCCGGCGACAACATCGTGGCGCTCCCGCTGACCCACCCCGCGATGCTGGCCAGCGAGCTGCTCGAAGCGATGCCCGAAGCCTCGCGGATCGGCCGTTGGGATCCGCAGACTCAGACCCTCAGTTGGCACCAGAGCGCCGAGCACGAAGACTTCATGGTGTTCCCGGGCCGCGATCTCCACGTGGAGGTCACCGCTCCACGACCGTGGCCCTTTGCCCTGGGCAACGGGCTCGACGACGAGTTCGACGGCAACCTGTCCGGCTGGGAGATCCTCAACAGTGACCACGCACAGATCGAGGTGGTCGACGATCAGCTGCACATCGTGCCCACGGTCAATAGCCCCTGGTACAACGACACGGCGGGGCCGCTGGTGTACAAGCAGGTGGTGGGCGACTTCGTGGCGACCGTCGATCTGACGTCTCGCGGGGTCACCGATCCCGTCAGCCCTCCGCCGGCCACGTTCCGGGTGGGCGGCCTGATGGCCCGCAACCCCCAGACCGAGGACGAGAACTACGTGTTCGTGGGGCTGGGGGCCGACTTCCAGGCCGAGGCGCTGGAGACCAAGACCACGGTCGACTCGGTGAGCGACTTCGTGGAGACCTACTGGCCGGGGGCGGAGGGCGAGCTGCGGATCTGCCGGATGGGCACGCGCTTCGAGCTCCTGGTGCGCGAGCGCGGCGGATCGTGGCAAAGCGCGGCGGTCTACGAGCGGCCGGATCTGCCCGACCAGCTGCAGGTGGGTACCTTTGCGTTCTCGGCCAACGAGGATCTGAACATGCAGGCGTGGATCGACTGGGCGCGCTTCGAGGTGCCGGCGAGCGAGCAGGACTGTAGCCAGTAGCCGCGTGGTGGGAGCACCATCGATGTGATGGCCCAATGCTATGGTCCGACGCGGCGCCCTGGCGCGGCGTCGGACCTCCCCCGATGACGCCTTCGTACCCACTCGAACTCGACACGGCCAGCCTACGGGAGCTCATCGACGCGTTCGCTCGCTTCGCGACCGAGCACCTCGAGCACCTCGAGCACCGGCCCGCGAGCGGCCTGCCACCTTCGCAGGCCCGCGCCCGCGCCCGTCAGCTTCGCGGCCCGATCGGGGAGCAGCCGCTGCCCGGAGGGATCGCGGCCATCACCGCGCTGCTGGATCGCGCGGCCGAAGCCGCCCTGCTCACCCCCGGGCCGGGCTACCTGGCCTACATCCCGGGCGGCGGTCTGCCCACCGCGGGGGTGGCCGATCTGGTGGCCGATCTGCTCAACCGCTACACCGGCTTGACCGCGGCCGCCCCGGGCTTTGGACGGCTGGAGGCCGACGTACTGGAGTGGCTGGCCGCGGAGCTGGGCTACCCCCCCTCGGCGCGAGGCGTGCTGTGCTCCGGGGGCTCGCTGGCCAACCTCAGCGCGATCGTGACGGCACGCACCGAGCGGCTGGGCGAGCAGGCCGATCTGCGACGCGCGGTGGTCTATACCTCGACCCAGGCCCACCATAGCGTCGCCAAGGCGGTGCGGATGGCGGGGCTGCCCGCCGCGTGCCTACGGGCGGTGGCGGTCGACGACCGCTTCCGGATGCGCCCCGACGACTTGGCCGCGCAGCTCGAGCGCGACCGCGACCGCGGTCTACGGCCCTTCTTGGTGGTGTCGTCGGCGGGCACCACCAACACCGGAGCGGTCGACCCCATGGAGGCCCTGGCCGACCGGTGCGATGCCGAAGGCCTGTGGCACCACGTAGACGCGGCATACGGCGGAGGGTTTGCCCTGTGCGAGCCGGGGCGCCGCCGCCTGGGCCCGATCGAGCGAGCCGACTCGATCACCTTCGACCCCCACAAGGGCCTGTTCTTGCCCTACGGCACGGGCTGCCTGCTGGTCCGCGACGGGGCCGCGCTACGGCGAGCCCACGCGGGCGAAGCAGCCTACCTCCAGGACTTCGAGGACGAGGACGGCCTGGCCCCCAGCCCGGCCGAGCACGGACCGGAGCTGTCCCGCCCCTTCCGCGGGCTTCGCCTGTGGCTGCCGCTGATGCTGCACGGCGCGGCGGCGTTTCGCGAGGCGCTCACCGAGAAGCTCGCCCTGGCCGACCGCTTCCACGAGGGCCTCAAGGCCCGGGTCGAGCAGGGCGCTCCGGTCGAGATCGTCGATGCCCCGCAGCTGTCGATCGTTCCCTTTCGCCTGCGCCGTGGGCCCGACGAGCCGCTGGCCGAGTACGATCGGCGTAACGCGACCTGGCTGGCCGCGATCAATGCTCGCGGCCGGGCGTGCCTGTCGAGCACGAAGCTGCCGGTCGAGGACGGCTCGGCCTTCACCCTGCGGGTGTGCATCTTGAGCTTCCGAACCCACGCGCGACACATCGACCAGACCCTCGAAGACATGATGAGCACGCTGCCATGACCTCTGCATGCACCGCCGCGACGCGAGCGCTCACCGCCGGGCGCGACCGGATCCCACGAGCGCCCAGCCGCGGGGTGAGACTTGGGCTCGGGCGGCTCGCGCTCGCGCTCGGTCTGGCGCTGGGCACCCCAGGGCTGGGTTGCCGGACCCCGAGCGGCCCGAGCGACTCGACCCGCTCGCCCAGCACGGCGCCGGCCGACCCCTCCACCCAGCCGGTGCCCTACGTCCCCTTCTTGCAGCGACGGGCCGCCCATGCCACGCGATTGCGCCGCGACGCGCCGTCGACGGGACGCTTCGAGCCCGGGGTGGTACCCGAGGGCGCCACCGAGGTCCGCTACCGTTCGGGCGAGCACGAGCTACTGGCCTGGCTGGCGCTGCCCGACGAGCCCGCGGGCCCCGTGCCCGGGCTGGTCTACTTCCATGGGGCCTTTTCGCTGGTCCCCGACGACTTCGAGGCGGTGCGCCCCTTCGTGGACGCGGGCTTCGCCGTGCTCACCCCGGCCTTGCGCGGCGAGAACGGCAACCCCGGCCGGCTGGAGCTGCTCTATGGCGAGGTCGACGACGCGGTCGCAGCCACACGCTGGCTCGCCGACCGAGCCGAGGTCGACGCCGAGCACGTCTACGCGGTGGGACACAGCATCGGCGGGGGGATCGCGGCCCTGGTGGCGCTGCACCCCGAGGCGCCGCTGCGGCTGTCGGGCAGCGTGGGCGGGCTCTATGTCCCGCAGACCTTTCAACGCTGGAGTCGCTCGAAGGCGAACGCGAGCCTGGTGCGCTTCGACCCCTTCGATCCGGTCGAGGGCACCTTGCGAACCCTGGGCCCCAACGTGCGTGACCTGGCCCATCCTCACCATGCGTACATCGGAACAGAGGATCGGTGGTTCCACCCCAACGCCGCGGCGGTGGAAACCGAAGCCCAGCGCTGGTCGGCGCCACTGACGGTGGTGATGGTCCCCGGCGATCACATGCGCTGCCTGGCACCCGCGCTCGAGCACTTCCTCGCCCTGGCAGAGGCCGACCGGGCTCGACGGACGCCCGGATCTACGCCCGGATCTACACCAGTTGAGTGAGCCACGGTGAGCGAGATGCCGACACGAGGAGGAGCGAGCGGTCGGGCGCGGCGAGCAATCCTGCGGGCGCTGCTGACGGCGGGGGCCTGCCACCCGACGCCCCCCGCCGCGCCCGAGCCCTCGCCCACCCGCGACCCCTTCGCCGATCAGCCCTACGCCGACGCTCCCCTGCCCGAGGCGACCAAGCTCCTGTTGGTCGCGGGCGGCGACGACGTGGCCAACTTCGCCGCCGAGGTGGTCGAGCAACGAGCATTGTGGATCGAGGCCGGACTGCAGGACGACGAGATCGCGTGCTACTACGCCAAGCCGACCCGCCGCTCCCTGGACGACGACGGCCCGCAGTGGCGCGCACTCGCGCCGAAGCTGCGCGAGTGCTATCCGGCCGATCCCGAGACCATTCACGCGCACCTGCGAGCGATCGCGGCCCGGTCTCCCCCCTTCGTCTACCTGTTCGTGACCAGCCACGGCCTACCGCCGCTGCTGCGCTGGGCGGCCGAGATTGACGATCCCAACGAGCTACTCCGACACTTCGAGCTTCGCCCCGGGGAGATCGGGCGCTTCGATCGCCACGCGATCGGCCTTGAGGCGGGCGACGGCCCCGGGCTGGGTGAGGTCGAGGCGCTGCTGGCCGCGCATCGCCACGGCGCCGAGACCGAGTCGTTGCTGCTGACCCCCGATACCCTGGCGAACGCGCTGGCCGAGCTCCCACCGAGCTCGGAGCGCATCGTGGTGCTCCAGGCGTGCTTCTCCGGGGGTTTCATCGGTCGCCCCGAGGACGACGGCCCCTCCCCGCTGACGCGGCTGCCCCGGACGACCGTATTGACGGCCACCGATCCGGACCATCCGAGCTTTGGCTGCGGCGCCGGAGCGCAGCGGACCTACTACGGCGGAACCTTCAATCGCGTGCTGGCCGACGCACTCGAGCGAGCGCCCGACCGGCCGCCGGCGCTCCCCTGGAACACCATGCACGAGCGGATCCGCTTCGTGGTGGAGACCATGGAGGTGATCGACGGCGAGACACCGTCGCACCCGTGGATCTTCAGCAACGTGGATGGGTCCCCAACGCGTACCGACCCGACGGACTCCGCACGGTAGGACCCGATCGCTCCTCAACACCAGGGCCCGCCTGTGCGGGCCCTGGCGTCGCCATGAACCCCGGCGCGGGTCAGCCTTCGGTACCGGTGGCCGGGAGCACGGCCAACGAGGTGGGACGACGGGCAGCACGGCTGCTCGACGGCTGCGCGCGAGCGCGCTCGTCGTCTTGCTCGAGCTTCGACTTGTAGGTCATCACCGCCAGGCTGAGAACCTTGTCACCATCCCGCGCCATCAGCTTGTGCTGGACCAGCTCGTCGAGGATCGCGCGGATCTCCTGCTCGGAGACCTCGCGCCCCTCGACAGCCCGCATGGCGTCGACGACCTGATGCACGCTGCGGACCCGATCGCAGCACTCGTAGACGTGCGCCGAGAGCCCGTGCAGCACCGTCTGCGGCCAAACGGCAACCGGTCGAGTGTCGCGCACGACGACGGTACCGCCGACCCGCTCGGAGTACAGCGAGTCCGTGCTCCGCTTCCACCGGTCGATTGCGTCGCTCAGCTTGGGGATCATCCCCCCATCGTCGATCGGGCGCTCGTAGTCGAAATCGAAGTAGTAGACCAGATCCGCGAGGACCCGCTCGTCGAGCGCATAGAGATAGGGGAACAAGTGCATCGGCCGCACCCGCGCAAACCCCCGCGCGCTCGACTCGTTGAAGTTGGGGCTAAAACGATCCAGCCGGATCGGCCCGCACCCGCTCGGCGGATCGAGGTGGGTGAGGATCTGCGCCATCTCGAGGCTGTACTGGTAGTCCTCGGCAACCTCCCCCGGAAACCCGTAGAGCAGGTTCCAGTCGGCCAACACGCCGTACTGCTTGCACCACTTGAGGGTCTGGATGTTCCGCAGGGCGTTGCTACCCTTGCCCATCAAGCCGAGCACGTGGGTGCTGAGGCTCTCGATGCCGGCCTGGACGGCGACCCGCGCCTGGGACAGGATCTCGATCTGCGGCTTCTTGAGGTTGGCCTTGACCTCGAAGATCAACCCGACGTCGGACTTCTTCTCGGCGATCTGCGGCAGCAGATCCTTGAAGTAGGCCATCTCGATGATGTTGTCGACAAAGCGCACCACCCCGACCCCGTAGCGATCCACGAGGTGCTCGAGCTCCGCGAGGGTCCGCTCGGAGGGCTTGGAGCGAAACCGCATGGTCAGGCCGTTGAGGCCACAGAAGGTGCAGTGCGACTTGGCGCCCCACCAGCAACCACGGGCCCCCTCCATCAAGAGGTTCGGTCGGATCCACGACTGGATCGGGCTCGCCCGCAGCCCCTCGAAGTAATCGTCGTAGTTGGGGATCGGCAGGGAATCGAGATCCTCCACCGGAGCCGCGGGGCCCGGGAACACGGATCTCCCGCCGTCGCGATACACCATCCCCGGGATCCCCTCGACGGGGTGCCCATAACGCAGGCGCTGAATGAACTCGGGGAAGGATCGGTCAGCCTCGCCGGTGAACACGTAGTCTACGAAGGGGAAGCTTCGATGGAGCGTGAGCCCCATGATGTCCTCGCAGTTGGCCCCGCCGAACGCAATGATCTTGTTCGGCCAGCGCTGCTTGACCAGCCGGGCCAGCGCGAGGCTGGGCAGGTTCTGCTCGAACAGCGAGGTGAAGCCGACGACGTCGTAGGCGTCCCAGGGGATCGAAGCCAAGCAGTCCTGGAGGAAGACCGGGACGTACCGTCGGATCTGCTCGATCCGTGGCGGCACGTCGGGGGTGGTCAGCTCCGACTCGATCGCGTGCCGGTAGTACTCGGCGTCGGACGGTAGACGATCGCCGAACACGTGCCGGGCGAACAGCTGCTCGCCGGCCATCATGGCCGAGAGCTGGAGGACGAGGTTGTAGGCGTCCCAGCCGATGATCTCGGCGAACCGGAGGTTCAGATCGACGACCCGGCAGGGAATGCCCTCGCCTTCCAGGCGACTCTTGAACAGCCCCAGCGCGAGCGACGGCAGGTCGAGCGACGCAAAGGGCATGTTGATCAGCAAGACTCCTCTCATGTTGACCTCGTAACGGCAGATCGTCCGCCGGCCAGGTGCGCCGCCATCGCCTCGGCGATGGGCTGCCCGGTACGATCTTGGATGTAGATGAACTCTCCGGCGGTGTTGATCTCGAAGAAGACGTACTCACCGTCGGGTGTGAGCCGAAAGTCGATCCCGCCGTACTCGAGGCCGAATCGCTCCATCATGCGGCGCACCCCGTCCGCCACCTCCGCGGGCAGCTCGTGGGGTCGACAGGGCAAGCGGGTCATCTCCACGCGGTAGTCGACGGATTCGGACTGCTCGAGGTCGAACTCGGTGGCGAACAGTGACGGGCCGACCACAGTGACGCGAATGTCCCGAATGCCGGGGACGAAGGCCTGGAAGATCACCGGTGCGTGGCGCACGTTCTCGAGCATCGCCAGGCTCTGCTCGGTCAGCATCCGGGTCGCGCTAAAAACCAGCCCCCGCTGATTGAAGGCCTTGAAGATCACCTTGCCCTCGTGCTCGCGCCAAAACTCCAGCACGCGCGGGGGCTCGTTGGTGATGAGGGTCTTGGGGATCGAAAGGCCTAGCTCGGCGGCGACCTTGAGCTGTCGCGGCTTGTACTCGGCGGCGACGTCCCGCTGGATGTCGTTGACCCACAGCGCATCACAGCACCCCAGCGCCCCGTAGAGCGCACTCGCACACTCCTGATAGGTGAACTGCCGCGCCTCCGGATCGGTAATCTCCGGGTGCACGGCCATGGGCTGAGGACGACGCCACCAGAAGCTCGTGGCCTCGTGCAGCGAGATGTGGCGACCGTCCGGAGTCGTCAGCAGGTGCCGATCCCCCGATCCCTCGAGTGTGCTGGCCAACGAGACCGCGGCAGGGAACGTCGACGTGTCGAAGACGAACGGATCGTGATCGTGATGTGACCGCAAAGCACGAGTCACCGCGACGACGTGAGGGTCGTCCTCCTTGGCACTGATGATGATCATGTCGTGACCCCCGCCGTGCACGGCCGGCGACCCATCGCGGGTCGCCGCGTCCGTACGGTGTGATCGCACTTGTGCTCAGTACTTCCGGGGCGTGGTGAGTACGAAGGGCCCAACCTGCGGCTGCCCCACCCCCGTGGTCGGGCTCCACGGATTGGAGGGATCGAAGGTTCGACCGTCCCACGGCCGGGGGTCGATTCCCTTGGGATCGATCTGCTTTGGATCGATCTGCTTCGGGTCGATCTGCTTCGGGTCGATCTGCTTCGGGTCGATCTGCTTCGGGTCGATCTGCTTCGGATCGATCTGCTTCGGATCGATCTGCTTCGGATCGATCTGCTTCGGATCAATCTGCTTCGGATCGATCTGTTTCGGGTCGATCTGCTTCGGATCGATCTGCTTCGGATCGATTTGCTTCGGGTCGATTTGCTTCGGATCAATCTGCTTCGGATCAATCTGCTTCGGATCAAGTTGTTTTGGCACCGCCGGACCAGCGCCATAGGCCACTCGATCCCCCACCGGCTGCTCCACTCTTGGATCGATTCCCTTCGGGTCGATCTGCTTGGGATCGATTTGCTTGGGATCGATTTGCTTGGGATCGATTTGCTTGGGATCGATTTGCTTGGGATCGATCTGTTTGGGGTCGATCTGTTTGGGGTCGATCTGTTTGGGATCGATCTGTTTGGGATCGATCTGTTTGGGGTCGATCTGTTTGGGATCGATCTGTTTGGGATCGATCTGTTTGGGATCGATCTGTTTGGGGTCGATCTGCTTCGGATCGATCTGCTTCGGATCAATCCGTTTCGGATCCATCGGCTTAGGGGCCGCCCCATGGGCTTGGTGACCTCCTGCATGGTGAGCGCCACCAAGCTGGGCAAGCTCTCCGGCCCGGAGTAACCGCTTGACGACCGCTTCGGGAGCGATCCGAATCCGGTAGGTTCGGACGCCCGAGCTGTCCTCGAACTCCATCGCGTGCTCGCGTACGTCTGCCTGCTGGATCTCGACCGCATGATCGACGCCCACCATGCCGCTGGGCATCAGCAAGACGAACCGCCCCTCGCCGTCCGCCTTTGTGACCCGACCATAGAGGTCGACGAAAGGTGCTCCGGAAGTCGTGGGCGCGTACGGCTCCGACTTCGCGATCACATCAGCCAAGGAATCCGTTGACTCGTTGGTCTCATCACTCATGTTCAACCCGTCCCGTGAAGGCGGACCCAAAGTCCAGGATCCGACAAGACCTGTCAACCTTCGAATCCGCGCAACGCCGGCCGATCGGGCTCGGATTCGGGCTCGGGATTGGTTCTCGAGATTGGGTCTGGGAGTCGGGGTTCGGTTGCGAACGCGATCACTTCTGAGCAGGTGTCACGCCGAGGTCACCCGGGAGCACGACGGAGGCCCCCCGCCAAACCGGATTCGCTCGGTGCATGGCCGTCAAGAGCGTAAGCGTGCGAACGGCAATCGAGCGCATATGACCACTATGCAACTGAGCATGCGACTCGACATAAAGGTCGGCATGCGACTGGGCATAAAGGTCGGCATGCAGCTCGGCGAGGATCGACGCGGCCATCCCATGCGCGGCATAGCACCCCGGGTCGATCGGAGGGAGCCGCGGATCCGCGCTGCGAAGCCAGCCGGCGAGCTGCTCGCTCCGCGCCTCATCCGAGTCGTACCAGTTTTGGATCTCTTCGAAGGCCCGGTTGCCGAGGCTGACCAACGGCGTTTGGGCGACTTCGGCGGCCAGACACGCGGCCGAGTCCACCGCGCGCCGTGGCGCATGCCAGCGCCCCTCGAGCCAAACGCCCTGGCGCATGTGAGGCCAAAGGGCATCCTGCAGCCGAGCACGCCACGCGCGGGCTCCCGTAAAACGCAGCGCACCGATCGCCTCGGACACGGCCCAGGCGCGCAGAATATCGACCGGGTAGTGGGCCGGGGCCGATCCTTCGTCGACGACCCGAGGCACCAGCGGTCCGCCCCCGATCCCATGGAGCGCACAGAGGTACGCCACGAGGCTCAGGCCCAGCACCGGCCCAATATTGAGCACCCCCAGGATGTCGGCGGCCGCCTCGTGCACACGACCGGCCCAGTAGTCGGCCAACTCACGCAGCCCAGACCGGTCGAGACCATGGCGAACCCGCAGCGCAAGCTCGGGGAGCAGGGCGCGATTGGCCAGCAAGACCTCGTGGCCCCCCACCTCGTGGGCAATGAGCGGCCACGCCCATCGCCCATCGAGCGCGAACGTGATCGGCATCGCCACCACCCCCACGTCCACCCCCGACAGCCGGTCGCGCTCGAAGAACGCGGGACCCCGCGGGATCCGCTCCCAGGCGATGAGCGGGGGCACCACCACCAGGTCGGGCACGGAGAAGCCCCGCCGGTCCTCTGCGCTCAAGAAGCCATCATAGATGTCGCTGATGAGCTCCTGAGCCGACGCGGTCGCCATGTCCTCCCGCCCGTGCCCTCCCGACCGCAGACGCAGAGCCTCGAGCAAGATCAGGTGCGACGAGGCCGTGGGATGCGAGAGCAACCGCTGGTACTGCGCCGCTCCGATCCTATAGAGGTACTGCGCCAGCGGTAGGCACAGCGTCTCGCGATAGGCCGGCGGCAGGGTCCACCGACACCGCTCGACGATGGCCAGCGCCTCCCCGTAGCTGGGCATGGGCCGGGCCGGGGTCGGCGACAAGAGCAACCCGGCCAGACGCCGGGCGGCGGCATCGAGCGGTTTCCAACGCAGCATTACCGCAGCACGATAGCAATGCGCAGGCCCATACGCGCCCACGATCTGCCGAGACTAGACTCGGGCCACGATCGCTTCCGCGCAATGGTGGACCCACCGTCGACCACTTGGCTCGAAGACGAACATCGCCGATCGGGCTCGAGTGACCGCGACAAAAAAACGCGCGGGCGATCTGTGCGCGCATTTTTTTCTTCATCGGCTCTTCACCGGCTCTTCATCGGCTCTTCATCGGCTCGTCACAGCCGCGTGAGGTACGGGTACGACTGCAACAGCCCCATCGCCCACTGCTGACCCAGGCTGGTCTCGTGGTCCATGTGCCGCTGGCCAAACTCGTGCCGCAGCCCCTCGGTGTCGAAGTCCATGCCGGCCAGCGCGTCCTCGTTGGTCGAGCCCATCTTCACGTCGAGGACCAGGTCGTCCGAGAACGAGATCCGCACGATGCCCGGGATCCGCGGGGGTGGGTCGTCGGGGTGCCGCACGACGACGTCGTGCGTTCGCGCGAACAGGTTGTGCTGGTTGGCCAGGCTATCTTGGTAGGCCCCGGTCATGAAAAAGCCCAGGTAGTAGCGCTCCTCGCCGCCCTGCCGCTCGTGCAGCGGCAAGAAGCGCATGTTCTCGTCGGGATGGGCAAAGCTGGTGACGCAGCCGTCGCTGTCGCAGGTGATGTCGACGATCTCGGTGTTGAGGGTGGGCCGCTCCCCGTGGCGTGACAGCGGAGCCACGGGAAACACCTGGTCCACGCTCCAGGCATCGGGGAGCGACTGAAAGATCGAGAAATTGGCGAGGTACTTGCGGTGCGCCTTCTCGAGATACTCGACGATCTCTTCGGAGGGGCGCTTGAGGCCGTCGATGATGCGGGCCACCTTGGTGCGAACCCGCCAAAACAGCGCCTCGGCGTCCGCTCGGTCCTCGAGGGTGAGGTAGCCGGTGGTGAATAGCTCGAGGGCCTCGTCGCGAAAGTCGACCGCGTCGTGGAAGTACTCCTCGTAGTTCTTGGGTGACAGGGTGTGCAGGGTCTCGCGCAGCGCGGTGATGATGCGGTGCTCGTCGTCGCGGGGCAGCGGCTCGTCGGGCAGGGCCCCCTGGACCTCGCGCAGATCGGTGATCGTGACCGCATGCCGGGCCACCATGGCCCGACCGCTCTCGGTGATGAGGGTGGGCGGCACCGCCCCGGTCTGCTTCATCACTCGCCCACCTCGAACACGGCCTGGCTGGCGTACTCCTCCATGGTGTAGTTGGCCGAGGAGGGGTACGAGGTGCGACTTCCGTCGTAGTCGACCCCCATGCCGCCGCCCAGATCGAGGTAGCGCATGTTGGGCGCCCACGAGCGCTGGAGCGAGGAGTAGAGGCGCGCAGCCTCGCGGACCGCCTGCTTGATCCGCTTGATGCGGGTGATCTGCGAGCCGATGTGGAAGTGCAGCAACACCAGGCGATCGAGACGCCCCGCCTCGTCGAGGGTCTTGACCACATCGAGGATCTCGGTGGTGGTCAGCCCGAACTTGGAGGTCTCCCCTCCCGAGCTCTGCCAGCGCCCGCTGCCCCGAGTATAGAGCTTGGCGCGCACCCCCAGCTCGGGGACCGCCTTCCATTCGTGCTCCTGCCCCACCTGAGTGAAGCGCGCGACCTCCCGGATCGACTCGATGATCACGATCACCCGGTGGCCGAGCTCGGCCGCGTGGTAGGCCATGCGCATAAAGTCGCGATCCTTGAAGCCGTTGACCAATAGCGGGGCATGGGGGTTGGGAGGCCGCGACATGGCGATCACCATCTCGGGCTTGCTCCCCGCCTCGAGGCCGAAGCCGGCGCCCTCGGTGCGCACCACCGCGTCGATGACCACCTTGCGCTGGTTGACCTTGATGGGCAGCACCCCGAAGTAGTCCCCGGGGTAGTCATTCTCGGCCATGGCCTGCGAAAAAGCCTGCTGCAGCCGACGCATCTGCCCCTCGATCACGGTGGGAAAGCGCACCGTGAACGGGGCGATGATGCCCCGAGCCTCGAGCCGCTCGGCGACCGCATGCAGATCGACCGGAGCCAGATGCGGTGCCCGGTAGACCAGGTGACCCTGCTCGTTGACGGTGAGAAACTCCTCGCCCCAGCGATCGACGCCGTAGCGCTTGAGCGAGACCTCCATCGCGTACGGAGCGGTAGGCGTGTCCATGGACGGCCAGAGTGGCCGGGGTGGAGCCTTCGCGCAAGACCCCGGACCGCGGGGGCCCGGCCCGCGGTCGGTCCGACCCCGACCTCGGCTCAGCGTCGGCACGGCGTCGACACGGCGTCGGCACGGCGTCGGCACGGCGTTTGGTCACGAACCGGGTGGACTCGACCGAGCCCCATCGCGGGACGCCCTCCCCCTCTTCGTACCGCGGCCGGCCCTGCTATGCTCCCGGCCCCGCCGCGCGGCGGGACGGAGCACGCGATGGCCTCGTACCAGTACATCTTCACGATGAAGGATCTCCGCAAGGTCTACCCGGGCGGCAAGGAAGTCCTCGGCGGGATCCACCTCCAATTCTTCCCCGGCGCCAAAATAGGCGTGCTGGGTTCGAACGGCGCCGGCAAGAGCACGCTGCTGCGGATCATGGCCGGGGTCGACCAGGAGTTCATCGGCGAGGCCTGGGCCGCCGACGGGGTGCGGATAGGGTACCTACCCCAGGAGCCCCAGCTCGACCCCGAAAAGGACGTCAAGGGCAACATCGAAGAGGCCGTGGCGCAGATGAAGGACACGCTGCGGCGCTTCGAGGAGGTCAGCATGAAGTTCGGCGAGGTCTCGTCGGACGACGAGATGAACCAGCTGCTCGAGGAGCAGGCCAAGCTCCAAGACATCATCGAGGCCGGCGGAGGCTGGGAGCTGGAGACCACGCTGGAGATCGCGATGGACGCCCTGCGCACCCCGCCCGGCGACGCCGACGTGACCACGCTCAGCGGCGGCGAGCGACGCCGGGTAGCGCTGTGTCGGCTGCTGCTGGAAAAGCCCGACATGCTGCTGCTCGACGAGCCCACCAACCACCTCGACGCCGAGAGCGTGGCCTGGCTCGAGCGTCACCTGCACGACTACCCGGGCACGGTGGTGGCGATCACCCACGACCGCTACTTCCTCGACAACGTGGCCGGCTGGATCCTCGAGCTCGACCGCGGCCGGGGGATCCCCTGGAAGGGCAACTACTCCTCGTGGCTGGGCCAGAAGCAAAAGCGCATGGCCCAAGAGGAGAAGAAGCAGAGCGCCCGGCAGCGCACCCTGGCCCGCGAGCTGGAGTGGATCAACATGACCCCGCGCGCGCGCCAGTCCAAGAACAAGGCCCGCGTCACCGCCTACAACGATCTGTTGCAGCAGTCGGCCGAGCGCAAGGTCGACCAGACGGACATCAAGATCCCCTTCACGCGGCGCCTGGGCAACAAGGTCGTCGAGGTCAAGAACGTGTCCAAGGGCTACGGCGACCGCCTGCTCGTCGACGACCTGACATTCAGCCTGCCTCCCGGCGGGATCGTGGGGATCATCGGCGGCAACGGGGCGGGCAAGACCACCCTGTTCCGCATGCTGGTGGGCGACGAGGCCCCCGACTCGGGCACCGTCACCGTGGGTGACACGGTCGACATCGCCTACGTCGACCAGAGCCGCGAGGCTCTCGATCCGGACAAGACGATCTACCAAGAGATCTCCGAGGGCGCCGAGACGATCGACATGGCCGGGCAGGAGCTCAACGCCCGCGCCTACGTCGGCAAGTTCAACTTCACCGGCGCCGATCAGCAAAAGAAGGTGGGCGTGCTGTCGGGGGGTGAGCGCAACCGGGTGCACCTGGCCAAGCTCATCAAGCGCGGCGGCAACCTCTTGCTGCTCGACGAGCCCACCAACGATCTCGACGTGGACACCCTGCGCCACCTCGAAGAAGCCCTGCTCGGCTTCCCCGGCTGCGCGGTGATCATCAGCCACGACCGCTGGTTCCTCGACCGGATCGCCACCCACATCCTGGCCTTCGAGGGCGACTCGAAGGTCACGTGGTTTCAAGGCAACTTCGCCGACTACGAGGCCGACCGAAAGAAGCGACTGGGCGACGACGCGCTGGTCCCCAAGCGGGTCAAGTACCGCAAGCTGACCCGCGACTAGAGCGAGCCGCCGCACGAGCGGCGGTGCGCCACCGGGTGAGACCACGCCGTTCCTTCCCCTACGTCTTGCCCGACTTCATGCCCGCGCACGCTGCATGGAGCGTGCGCGGCGAGGCTCGATTTACGTGCCGGACGACGGGCCAACGTTGATCGGATCACACTGGGCGCGGCACGCCCCCGGGCGGGACCGTGCCATCATCCGGACATGCTGTCTCGCACCGCCGCCCTCGGACTCGCCCTCACGGCCGGCCTGCTGCTCCCCGCCTCCGCCCTCGCTGCACCCTCGGCCAACCCCCCGGCCAAGGTGCGCGTCCACGTGGACACCGACGTCTTCGGTTTCTCCCACTATAACCCGCAGGACAACGACGCCGACGACTCCAACACCAACGTCGTCGGGTTTGGCATCGGCCGGCCCACGTTCATCGACACGGGGAACTTCGTCATCTTCGACCGCCCGGTGCTCGCCTTCGGGGTCGGCGGGGTCATCCTCGACGGTCGGGCCGTGATCGGGGCCCGGGCCGCGTTCACGGTGGACGGGGTCCTGCGGGGTAACGACAACGACACCTACGTGGCGGGGCGGCTGGTGCCCTACTTCAACTGGATGTTCAATCCCCGGGGTCGCATACGCGGGTTCCTCGGCGGTCGCTTTGGCTTTGGAGGCGCCGCGGTCACCTTCGAGGAATTCGACGACCCCGACTTCGTGGTGCGGAGGCAGTTCAATTCGATCTACCCCATCGTCGGGGTCCAGGGGGGCATGCACATCTTCATCGTGGAGAGGGTCTCGCTCGACCCCGGGCTGTCGTTCGACTACATCGCGCCCCACAGCCGCTCGCATCGGGTCGAGCCCGATCCGGAGCCCGTGGGAGACTTCGACAAGGACGGCGACGCGGTGAACTTTGCGGTCACCTTCGGGCTATCGGCCTGGTTCTAGGGCCGCCCCCGCCGTCGGCCGAGCACCAGCCCCAGCAGCAGCGCGCTCACCCCAACCGGACCCGGCTCGCTGCGGCAGCCACAACCCTCGCCTCCGTCGTCGGCGGCTCCGCCTCCGTCGCTCTGGCCGTCCCCTCCTGCGGTGCTCGCGGTCCCGGGTTCGCCCCCGCTGCCATCGACCAGGGCCGTGGTGCCGCTGGTGCTCGACTCACCCGAGCTGCCGCCCGAGCCCCCGGTGGTGCCGGTCGCCTCCGCCCCCGTCGTGTCCCCGGTGCCGCCGCTGCTGCCCGCGCCGGCCTCGACGATGCACGCCGCATCGCAGCCGTCTCCGTCTTCCAGGTTGCCGTCGTCGCACTCTTCGTCGGACTCGACGATCGTATTGCCGCACTCGCCGGCCGCCCACGCCACGATGTTGGCCGCGAGCACGCGGTTGTCGAGCTCTTCGATGTATAGATCGGTCAACGCGTTGTGATCGGCGACCACCAACATGCGCCCCCCCGCGGCAAAGCCAGTGGCCGGCTCGAAGACCACCAAGAAGGGCTGCTCGGCCGAAAGACCGCTCCCGAGCGGCACCCCCTCGACCCCATGGGCAAACGTGGTGGGGTTGTCCATGAAGTAGCTCCCGACCCCAGACGTAATGGGATGCTCGATCCCGCTGGGCATTCCGTTGCCACTGTTGAAGATCCAGTCATAGGCGGTGACGTCGTAGTCGAAGGTCCAGCTGTCGTAGACCTCCGCAAAGGGACCGCCCATCCCGTTGCTGTCGGCGGTGACGATGAGGGTGCCGCCAGCGGCAATCCAGTCCTGTAGCGCCGTTTGTTCGGCGGGCGAGAGCGTCCCGGGCAATCCCGCCGTAGGTCCGGTGCCATCGCTGAGCATCGCCGTGTAGAAGACGTCGACGCCCTCGAGGTAGTCGGCGGTGAGCTGTCCTGTGGGGTTGCCGACGAGGTCACCACGATCGGCGATGATCATCTGCAGCTCATCATGACTGTCGGCGGTGAGCGGACCGGTAGCGTAGGCCATGCGCGTGGCGATGAAGCTGCCCCAGGTGGCCGCATGAGCCGCTCCACCGAGCAAGCCGCCGAGGGCTAGGCCGGCGACGAGCGAGGTCCACTGAGACCGGCGCGAGTACGAACGAAACGGGGGACGAGCCAACGAAGCCATGGCGACGATCGTAGCGCGGCTCGCGGGGCCAGCCGAGCGTCGTGCTTCAGATCCCCGGGCCAAACGACGACCGATGTCTCAACCGGGCCACGCGCGCGGGGCCTGCTAGACTGCCTCGGTGCTCAAGAAGGTCGCGATCGCGCTGGCCGTGCTGCTGCTCGTCGCGGGCAGCGTGGTCGCGTACCTATGGACGCGGGCCACCGCGTTGCCCGACTGGTATACCGAGGGCGAGGGCGATCTCTACGCTGGGGATCCGATCGACAGCGACGGACCCGCCGCCGCTCCGCGATGGATCGCCCTGGACGAGCAGGGCAACCGACTCCCGGGGGACGATCCGATCCCCCTTGCTCCGCCCTTCGACCCACAGTCGAAGGGCGAACCCACGGCCGAGCACGCCCCCGGGTCGACCCCCGTCCCCCCGGCCCCTTCCCGGTCGGCCCCCCCGCGATCAACCCGCCGCTCCCGCCCGGCGGCCTCCCGCGCCCAGCGGCACGAGCTGCGGGGCTTCCACGTGCGCCGAGGCAAGGACGGCAAGCGCAAGCGCAACCCGGCGCTTCGGGCCTCGCGGGCCGTCTACGAGGACGGGCGACTGGAGGTGGGCGTGATCCTCGATCTCTCCCGGCTCCCCCAGGACAAACTCCGCGCCCGCGATCGCCAGCGCTACGATCAGGCGGTGGCCAACTTCCCCGGGATCACCAAGCGTGACGTGTGGGTGGGCGTGGAAGACGAGCCGCTCAGTGTCGGCGGCTATCTCCAATTGTCGCCACAGGCCGAGGTGCGGGTGGGCACGCTGACCTACTCGCTAGCATCGGCCGCCGAGCGCCTGGGCATGAGCGAGATGGAGATGCGCCTGGAGCTCAACCGCGAGCTACGGCGCCTGGGCTTCGTCGACCCCGAGGCGTGAGCGGCCCTCAGGGGCAGGCGATCCCGAGGCGGGGGCGCGTCGCACCGCCCTGCGCACCGCCTTGCGTCTTTTGCCCTTGCGGCGGCGAACGGCCCGCAGGGTACCGTCGGCCAGCATCTGGTCTCGGCGCTCGCGCATGATCGCGAGCTCCTGCTCGACGAAGATCCGCTCGGACCACGGCGGATCTCGATGCGGCGACTTGTTCATCAAGCTGGTGCGATAGCGCGAGTGGGGAAGCCCAAAGAAGTGACCCATCTCGTGGGCCAGCACCAGGGGCGACGCGATCGACGAGAGGATGATCCAGCGTCGCGAGGTGTCGGCCCGGTCGCGCCAGTGCACCCCACGGATCACCTCCCCGTCCGCGTCCACGTTGGCCAGGCGCCGAACGACGAACACGTGCACGACCCCGAGCGAGTGCTCGTGGCGCCCGATCTCGTCGCGCTGCCGGCGGGTCTGCGTGTCGGCAAAGACGGGATCCACCGGTGCGATCGATCCCACGAAGAAGCCCACCCCGATCGGGGCAAACAACCGGTTGGCCTGCTGCACGTGCCGGGCAAACCACTGGGGAGGACCCACCGGCTCTTCGTCCTCCATCACCACGTGCACGGCCAGCTCGAAGCAACGTCGAGCCTCGACCGGGCAGCGTGGCGAGCCGGTGACGAACGCTTCACGCCCCAACCGCTCGCGGGCCTGCGCCATGGTGGCCGCCCCGAGCGCCCCCACGGTGGGCCCGCTGGCCATCACTCCCGCCGACAACAGCAGCGCTCCGAGCACGGCACCATCATGACCCAAGCACCGGGACTTTCGGGCTCGGCGACCTAGCCCGTTGGAATCACGGAGAATTCACGACATGTCGTCGAGACCTCGACCCTCCACCCGCACCGATGACCCCAATCCATGACCCCAATCCATGACCCCAATCGGTCAACTGCACCGATGACTCGTATCGACCACTCGCATCGGTGACTCGCATCGGTGAATCGCATTCGATGATCCCTACATGCCCCTCCTGTCACTTTTACTAGCTCACTCGACCCTTCCACCATCGACCCACTGTCACATCATCCCATGCTCCTCGGTGTGCACCTCGTCGATTGACGCCATAACTGCCTCAATTTCCCCGAATTTCGGCCAATTGGGGCGTTCTTCCCCACCCACGTCGATATTCCCCAGCAAATACCAGGAGTCAAACCGCTCGACTCCCCGTATCCTCATCAATGGGAGGTCGAAGATATGAGTAGTCTCGAGCGCTCGCCGGTCGCGGTGAGCGGGGAGTCATTCGGTCGCTATCGTCTGATCGACAAGCTCGCCACGGGCGGTATGGCCGAGCTATTTCTGGCCAAGACCTCCGTCTTGCCGGGGGTCGACAAGATCGTCGCCCTCAAGCGGACCCTCCCCCACCTGCGCCACGACGAGACCATGGTGTCGATGTTCCTCGACGAGGCCCGCGTGGCGGCCCGGCTCGAGCACCCCAACATCGTCGACGTCTACGATGTCGACCGGGTCGGCCCGGACTACTTCTTCACGATGGCCTACCTGCACGGTGAAGATCTGAGCGCCGTGATGCGCACGCTGGGCCGTGGCGGACAAGCAGTGCCGCACCACCACGCCCTGCACATCGTGCAAGGGATCTGCGCCGGGCTCCACCACGCCCACGAGCAGGTGGGGCTCGACGGCCGCCCCCTGCGGATCGTGCACCGCGACATCTCCACCAGCAACGTGATGCTCACCTTCGACGGCGAGATCAAGCTGCTCGACTTCGGGATCGCCAAGGCCTCCAACCAGTCGTGCCGCACCCAGGCCGGGGTCCGCAAGGGGAAGGCGGCGTACATGTCCCCCGAGCAGTGCCGAGGCGAACCACTCGACCGACGAAGCGACGTGTTCTCGATCGGGCTGGTGCTGTGGGAGCTGACCACCATGCGACGCCTGTTTCGGGCTCCGGATCCGCTGGTGGTCATGAACCAGATCGCCCACCACCCGGCTCCTCGCCCCTCGACGGTGCTCCCGGACTACCCCAAAGAGCTGGAGCGGATCGTGATGCGAGCGCTCGCCCACGACCGCGAGGATCGCTACCCCACCGCGCGGGCCCTCCAAAACGACCTCCAACGCTATGCGCGAGCGCAACCCCTGCGGTCGAGCACAGGTGCTCTGGCCAAGTTCATGCTCGATCTGTTCGGCTACCGGCCGCGACCCTGGGCCTCGGAGCGCCTCGTACGACGCAAGGTGCCCGACACGACCGCCGCCACCGCGGTCACCCGACCCGACCTGCAGCAGCCAGCGCGGACCGACCAGCTCCCCACCGCATCGACCGACGTCGGCGGGGTCGCTACGACCCCGCCCGGCTCCCGTCGACACGATCGATGGCGACTGGTGGCGAGCGGCGTAGGGGGCGCGGCCCTCGTGACGGCACTGGCCATGACCATGCCCTCCGAGGATCATGCATCGTCCTGGTCCCCCGCGATCGAAACAACCCAACGGACCGACCCATCGAGCCCCGCTCGGCCCGAGCCCACCCAGGTACGTCCCCGCGAGCAGCCCCCGCTCAACCCGTGCCCGGCCGGGATGGTGCTCGTAGGCCGCGCTCGCCCGTCCACCGTCGTGGGCACCCGCGAGCCGGCGCCGCTGCCCCTTCACGACCTGGAGCTTCGCTGCGTGCCCAAGGCCCTGGCTCGCTCACCCCAGCCCGGTGTGGGCCAGCCGCAGGATCTGGAAGATCGCCCGTGAGGCCGGCGACTTGTTGAGCGTATAGAAGTGGATCCCTGCCACCGAGCGCGGTGGTCGGGCAAAGGGCTCGTCACCATCGGGCCGCAGCAGCTGCCCGCACTGGTGCGCCGCATAGGAGACCCCGGTCCAGAACACCTCCTGGGGATCTCCGTCGGCCGAGCTCAGCCGCTGGGCCAGCGACTCGGGGATGCTCGCCCCGCACATCTTGGTGAAGCGCTGGATCTGGGCCACGTTGGTCACCGGCATGATCCCCGCCAAGATCGGCACGTCGATCCCCGCCCCCCGAGCCCGACGCTCGAACTCGAAGAAGCGCGCGTTGTCGAAGAACAGCTGCGAGACGAGGAAGTCGGCCCCAGCGTCGACCTTGGTGCGAAGGTGAGCCAGATCGGAGGCGGCATGGGCCGCCTCGGGATGAACCTCGGGGTAGCAGGCCGCCCCCACACAGAACTCGCCACGCTCGTGGATGAAGGGGACCAGCTCGCTGGCGTAGCGAAAGCCACCTTGGGTCACCTGGAACTGGTCCTGCCCCCGGGGAGGATCGCCGCGCAGGGCCAGGATGTTGCGCACGCCCGCCTCGCCGAGCGCATCGATCACCCCAGCCAGTTCCTCCCGCGTCGAGCCCACGCAGGTCAGGTGCGCCATGGCCTCGATGCCGAACTCTCGCTTGATCCGCGACACGATCTCGAGGGTGCGCGCCCGCGTGCTCCCCCCGGCTCCATAGGTCACCGAGACGAAGTCGGGCCCCAGTGGAACAAGACGTTCCAGCGCTCGCAGGAGGTTGGCTTCACCCTTCTCCGTCTTGGGCGGGAAGAACTCGAAGCTGAAGACCGGCCGTTTGTGCCGGAGCCGCTCACGAATCAGCATCGACGACGAGCATACCCTCACCGCCGAGGATCACCGACCGACTCGGCGGAACAATTGGGCTCATCTCGCTGACGGCACGGACACGCCGACCGCACTGCACGGATCGACGATAGATCCGGTGAGGCTCAGCGCACACAGCGCTGAGCATCGATGGTTTAACTCCGCCGTGCGTGCCTCCCCGAGCCCTTCGGCGCCCAACCCATCGGCACGGCCGCTCGCCGACCAGGCCCGGGCGTTGCTGCCTATTTTGCGGCAGCAGGCTCGACGCCCCTACATCGTGGAGCTGGCCGGGACTCCCAAGGCGGGCAAGACCACGGCGCTGCACATCGTCGGCCGCTTCTTCAAGGAGTGCGGGTACCAAGTCCATCCCATGCGCGAGCGAGCGTCCGACTGCCCGATCGCGATGAAGGGGCACTTCTTCTTCAACACCTGGACCACCACCACGATGATCGCCTCGATGATCGAGACCCTCGACACCGAAGCGGATCTGGTGCTGCTCGATCGCGGGGTGTTCGACTCGATCGTATGGCTGGAGGCCCAGAGCCACGAGCATCAGGTGACCGCGCAGGAGCGCGAGGTGTTCCGGTCGTTCGCGCTGCTTCCGCGCTGGCGCGAGCGCACCGATCTGACCTTCGTGCTGCGCGTGTGCCCCCAGGAGGCCATGCGCCGCGAGAACAAGGATCTGCTGATCCCCCGCCGGGGCAGCATCGTCAGCGCGGGCTACCTCGAGCGCTACAACTCCGTGCTGGGGCAGGTCCAGGCCTCGGTGGCCGACCAGTTCTCGTTCGTCGACATCGACACCACCGAGCACGGCACCCCCAAGAAGACCAACGAGGCGATCGCGACCACGCTGCTCGAGCACATGGGGCGCTGGACGGATCCAGAGATCGCTGCGATTCCCCGGGCGGTGGTCACCGAGCTGTTCGCCCGCTCGCCGGTGCGGGCGCTGCCCGAGATCATCGAGCCGGTTCAGCGCGCGCTGGTGATCCGCCGGCGCTCGACCTTGGAATCCGACGACGCGTTCGTGCAGCTGGTCAGCGCGGTCGTGCTGCGCCACGAGGGCAACATGCTGCTCTTTCGCCGCAAGGGCGGGCGCGACGAGGCGAAGATCAAGACCTTCGGACAGGATCTGCTGTGGAAGGGCTGCCACGTGCCCTGCTCACCCGGCGTCCCCGGCCCCCTACCCAGCACGTCCGGCGCCGCCGTCGACGTGCTCCGCGCCTGCGCCGAGGCGATCAAGGCGCGCCTGCGCGAGGACTTTCACCTCGCCCACCTCGAGTCGGAGCCGATCCCCCGGGTGATGATCTGGAACGAGCCGCCAGCCGAGGCTCGACACCTCGGGGTCTTCTTCGATCTGGAGATCCCCGCCCCTCGGGTGGCCCAGGCCCTGACGGGCAAGGTCTTCAAGCGGCAGCGCGATCGCTCCAAGCTCCAGGCCAACCAGTTCGTCTCCACAGCCGCGCTCTACGAGCGCATGCGCCACGGCGAGGACATCGAGCTGGAATCATGGTCCCAGCAATTGCTGCTGCACATGATGCACGGCGCCCCATCGGGAACGGGACCACGGTCGCCGGGTACCGCGACCAGCCCCTAGACCAAGACGATCCCCAGGAGCGATCATCCGATGCGGCACTCCAACGTCGTCTATACCCTCATCCGGATCTCGGTGGCCGGCGTGCCATCGCTGCTGCTGCGCCGACACGACAAGTGGGGCGACTGGAGCCTCGTGGGTGGACACGTCGAGCCGTGGGAGCAAGACGACTGGCGGCGTGCGGCGGCCCGCGAGGCCACCGAAGAGCTCGAGCCGCTGCGCGAGGGCCAGGACTTCGTGGTGGAGTCGCTCCACGAAGAGCCGGTCACCTGGGGGCCCGAAGCGTCGCGCTCGGCCCGAGGCGAGCGAACGCTCTACCGGATCCAGTACTATCGCCTTGGGTTTCGCCGCGATCCGGTGGAGCTATTGGCCCAGCTGCCCGCGGGTGACTTCTTGCTCGTGCCCGAGCGAACGCTGGGATCCACCGCCCACGCGCTGGGCAACCCGGTGCACCGGGCACGTCGGTACCTGCAGGACGGGTTCGACTCGGTGCCGCTGTCGTGGGCCGAGGATCTCGACCCAGGGGCGCTGCCGACGGGGCTGCAGACGCCGACGCCTTAGCTGGGGCGGCTCGGCGCCCTCCATCACCGAGCCACAGCTGACATGGAGCTGCGCTCGGCGTCGCGCACTTGGCTGTGCCGTGGCCGAGCAGCTGCTCGCCACGTCGCTGCCCTGCGCGTTCGAGATCCCGTTCACGGGCACCAAGGCCTAGCCGCCCGCGGTGGGCCCGGATCCGCAGTGGGATCCGGGCTCGCGGCGCTCGCATTGGGGCGGGCGGCGAGTCCTTCGAGCGCCGCCTGTAGCGCCGCGAGCCCGCAGCGCACGACGAGCTGCTGCCGGTCGGACACGAACAGCTCACGACATAGCAGCACCGCCACGATCCCCAAGACATCCGCGCGGGACAGGCCCCGCTCTTGCATCGCGCGCACGCTCGCGTCCAGGGCCCGCCATGCGAGGTAGGCCAGCTCATAGTTGACCCGCAGGGCCAATAGCGCCGTCCAGCGCCTGGCGATCGCCTCGAACTCGGCCCCGGCGAGCAGATCTTGGAAGAGGGCCACCGTGGCTCGCTCGTCGTCCACGGCGATGAACCGGGTGACGAATGCGAAGATCCACAAGGTGCACAGGTCGCAGCACACGGGCCCCAACCCGGCACACTCGTAGTCGATGAGGATCGCGCTATTGGTGGCAGAAAACAGGATGTTGCCGGGGTGAGCGTCGCCGTGCACCACCGTGCCGTTGGACGCTCGGTCGAGGACATCGACCCCATGGCGATACAGACGCTCGACATCGACCGACTGGCCGGCGACCGTAAGGCGCGGGCAAGCGCGGAGCACCTCGCGAGTGCGCGCAGACTCGAGATCACAGTAGGTGCGCACACCCGCCGGCAGGGCCTGCCGCGAGAATCGCTCCAACGCCGCGATCGCCGAGTCGATGAGGTCCAGCCCGGGCGGACGACCTTCGGCGGGAGTGGGGACGGCGGGGGCCAGGCCATAGCCGGTCAACACGTCCTCGAGCGAGCGCGCATCAGCCAGCCGAGTGTCGACGGGGGCAAAGACCAGCGCCCCCAATGTGGCGTGACAATAGAACTCCATCTCGAACGACACCCCGGAGGCGAACATCCGAAACCGCCGCGCCTCGTCGGCGGCGTCGGCGTAGGCGGCGACCTTGACCACGAAGGAAACCTCGGTGCCCACCACCGAGACCAGGCCGACCAGCCTCTGCTCGGCCCGACCCGACGGGTCGGCCAGCGGCCGCACGCGCAGGCCGGCCTCGTGCTCGTGCACCGAGGGGAACTTCTGCCGCAGGTAGCGAGAGGTGACCGCGCGGATGATCCGATCCTGCAAGATCGTGGGCGAAAAGCCGTACTCGACGTTGCGCTCGGCGTACAGGATGTCCCGCGCCGCGTCGGCCAGGCAGCGCATCTCCAGCTTGGAGATCGCCGCGTCGTCCTCGACGGCCAGGCGGGTCACGGGGGGATCGCGAAAGTGCAGCTGCGTGCACAGCTCGGGCAATTGCTCCTGCACCGAGGACCACGCCGGGCTGCGTACGAGCTTGGTCCAGCACAGGTTGGAGGTCTGCAGCACCCGGGCCAGGCGCCCGCGGAGGCTGCGGCCCTCGGGATCGGGCAGGGACCAGAAGCTCGAGCCCACCACCAACCCCACCACGATCTCGCGAGCGAAGGCCGCCTCGAGCCCCTCGATCGTGCGCTCGGCCCGGCAACCGAACCCCAAGGCGGTCAGGTGCTCGATGGTGGCCAGGTGCTCGTCTTGCTCGCCCAGCAAGACCACGGTGGGAGGATCGAGCGGATCGACGATCTCCTGGGGCCGGGCGCGACCGTCGTCTGTCGTCCGCTCGTCTGCCGCGTCTCCGATCGGCGTCGGCTCGACCGGCGCCAGCTCGACCGGCGCCGCAGCGGGCAGCATGTTTCCCAAGAGCTCCCCGGTTCTCGTCCCTCCTGGGTGTTGCTCGGGCAAGACCGAGGCCGGGCGCGACGCAGTCGCGCATCCCGAGCCGGCCTCGGCATGGATAACCGAGGCCGGGCGCGACGCAGTCGCGCATTCCGAGCCGGCCTCGGCATGAACATCCCCAGCCCCGTCCGCCGCGACGTGGCTGCGGATCGCCATGGCGATCTCAGGCGGCCACGGGACCGAGGCTACCGCGCGCACCTGGGCCGCATGAAAGGACTCGCGCAGGTGGCGGGCGATGCTGCGGGCGAATCGTCCCTTGTCGCGCGATCGAAGATCCGAGGCGGCCAGCGCCCGCAGCCCTTCTACTAGCTCGTCGAGATCGGGCGCGCCCTCGTGCAGCCGCGCACAAAATCGCTGGAACTCGCCCCGCGACCGCAGCACGTGCTCACCGACCGACATCGCGCCGACGCCCTGGCCCGGCGATCCCGGCGTAGCGCTTGCGTCGCTCCTCGAAGGCGACCGCCCCCCCTTCGAGGATATCGAGGATCGGCCGGCTCATCTCGTCGACCGTGCCCGCCACAGGAGGCGCCGCCTCCCGGGCACCGGTCATGGACATCACGACCACTCGATCCGCATCGCCCAGCACGGGGATGTTGGCGTTGTGGGTCACGAACACCAGCTGCCGGTGCCGCTTGAGCCGACGGATCCGGGCCACCAAGTGGTTGAAGATGAAGCGGTTGTCCAGATCGTCCTCCGGCTGATCGAACACCAAGGGGACGTCGGCGGGCCGCAGGACCAGCGGCAGCAGTGCAGTGGCCATCTGCCCGCGAGACAGCTGCTCGATCGGGCGGACCTCGCCATCGACGTTCATGGTGATGTCGAGCTGATCGTCGAAGACGATCGCCTCCAGGGCGAGGACCCGGGGCATATGGTCGACGAAGTGGTTGATGATCCGGCTGGCCTGGGAGGGCTCGAGGTTGGCGATCCGGGCCAGGTGCTCGCTGCGCTCCTGCTCGACGATGTCGACTAGCTCCGAGGGCATCAACAGATCCGCGATCTTGGTGGCGATCTCCCGCTGCCGCTTGAGGCGAGTGCCCTGCAAGAGCTCGGCGATCGCGTCGACGTAGGCCCCCGACTGCGCGCCCTGGACGATCTGAAGGGCGATCTCCTTGCCCAGCTCGGCGCCGACCCGGTCGATCTCCCGCAGGCGAAGCGCGAAGATCTCATCGAGGCACTCCTCGGCCGCTCGGCGGGCCTGCTGCCGCTGCGCCAGCGCTACACGCAGCTCGGCCTGCCGTCGATCTCGCTCGTCTCGCCGCTGGAGCAGCTGCCGCCGCTGAGCGCGGAGCCGATCTTCGCGCTCCAGCGACGCCGACTGGGCCTCCTGCTCCCGACGCAGAGCCCGGTACCGCTGATTGTGCGCTTCGAACGCGACCTCGAGGTCTCGCAGCGACCCGGCGACCCGGGCCAGCAGCTGCCGTGACTCGGAGAGTCGGCGCGACAGCAGCACGGCCGCGTCGGCCAGCTGCTGCAATTGGTCGGCGACCGGCTGGGCCTCGGGGATCCCCGTCGCCACAAGGGCGTCTCGCAGCCCGAGGATCATGCGCTCATCGGGCGGCGTGGGAAACGGTGCCGAGAGCAGCGCGGCGAAGTCTTCGTGGCTCGACCGCGCCCGGGCGAGCAATTGCTCCCGCGCCTCGAAGCCCTCTCGCTCCTCCTCCAGGTGAGCGTCCAGGGTCGGCCTCCCCCGTGTGAGGGTCTCGAGCCGGGTCTCGAGCTCGGGCAGCGGGGCCAGGGCTCGCTCGTCCTCGCGCAGGCTCGCCCGTAGCGCGAGGATCCGGGCGCCGAGCGACTCGATCTGCCGGTGCTGGGTGGACAGCCGCGACCGGATCGCGGCCAGAGCATGGGCGTGCGGGCGATCGACCAGTCGGAGCCGGCGCTCGGGATCCTCGGCGATGCTCAGCAGCTCCCCTTGCGAGTAGATCTCGATGGGCACCCCCGCGGGCCAGGCTTCGAGCTCGACGACTCCGTCGCGAACCACCCGGGGATGCTCGGCGTCGATCGAGCGCTCGAGGCGGAGCTGTGCGGCCCCCCCTTGCTCGTCGACCCCCTCCAGGGTGCACACCGCGGTTCCCTCGGCCAGGGTCTCGCGGAGCAGCCCCCGCGGCCCCTGGGCGGGCGAGCCCGGGCCCGCAGTATCGAGCAGGATCTCGATCCGCGAAGGATCGAGATCGTGGGCGAAGCGGAGCGTCTCGACGATGGTGGACTTGCAGGTCCCGCGGGCCCCGATGATGCAGGTCAGCCCCGGCGCAAAGTCGATCGGCGACCCCTTGAGGTAGCCGTCGCTGGTTCCCAGGGACTTGATCTGCAGCTTCACCGCTCGCGACCCCCGAGCCGAATACCGAACCGAATACCGAACCGAATACCGAATAGGGGCTCGGAGGTCGCGTGCACCCGGCTCACCCGACTCAACCCTCCTGGACCGTGACCTTGACCATCTTCACCGGTGTCTTGGGTCGATCACCCGGGCCGGTGGGGGTCTTGCCGATCGAGTTGACCACGTCCATGCCGTCGACCACCTTGCCGAACACGGGGTGCTTGGATTGGCCGGGCGAGAACCAGTCCAAGAAGTCGTTGTGGACGGTGTTGATGAAGAACTGGCAGCTACCGCTGTTGGGGCGGCCGGTGTTGGCCATCGACAGGGTGCCCGGCTCGTTGGAGATCTGGGCGTTGGGCGGGTGCTCGTCTTGGATCGTGCCGTCGGGCCCGTCACCGGTCCCCGCCCGGCTGCTGTTGGGGTCGCGGCTGTGCGGACACCCGAACTGGATCATGAACTTGTCGATCACCCGATGGAAGTGGAGACCGTCGTAGAAGCCGCTCTTGGCCAGCTTGACGAAGTTGCCTGCGGTGATGGGCATCATGTCGGTGTAGAGCTCGACGGTGAAGGTACCCATCGAGGTCTCCATGGTCGCGGTGGGGTTAGCCATGCGGCAACGAGTACCAGATGCAGGGGTCGAGCGTCATCCGGCCCCCCCGAGCGATCCCCGCTCCGCCTCCGGTCGCCGGATCTTCGGGGCCACACGCCCATATGGCACATCACGGACCGCGGGCCGACCGACGTGCCGAAAGCGTGTACTCTGGGAGCCCGGTGTCGTCAGTGCTCAAGACCGGTGACCATGTCGACGAACGATTCGTGCTGGCCGAGCGCGTGGCCTCGGGCGGCATGGGCTTCATCTTCCGCGCCCAGGACACCCATACCGGCCAGACGGTGGCCCTCAAGGTGATCGCGGACGACGACGATTCGAACATCGTTCGTTTCGATCGGGAAGCCAAGGTGCTGGCAACGATCAGCCACCCCGGGGTGGTGCGTTACGTGGCCCATGGCACGACCATGACGGGGGCCCACTACCTGGCCATGGAGTGGCTACAGGGCGAGGATCTCGACTCGATCCTCTCGCGCCACGGCGCTCCCGGGCACGACGACGACGACCCGCAACGGCGGGCCACGATCCGCACTCAGGCTCCCCCGCCCGTGGGCCGCAGCGCGCCCACCCAAGACGGCAGCGCGCCCGCAGTCGTCAGCGACCCGGCCCCGTGGGACAGCGCGATCGGGATGACGCTCACCGACGTGTCGCGCTCGCCCGCGCGCCCTCGACGGTCGACCCGCCTGCCGGTGGGCGACGTGCTGCGGCTGGGGCGGCAGCTGGCCGCCGCCCTCGGATCGCTGCACGACCAGGGGGTGGTGCATCGTGACATCAAGCCCAGCAACGTGTTCGCGGTCGACGGCCGGCTCGATCGGATCAAGCTGCTCGACTTTGGCACCGCCCGCCCGGGGCGCGCCGCCCACTCGCTGACCCGCACCGGGGCGATCGTGGGCACGCCCGGCTACATGGCGCCCGAGCAGGTCAACGGCGAGCGCACCCTGACTCCGGCGGTCGACATCTGGGCGGTGGGCTCGCTGCTGTTCGAGTGCCTGGTGGGGGAGCCGCCCTTCACGGCGCGCACGGTGGTGGCGGTGCTCACCAAGATCATGCTCGATGATCCGCCCGACATCGCCGAGCTGCGGCCCGATCTACCCGCGGCGCTGTCGGATCTCATCATGCGCGCGCTGTCGCGAGATCCGAGCCGCCGGCCGGCCAACGCCCGGGCGCTGCTGAAGATCTTGGAGACGATCGAGGCCGAGCCCAGCCCCCTGGGCAGCGTGACCACCTTCGTCGCCGATCCCACCTCGGCGCTCACCCGCGCCGAGCAGCGGGTGCACTGCATCCTCATCACCCAGCGCGTGCGGCTCGACGAGGAGCGCAAGGCCACGCTGCGGCGCCAGGCCACCGAGCACGGCGCCGAGCTGACCCACCTGCCCGACGAGTCGGTGCTGGTCACCGCATCGGCCAGCGCCCTGCCGACCGACCAGGCCACCCGGGTGGCCCGCGCCGGGCTGGCCCTGCACGCCCAGCTGCCCCACCTCAAGATGGCGATCGCGCTAGGCCGCGCCGCGGGGGGCCAAGACAACCTGGTAGGGCACGCGATCGAGCGCGCAGTGGCGTCGCTGCGCCTGGCGAACGCCGGCGAGATCCGGCTCGATCCCACGGTGGGTGAGATCCTCGAGGCGCGCTTTGTGGTATCTCGCGACGGCGACGAGCGCCAGCTGACGCGGGAGCGCGACGCGGAGTCGCCCCGCACCCTGCTGGGCCGCCGCAGCACGTGGGTGGGACGCAAGCGGGAGATGCTCACCTTGGACAGCATCTTCGACGAGTGCGT
Source organism: Myxococcota bacterium (assembly GCA_039194325.1). Classification (GTDB taxonomy): domain Bacteria; phylum Myxococcota_A; class Polyangia; order Nannocystales; family Nannocystaceae; genus Paraliomyxa. The sequence goes on from JBCCWC010000022.1 coordinate 78,734, forward strand.
CGAGGACTCGGTGGCCCGAGCGGTCTTGGTGACGGGGGTCGCGGGGGCGGGCAAGTCCCGGCTGCGCGACGAGTTCACCAAGTCCCTGCGACAGCGGGCCGAGTACGAGCAGGTGATCGGGCGCGGCGACTCGGTGAGCGCGGGCTCGCCCTTCGTGGTGCTCGGCCCCGCGATCCGCCGCTATGCCGGGATCCAGACCGGCGAGGCGATCGACTCGTCGCAGCGCAAGCTCCGGGCCCGCCTCGGCGAGCACCTGCGGCCTGGTGAGACCGAGGACGTGACGAGGTTCTTGGGCGAGCTGGTGGGCGTGCCCTTCCCCGACGACGGCCACGAGCGACTCCAGGCCGCCCGCAAGGATCCCATGCTGATGGGCGACGCGATGCGGGCGGCGTTCGTCACCTGGCTGCGAGCGCTGTGCATGGTGCGACCGGTGGTGCTGGTGCTCGACGACCTGCACTGGGGCGACTTGCCCTCGGTGCGCTACATCGACGCCGCGCTGCGGGCACTGCGGGAGCTGCCCCTGATGGTGCTGGCCATGGCCCGGCCGGAGGTCTCGCACAAGTTCCCCGCGCTGTGGTCCGAGCGAGCGCTCCAGCAGATCCGGCTCGATGCGCTGTCGCGCGGGGCCAGCCGGACCCTGGTGCGCCACATGCTGGGGCAAGACGTCGAGCCCACGGTGGAGGCGTTCATCATCGATCGCGCGGGAGGCAACGCGTTTTACCTCGAGGAGCTCATTCGAGCGGTGGCCACTGGCGGCGGCGAGGGCCTGCCCGACACGATCGTGGGCATGCTCCAGGCGCGCTTCGACGGGCTGGGCGAGGAAGCCAAGCGGGTGCTGCGAGCGGCGAGCGTCTTTGGCGAGATCTTCTGGGCCGAGGGCGTGGAGGTGCTGCTAGGGGGCGATCAGGGTGACGCGTTCTCGACCCGCGAGTGGCTGGACGAGCTGTGCCAGCGGGAGGTGATCTCGCCCCGCCCCGGCGGGCGCTTCCCCGAGCGCCACGAGTACCGATTTCGCCACGCGCTGGTGCGCGACGCGGCTCACGAGCTGCTCACCGAGGAGGATCGCCGGCTCGGCCACCAACTAGCGGGGCTGTGGCTCGAGCAGGAGGGAGAGCACGATCCTTCGGTGCTCGCCGAGCACTTCCGGCTGGGGGGCGAGACGGCCCGGGCACGCACGTGTATTCAGCAGGCAGCCGCCCAGGCGCTGGAGGGCAACGATCTGGACGCGGTGGTGCGGCGTACCGAGCAGGCCGTGGATCTAGGCGCAGTCGGGGAGCCGCTGGGCGCCCTGCGCTCGATGCAGTCGATCGCCCACTACTGGCAGGGCGACTACGCCGGGGCTCAGCACGCGGGGGTGCGGGCGATCGAGGCCTTGCCCGCCGGCAGCGTGGAGTGGTTTCGGGCGCTGGGCACCACGGTGGTGGCCTCGGCCCGGCGGGGCGACTACGACTCGGTGGAGCGTTGGTTTGCGACGGCGCGCGGCCAGAGTCCCGGGTCCGACGCGGCGCGGGAGCAGATCATCAGCTTGTGTCGGGGCTGCTTTCAGCTGATCTTTGCCGGTCGCTTCGAGCAGGCCGACGCGATCCTCGGCACGGTGGCCCAGCTGGTGCAGCGGCAAGGGGGCGCCGAGGCGCTCGATCCCCTCACCCTGGCCCAGGTCGAGCACGTGCGCGGGGTCCGGGCGGCGCACGGTGGCGACGTGGGGCGATTCTTGGTGCACCTCGAGGCAGCGGTGGCCGCGTTCGAACGTGCGGGTGACCGTCGCAACGTCTCGCTGGAGCGCCCCACCGTGGGGTGGTGCTTCGCCGAGGTGGGGATGTTCGAGCGCGCCGAGGAGATCCTGACCGAGGCCCTGGCCCTGGCCGACGAGCTCGGGGCCCAGCAAACGATCACCTACGCCCAGGTCAACCTGGGGTACGTGCTGGGCCATCGCGGACACACCAATGAGGGGGTCGACATGCTCGCCGAGGCAGCGGCCACCTGCGCGGCGGTGGGCAACATCCGCCTCGAAGGCTGGGCCCGGGCGCACATCAGCGGGATCGAACGCCGCCGCCATCGCTTCGAGTACGCCGAGGCCGAGGCGGCCACCGCCATGGCACGGCTGGAGCTATCGCCCGGGCTGCATGCGTGGGCGCAGGCCGAGCGCGCGCGGGCGCTGGTCGCCCTGCGGCGGGCCGACGAGGCGCTGGTGCAGGCGCAGGAGGCCATGCACGGGCTGGTGGAGCTGGGGAGCATGCTGCAAGGCGAGAGCGTGCCGCCGCTGGCCATGGTCGAAGCGCTGGTGGCCACCGGGAACGAGCAGGAGGCTCGCCAAGCGGCTGCGGATGCGCGGACGCGGCTGCTGGCCCGCGCCGAGCGGCTGCCGCGGGCGGCGTGGCGGCCTACGTTCTTGGAGCGGCCGGAGAATACGCAGATCTTGGAGCTGGCCGCACGGCTTTTGGGGGGGTAATCGACTCGGCACACCGTAGCCGTACAGCCCCACGCCACCTCACCCCGGACCCCCGACCCTGCAAGCGGACCAGGCCGTGCTCTCGTCAGCACACGAAGATTCGCCCGAAGTCCGCAGGTAGCGCTCGAATTCCGAGCACGACAGCTCGTTTTGACACTCGTAGATCTCTGAGAACTTCACCCGACACCGTCCGTTCCAGGGCCCCGAAGCTTCGCAGCTGCTCCGACACTCTTGCTCATCAGCGGCGCCGAACTCCTGGACGGGATCGATGTCGCCCACGCACTCCTCATCGAAGAGTCGTTCGCAGCTGACCTGACACAGCCATGCGACGTCGAGCTCCGCCGGAGGATCCGAAATCTGTCGGCTACAGCCGCAGACGACGAGATTCATGGCGATGAGTGCACCGTTCCAGGTAAGGGACGAGCCAAGCGAATTCACGTTTCTTATCGAGTGACTCGTCGCCATTCGAGCATCTCGACTATATCTAGTAGCGAAGCACTTCGTCAACAACGGGGTGTGCGACTCACAATCCCCACCAAGAGCCCCCGCTTACCCCCACCCGCTACCCCCGCTCGGCCAACCGCCGCTCGACTTCTCGGATCACGCCGACGTTCGCGTGATCGACCTTCGTCAGCTTCGCGTCGGCATAGCTCGGATCGACCGTCTGCGGGAACACCCCGCTGCGTTGGCGATCTTGCATCGCCAACGAGAAGTGGCTCTTCATCAGCGGCGGCGGATCGTCGTAGAAGAACGACTGCAGATCCCGGCTGTTGAACGCCCGACCGTGGCGAGCGTAGGGCGCATTGCGCAGCCGCACGAGGGTCAGCGGCGACAGCCCTGCGAGCAGGTCGTCGACCGTCTGCCCGGGCTCGGCGTCATACTCCGCCAACGCCGTCTCGATCGTTCGCCCCGCCAGCAACGCCTGGAAGATCGGCGGCCGTCAAGAGCTCGGACTCAGTGGGTGGCACATAGCGCTTGCTCGAGGGCAGCGGGGGGAGGTGATCGAAGTCCAGATCGACCACGGCCTGGTCGGGCCCTGGCTCCAACGTCGATGGATCCCCGGTCGCGGGCACGTCCTTGGCGGCGCCCGCGGTGTCGAGCGTCCCCGAACGTGGCGCCTCCCCGGCCGCCGCAAACGCACCGACCGAGCGCCCAACGCCTTCCCGGCCGCCGTAAACGCGCTGCCCGAGCGCCCAACGTCTTCCCGGCCGCCGCGAATGCGTTGGGCGCCCGCACCGGCGCCTTCCCGGCCGCCGCGCAAGCGTTGGGCGCCCGCACGGCGTCTTCCCGGCCGCCGCGCAAGCGTTGGGCGCCCGCACGGCGCCTTCCCGACCGCTAGACCACCGTCGGGCGCTCGCCCGAAGCCTTCCCGGCCGCCGCGAATGCGCTAGACACAGCCGTGCTCAGGGAGGCCGTCGAGAGCCCAGCGAGTGGCTCATTGAACCCCGTAGATCTCCAAGAGATCGGCATCTCGATTCTCGACGAGCGCCGACTGACGACTGACGCGCATGCTCGCAAAGTCGCTCGGCTGAAATCTTCGCCACTCTGGGAGCCCTGCGCCATTGGGCGATCCGCTACGCGCAAACTCGACCAAAGTGCTCGACCACACCTCGGAGATCTCCTGATTCTCCGCCGTCGCCGGATGTACGAACAAGCCGGGGTGCTCTGGCTCGATCCAACGAAAGGCAAACGGTACTTCGGAATAATGCGTCACGCCCAGTGGGTCATCGGTCGGAACTTCGAAATTGTAGACCCAGCCTCCAGCTCCATTCTGCGACGCACTCGCTGCGATTCGAAGGGCGCTGGATCGGAAGAAATCAAACCATGCTCGAGTCATTCGTTCTTCGACACCTGCGCCCGGGAGCGTGTCCTCGAGGTAGCTCAGGTATCGAGCGCCGTCGCCTTCACCGATGTCCGCGGCAAGCCCCAACAAGGTAAGCTCTCCGACCTGCTCGTTGACGGCGAATGCCGGCGCGAGCAGCGTGCCGTCGTCCAGGGTGGTCCCGAGCAGCACCGGAACTTCGCTGGCCCAGCCGCTCGCAACCGCGTCGCTCTGGCGCTGCATGAGGACCTGGCCGTCCAAAGACGGCCCCACGTAGTAAAGAGTATTGGCTTGCAGATCGAGCAGCTCTTGTGCGGACATTGCTCTAAGGGCCCTCAGGGCTTCATCGTCGGACTCGATAGACAGAAATTCCGCGAGGGTACCGAACTGGTCGCGTGGCGGGCTGAGCACCTCTCCTCCGCTGAGTGCCATCACCTTGTCGAGCAAGCCCTGCGCAGCGGGAGCGGACAGGAGCGATGATGTGGAGGTTGCTCCGGCGCTCTGTCCCCACACGGTCACATTCGAGGGATCGCCGCCAAATGCGTGCACGTGCTTCGAGATCCACTGAAGCGCGGAGATCTGGTCCTGAGTGCCGAGATTCGCGCTGCCTTCGTAGCCTTCCCCGAACCGGGCCAGATCGATGAAGCCGAATATGTTGAGACGATAGTTGATCGTAACGACTACAACATCTTCTTCGGCGACAATCGCCTTCGGATCATAATCATTTCCAGATCCACTCGTGAACGCCCCTCCGTGGATCCACACGAGAACAGGCATGTCTTCGCTCCTACGAGACGGAGTGTAGACGTTGAGAAACAGGCAATCCTCGCTCTCGGCGTCGAATGCCGCCTGCTCGGTGACGAGGATGTCGAGCACGCCCGTCTGAAAGCACCGATTTCCGAAACTGGTGGCATCCCTGGTCTGCTCGTCGTCGCTCAGTGGTTGAGGCGAGAGGAATCGATTCTCCCCAACCGGCGGCTGTGCGTATCGAATGCCCAGGAACGAGTGAACTTCCTCTTCGGCAATACCCTCGATGACGCCGAAGTCAGTGACGGCTCTCGCCTCAGCGGCAGCAGGGTCGTCGCCCTCATCACGAGAGCAGGCAACTGTCACACTGAGCGAAGCGATGAGTCCCACTGCGATGGTTGGGCCTTTGATCCGAAGCATGGTGTGTCTTCCGTTCCTCGTTGACTTCTCCACATGTCCGCTCACGCCGGAGCCCGCTGGCCCTCGACCGGCGTCGTGCGGACCGGAGACTACGGAGTCCGGCGAAGCAGAACATCCACCCAAGGAATGATTCGACCCAAGGCTTTGGCGGTCATCCTTAAGGATGACCCCGCGCCTAGCGCGCGATCGACCCGTAGCCTCGGTGGCTTCGGTGGCCTCGGGCGACCGTGCGAGCAATGCGCAAAACGCGCTCAGACCCTTACATGGCTGACTTGACTTCGCGGCCAGTATCGTCTGGCCGCGGCGAGGCCGACGAGTGCGTCCGCCGTTCCTTCTCGGCATCGACATCAACGAGGCGGGCAAGCTCGTCATCGACAGCATCGCGCCGGCGTGCGGCAACAGAGCGGGCGAGGACGACCCGCACTAAAGCGAGGCGACCTGGCAAAGCGACGATGCTTCCCAATCTCGCTATCATGGACTCGTGTCGCCTTGTGCCTTCACGATGGGCGACGAACCCGATCCACCTTCGCTGAGTCGACATGAAATCTGCCTATCCCTACGGCGTGATTCCAACGAAGCTCACCCCCCCGCGGCTTCGCCCAAACTTGGTCCCTCGTCAGCGACTCCTCGAAGCACTCGACCATGCATCATTTCACCCGCTGACGGTCGTCTGTGCACCGGCGGGCTCTGGAAAATCCACGCTGCTCACGCAATGGCTTCAAGATCGCACCCACCGGAGCGCCTGGCTCTCTATAGACCCGTCGGATGATGATCCGTCGGCAATGCTGAAGGGCCTACTGGCGATGATCGCGCCCTTCTTCCCCGAAATGGGCACGACCTTGCCGATTCGTCTCTTCTCCGACGGAAACTCATTCTTGGACTGGCTCGGCGCCAAGATCATCGCGCCGCTCTCCCAGCGAACCGAGCCTCTCACCCTGGTGCTCGACGACTTTCACCTCATCACCAATCCCGAAGTCATCCATGGCATCAGCTGGCTGATCGAGCGGCTTCCCCATCGAGTCCACCTCTTGCTGGCAAGCCGTACGAGGCCCGAGCTGCCGCTCGCGAGACTTCAGGTGCGCGGGCAAGTGACGCTGCTCGGGGCGGAACACCTGCGATTCAGGCCGCAAGAGGCGCGATCGTTCTACCGCGACACGATGTCCGTCACCCTCGCGGATGAGGACGTCGCCGCGCTCGAACAACGCACGGAGGGGTGGGCCGCCGCCCTTCAGCTCTTCGCGCTCGGCATACGGGCTGGCGCTTCCCCGGCTGACCTGGCCCGCTCGAGCGCCGCTCTTCGGGCCCGAATGATCGAGCAGTTCGTGACCGACGAAGTCTTGGCCAGACAACCACCTGACGTTCGAAGGTTCTTGCTGCGAACCTCCGTGTTGAGTCGCCTGACCCCGAGGTCTTGCGCCACCGTCACGGGAGCAGCCACGGAGGTTGCTGCACAAAAGATGCTCAGGCGACTCGACGACGAGAACCTCTTCGTCGTGCGACTCGACGTGCAGGGCGAGTGTTGGCGGTACCATCACCTCTTCGCCGAGGTGCTCCTGACGTGCCTGGAGAGGAGCGATGAACCAGCCGACGAGCTTCATCGTCTGGCATGCGAGTGGGCGCTGGACGAAGGCCTTGCCCACGAAGCCTTTCGTCACGCGCAGGGCTGTGGCGATGTCGATCTTGCCGCGAGGGTAGTGCTGACCTTCGCCAAAGACCTCATCTTCAGCGGGGAGCACCTCGTCCTCGACGAGTGGTTCGACCAGATTCCAGAGGCGGTCGTCGCCACGGACCCTCGGCTGGGCGTACTTGCGCTCTGGGCTCGTGTCTTGACCGGGAAGCGGGACCAAATCGACCGTGCAAAACAGAGCCTCGAACACTCGATGACCTCGTCGTCGAACATCTCGGACGGCGAGCGCCGAGAGATCTTGGCCAATATGTACGCGGCGCTGTCCCACTCGCTGCACCTGTCTGCTGAGGACCACGAGGTCTGGCGGCTGGCGAATTTGGCTGAAGCACATATCGATGATCCTGGTAACCCCCTCCTCGTGCTCTTGTTCTACATCAAGGGAACCGTGCTCTTGGCGCGTGGTCGGCTGGACTCGGCGCTCGACACGATCACCGATGCTGCAAAAGCCGCAATCGGCGTGGGCAACCGCTCCCTCGAGGCGAGCGCAACGGCCCAGCGCGTGCGGGTGCTGGGCCTCATGGGGCGTTTTTCAGAGGCCGACATGCTCGCCGAGGCGCTGCTCGCCCGAGCCGACACCCTCGGCTACGGCTTTGCTGCGCAGCAAAGGGGTTGGATTGCGATTTGCCGGGGAGAGTTCGAGCAAGCGAAGAGCATCCTGAGTGACTCGATTCAGACGCATCACTATCTATATTCGAACGACGAACTTTCCAACGGGCAGGCGTTTTTGTCGCTCGCGCTCGAGATGCTCGGCGACAAGGAAGGAGCGGACATCGAGGCTCTGCGGGCGTTGGATAGCCTCCAGGGCCGCGGCCCGAGAGGAGGCCGCCTCATCACGGGGATACTCGCCGTTCACCGCGATGAGCCCGGCCGGGTCCGCATGGTGCTGAGGGGCAACCCGCTCGACAAGTGCCCGTCCATCGAGACACGGTTCTGGCGCGCCTGGATGAGCACCTGGCTCCAAGCTCGGCATGGTGGGCTACGACCGGCGCTTCACCAAGCCCAAGCCCAAGCCGAGGCCGCTGAACGTGACGAGGCCATCGTGTTCGCCGCGCTCTGGCGAGCGCTGGAGGCCTCAGTCCTACGCGCGATGGGGCAAGACGCCGAGGCAGCCCGAGCCGAGCTGCGTCTCGAGGGTTCGAGCATCGTTCTGGCCCGTGCACTACGGGCGCCGCTGCGAAGTGACAGAGCCATGCTCAACACGCCCGACGCGAGCCGCCGGTCACCGGGCGCCCCGGAGCTGGTCGGGGTCGAGCCGCTGAGCGAGCGCGAGACACAGGTCCTTGCGCTGATGGCGCTTGGGATGAGCAACCGAGACATCGCGTCCAAGCTATTTGTCGCGTTGCCAACGGTGAAGACCCATGTCTCCCAGATACTCCGTAAGCTGGCCGTCAAGAATCGTACAGAGGCGGTGCATCGAGCGCGGCAGCTGGGCTGGCTCGCCCAGCGCTGACCCCGAGTCGCTCGTGCGTAACGACTCTGGGCTCGTCCAGCGCTTCGGCACCATACGCGTGGAGTTGCGTTCCGCGGGCACTACGCCCCGCGCATGTCATGGGCGGCCCGCTCCGACTCGGCCACCAAAGCCAACACTCGATCACCTCAGCCGGACACCGTCGGGAGCACGTCGGTATACACGCGATCCACATCGATCGAACAATCGAGCGGCGCGAGCCGAGCGTGCTCGCCCCGCCCGTAGGCACGCAACAGCCACCCGCCGTCGTCCTGTCGCGTGAACACCTCGAGTCGCGCCTTCGTCTGCGACGCGAGCACGTAACACGAAAGCGACGCGATCTTCTGGTACGACGCGAACTTTTCTCCGCGATCGTAGGCTTCGGTCGAGTCGGACAAGACTTCGACGACAAGCTGCGGATTGGTCAGCGTGTCGCGTGTGTCGTCGGGGTACTCGGGTCGGGTACATACTACCGAGGCATCCGGGTACACGTAGCTCGGCGTCTCGGGAATCTTGATGCGCATGTCCGACGTGTGCACCCGGCATCCGCGACCAAAGACCGCGTTGCCCAGCTCTCGGATCAAGTTGGCCGCGATGGCGGCATGCTCGCCGGTCCCCCCCGACATAGCGAAGACCTCGCCGTCGACATACTCGTGCTTCTCGAGCGAAGCACGCTCGAAGGCCAGGTACTCGGCTTCTGACATCTCAGTGCGGAGGGTGGCCTGTACCATGATGTCCAGGATCGCAGAAACGAGTGCGATCCGTCCAGGGCGTGCTGACCATCGCTGCCATGTCGACTCAGACGACGGCCTCGGACGACGATACGGACGATGCCTAGCCGCCTACCCAGCCGTTGGGCAAGCGCGAGGCGACCGCACGATACCTCCCCCACCGGCAAGCATTGTGCGCCCCCCCCCCGATGCGTACCAGCCGCCGGTCATTCTTACTGACAAACGCCACGTCGACACGCCCTCGGGCCGTGCCCCGATCAGAAATTTGAAGTCACGATCGGATCACGTACTGAAGGGCATTGCTGAAAGCGAAGAGAACCTTGCAATCTCGGTTCTCGAGGGGATCGGTGACATCTGGGCTCCGGAAATCTCGCGAGTTCGTCGTCACGAAGCACGAAGGTGCCTGCCCCAGTTTCGGATCTCCATCGATCGCCGCGTACACCATGGCATCCGCGAAGCCGAGATCCACCGGCACGACGGACCGCCGGCAGAGCAATGCTCGGTCGAAGGGCAAAACGTCGACGACGCGGAGCAGCCTTTCGCTCAGCGCTTCGAGACGCAACTCGGCCTGTTGCAGGGAACCGGTCCACGCAGCGGCGAAATCCGTCGACTTCTTGGTGATTACCGTGAAATCCTGAGTGCGTTCGAGCTGACGCTTCAGCTCGCTATTCATGGCATCGGTGACAGCACGGATCTTGGTCTTCTTGCCCGATAGCGTGTAGTTCGCCTCGAAGATCGAAAACGCGGGCAACGCAAGCTCGATGTGCCCTTGCTCAGCGTGCACGAGAATCTGCTCACATGCTTCACACTCAGTCTGTTCGAGGGTCAACTCGAGCACGAAGTTGGTCTCGACGTAGAGCCTCATGCAGCATCTTCATATACCAGGTGGCCATTCTCGACGGCCTGGTCCAGGCCAGAGTCCACCAATTCGGGGGTGCGAGCTCGCTCCAAACCCATCGTCAACTCTCGAAGCCACAGCCACACGAGATTCTCGAACGCCATGGGGTAGATGTGATCTGCGTCGACCGCCACGCGCTCGTAGTACGAAGCGAGTTCGACTCGGGCGTCGACGATGATGGGTAGGGATTCATTCGCGGGTGATGTCCAGATGTAGATCTTGTCGGGTACGACGACGACGAAGAACAGCGGCTCGCCCAGCTCGCCCAGCTCGCCACTGGCGAGCATGGCGGTCTTGAGCCTAGCGGCCCATTCGGGCGTGGTACCCAGCCGTCGCTTGGCTTCGACGGCCGCGACGAGTCGTCCCTCGGGGCTGCGCACCAAGAAGTCGACCGGTAGCGGGTGAGATCGCATCAAGAGGACAGTATAGCACGGACCCGCCGGGCACGACCGACCACCGACGAGACCCACGCCAACACCGTCCCCCTACCCCGCCCGCGGCGGATCGACCTCGATGAGCTGCCCCGCGACGTCCTGCCCGGACACCAGCGCCTGCTCGTGCAAGAAGGGCTCGGCCAGGTAGCTGCCCGAAAACCACGTGCCCCGCTCGCCCTGCACCCGCAAAAGTCGAGCCACCGCCTCGCGGGTCTTGCCGTCGGCCACCGGGTGCTCGAAGAAGCGGTTGGAGATCAGCACCTCCTCGTCGGGCTCGATGTGCGGGTTCATGGTCACGAACACATCGGGCACCCGCTCGGGAAGCCCACAGATAAGGTTAGGATAGAAGGTGATCGTCGGCCGAACCTCGGGCCCGCTGTCACCCGGCACGATGTAGTTGCACGATCCCCACGACTGGCGATCGCGAGGCATGAGCCGCTCGTCGAGGTGCACGACCAGCCGGGCCCGCTGGTACGCAAAGCTGTTGAAGGCCGCGACCTCGTCGGGCCCGGCGTCCTCGAGCAGCGGCAGCACCTCGTTGGGGTTGGTGGCAAAGAGCACGTGATCCATCTTGAAGGCCAGGTGCTCGTCGTCGCGCGTGATCGCCCGGATCTCGATCGCCTCGGAGCGACGCACCACGCCCACCACCCGCGTACCGCACAAGATCCGCGCCTTATGATCCTCCAGCCAGTGGTGCATCGCCGCGCAGTAGTGGTGCATCCCCCCGACCACGACCATGCGCTCGGCCGGGCCCTTGCCGCCGACGATCCCGTGCATGTTCCAAAACGCCACCAGCCCCCGCATGCGATACATGGCCGGATCGTCGTCGGGCATGGGGAAGCAGCCCATCGCCCGCGGGTAGGCGTACAGATCGGCAAAGGTCGTCGAGTAGCCTCGCTCGTGCAGGTACCGCACCAGCGTCCAGTCGGCCATCTCCTCGTTGTCCAACACCTCGACGCACTCGAGGTTGAAGCGGGTGATCTCCGCCTGCAGGCTGTCGATCTGCTCCTGCGGCCAGTCCGCCCGCAGCTGACCGTTGCGAAAGTAGTAGAGCGTCTCCCCGCGCGGGGTCATAAACGCGGTGTCCTGCACGATCGGCCGGTACTCCAGACCAAGCTGGTCAAGCAACGCCTTGACCCGCACGAAGGTCCGCTGGTTGAAGTCGCCCACCCCGGCGTCCACCCGGCACATGCCCCGCCCCGGCAGCTGCACGTCGACCCCGAAGCAATCCCCACCCAGCCGCGGCAACAACTCGAACACGGTCACGTCGTACCCGGCCTCGACCAGCCGCTGGGCCGCTCCCATCCCCGCCACGCCCCCACCGACGATCGCAACCTTTTGCATGATCCTCGTATACCGGGGCCCACGACCCTCGTTCAACCGCAAGGGTCCGGGGCGGCCAACCAGACGTCGGACGACTCCACGCGAAACGACGGACCACCGTCATCGGGCCGCACCCACAACCCCCCGTCGTCGTCCAGCCGCTCGGCGACGCCGCGCCGGGCGCCCGCGGGCATGGTGGCATCCCCGACGTCGACGACCCGGCCCAGCCCCTCGCAATGGGGCACATAGCGCGATCGCAGGGCACCGAATCCTTCCTGCACGAACAGCTCGACGGCCGACTCGAGCGACTCGAGCAACCCCGCCAGCAGGGTGGCTCGACCCAGCGCCGGCGACCGATCCCCCGCTTGCCGCGGACCGGTCACATGATCGGCCAGGCAGGTCGCCCGCGACCGCAGAGCGGCGGGGAACGCCGACGCGTGCACGTTGAGGCCAAATCCGACCACCACCTCGGGCTCGTCGTCGACCCAGCGCGCCTCGCAGAGGATCCCCCCGAGCTTACGCCCCTCCACCTTCAGGTCGTTGGGCCACTTGAGCACCACGGGAGCCCGCAGCGGCGGCAACCCCTCGCGAAGCCCCACCCCGACCGCCAGACCCAGCGCGCCCAGACGGGTGGAGGGCCGCACGGGGCCGGGCCGCAGCAGCACCGAGACGTAGAGGTTGGCGCCAGGGGGTGAAAACCACGTCCGGCCCCGGCGCCCTCGACCCGCGTCCTGGGCGTCGGCGGTGACCACCGCGCCATGGGGGGCGCCCTCGCGTAGCCAGGCCAGGCCGCGATCGTTGGTGGAGCCCAGGCGCTCATGGTGCTCGTGGGGCTCGCCATAGCGCCCCCGTCGCAGCGCGGACAGCCGACGCAGGTCGTCGCTCACGAAGGCGGCGCTCCAAAGAGCATGGAGATGTCGACCGCCGGGGCACTGTGAGTGAGCGCCCCAACGCTGATCACGTCGACCCCGGCCGCGGCCAGAGCAGGCACCCGCGACTGGGTGATCCCGCCGCTGACCTCCACCACCGCCCGGCCATCGACCCGAGCCACCGCGGCCTTGACCCGCTCGTCGTCCATGTTGTCGAGCAACACCACGTCGGCCCCCGCCTCGAGGGCCGCGTCGAGCTCGGCAAAGTCGGTCACTTCGCACTCGATCCGCAGCGGATGGGGGGCTCGCTTGCGAGCCAGCCGCACCGCGGCCTCGACCCCTCCGGCGCAGCGGATGTGGTTCTCCTTGATCAGCACGCCCGCGCCTAGATCATTGCGGTGGTTGTGCCCACCGCCGCAGCGCACCGCATACCGCTGCAACCGCCGCAAACCCGGCGTGGTCTTGCGCGTGTCGCAGATCCGCACCTTGCCCTCCCCCGCATCGACGAAGGCTCGGGTCAGGGTGGCCACCCCCGAGAGCCTCTGCAGCAAGTTCAGCGCGGTACGCTCACCAGCCAGCAACGCCCGGGCATTGCCCTCGACCGTGGCCAGCGTGTTCCCGGCCTCGACCGCGTTCCCATCGGCGGCTTGGGCCGAAAAGCGCAGCGACCCGTCGAGCCGAGACAGCACGCGCCCCGCCACGAACAGGCCACAGACCACGAGCGACGCCTTGGCGACCAGCCGCGCCTCGACCTTCAGATCCGGCGGCACGGTGGCCGACGACGTGATGTCGCCACCGTGCAGATCCTCGCCCAAGGCGCGCTCGATGACCGCGTCCACATCTCCCAGATCAACGTTCCACATGGTGTCGACCCGTGTGTAGCAGGCCGCGAGCCCCGCCCGCGCGTGCGCCCGGCTATTGGCGACAAGCCCCCGAAACTATGAGCGTTTTGCGAGCGTTTTGCGAGCGTTTTGCGAGCGTTTTGCAGGACGGTCTCGAGATCGCCCCCGGACGACCCACCCGCCCCGGTCAGCGAACCGCCCGATAGATGTCGTCGCTTCCACCACGGCTGCTGGTGAAGTAGAGCACACGCCCATCGGGCGAGATCCAGGGATCGGTATCGTTGCTCCCGTCGAGATTGATCCCCTCCCGATCGATCGCGTCTAGCGGCACGGGCTCGCCAAAGCCCTGATCGGGCTCATCCCGCGACGCCATCCAAAGATCGAAGCCCGCGCTCCCGCTCGAGCGATCGAAGACGATCGTGCGTCGATCCGGACTGAGCCAGCTTGCACACTCGTCGTCGTTGGTATTGAGCAGGCCCGGCACCGGCTGGGCCGGACCGAACTGGAAGGTCACCCCGTCCCGCAACACCTCGGCCCACCACACGTCGAGATCGCCACTGCTCCCCATGCCCGGGCCAAACGAGCACCAATAGACGGCCTCACGCCCGACCGTCAGCCCCGGCGCGATGTCCCTTCGATCCGAGCTGAGCGAGGACACGTGCACCGGCATACTCCAGGGCTGACCGCGACGGGCTCGGGTGCTGACATACAGATCCTGATCCCCGAGGCTGTCCTGGCGCTCGCTGGCAAACAGCAGCGTCAGCCCATCGCCGCTGATCCCAGGGGTGTTGTCCCGGACGCCCTCCTCGTTGACCACGGGCACGGGCACGGCCGGACTCCAGTCATCGTTGGTCGAGCGCCGGGTGGCGACATAGAGATCCTCGTCGCCCTCACGGTTGGAGGCAAAGTAGATCTCGAGTCGATCGGCGGTCAGGGTGGGATCGTCGTCGGTCTGCCCCGAGTTGATGACGCTGACCACAACCGGATCGCCAAAGGGACCTTCGGGCCAGGCCTCGGGCTCGCCGGTCTCCTCGCTGCTCGACGGATCCCCGGTCGAGCTGCCTTCGGGAGGAACACTCCCACCGGTCGAACCCGTGGTCGTACCCACCGCGCTCAGGTCACCAGAGCCGAAGGACGTGGTCGCCCGACCGCCCGAGTCTGCACCATCCCCTCCAGCCCCGAGGCCCGAGGTGTCCAGAGGACAACCGACGAGCAGTCCGACGGCCACCAGCGCGACCCTCCTCGCTCCACGCTCACGATGCTCAGCCGGGACTCCCCTCGCCCTGCGCATGGCCCGACTCTACCCCACCCGCCGATCCGCCAACCTCAGCCCGGCCGGGGCGCTCGCCAGATCTGAGCCTCCCAACCCCGCTGCACCGCGAGTCTCCGCAGCCGCGGGTCGGGGTTGACCACCCGGGGCTCACCCACCCGCTCCAGCATCGGCAGATCGGAGACGCTGTCGCTGTAAAAGAAGCTGCGATCCAGATCGACTCCCGCCTCGGAGGCAAACGCCTCGGCGCGCACCACCTTGCCGGTGCCGTAGCAGGCGGGCTCGAGATGCACCCCGGTGAAGCGGCCGTCCTGCTCACCCACCTCGGTGCACAGTACGTGCTCGATGCCGAGCGCCCGCCCCACCGGGGCGGACAAGAACCGGGTGGCCGAGGTCAGCAGGGCCAGCACGTGCCCCTGCTGCCGATGGGCCTCGATCCGCTCGCGGGCCTCGGCACAGATCGTAGCGGCGATCTCGTCGCGGAACCACGCCTCCACCTCGCGCTCCACCGGCGCGACCTCCTGCCCCTCGTACTGGGCGATCACCCGCGCCGCCATCGACTCGAAATCGAGCAGGCCGAAGCGGTACTGCACGGTCCACCACAGGGATCGCGCCAGCTCCAGGACCGTCATGCGATCGTGCTTCCACTGGTAGCCGACCCACCGGGTGCCCGAGTTGACCTCGAGGACGGTGTGGTCGATGTCGAAGAACGCGCCGACCCGAACGGTCGTCATGACGGGAACGTACTGGCGATAAGCACCGCCATCAACAGGTTGGACGCGGCGTGAAAGAGCGCGGGCGCCCAGAGGCTCCCCCCGCGGCGCCACAGCCACGAGAACACCAGCGCGGGGAAGAACGTGGCCAGCCGGGCCAGCTCGGCCATCCCCACCAGGTGGCCGACCGCGAACATCAAGCTGGCCAGCACCGCGGCCAACCCCAAGGGCGCCCCGAGGATCCGCCGACGAGGTGGCCAGCGCTCCTCGAGCGCGCTCATCAGATAGCCGCGGTGGAAGACCTCTTCGGGCAGTGCGATCGCAAACACCTCCACCGCGACCGCCAACACCACGCCCAGCCCCCCAAAGCGCAGCCAATCGGCCGGCAACCGCCACTGCTCGGGCCAAAAACCCCCGCGGTGGGGCCTACACAGGCGCTGCAGGTAGTCCTCGAGCCCTCCGGCGAAGGGGGTGAGGTCCTCGACCCACAACACGGGGGTGAGCACTCGCGTGTCGCCCTCGCAGACATGGGCATAGAACAGCAAGAAGGCCAGCACGAACACCGGAAAGACCAGGCCGACGGCAGCGGCGGCCAACCGGGCCCCCGGCCAGCTCCATGCGGGGATCACCCGCTCAGGACCCACCTGGTAGCGGCGCTGCCGCTCGGGATCGCGGCGCAGGATCCACCCGGGCAAGAAATAGAACGCAGCGACCAGCGCCAGGTAGCGGACGTCGGCCGGCAGCGGCATAAGGCCCATCAGGCCGTAGCCCACATAGACCGCCGCCGTAACCACGATGGCTTGTCGGGCGATCCTGTGCGCGCACGCCCGTGCACCGGCCTGCATCGGCGCGGGCGGTGACCCCGGCGGCGATTCCGACCGTGGTGGGGCATTCGGCCCCGGCTCCCGCTGCGGTCCGAGCTTCGGCCGTGGGTCGGCGTCCGTCACGAGGCCGGAATGATACGGGCTATTTCATCCGGGCCGACAGCTTGGCCAGCCGGCGCCGCAAACTCTCGAGGGTCTCGTTGAGGATGTCCACGTGATCGAGCACCGAGGTATCGCTCGCGACCGACTGGACGTCTTCGCGACGCAGAGTGTCGGTCTCCAGAAGACCCAACGTACGCAGCAAGAACTGCTCGATGTGATGGATGGCCAGGGCCGTCTCCCGCAGGTCGTCGTCGACGAACAGCAAGAGGTTCTCCACGTTGCAGACCCCGATGAGCGCCGCGTTCTGCGGGTAGGGGCGAGTAGCCCGGTCCATGAGACGATCCCGCGCACGTGCGCGACGACCGCTACGGCGTCGCTCGGGGCCCTCGTCCGGCACGGCGCTCAGGCGAGGCATCGGGCTCGGTTGAGGATCGGAGCCCGTCTCGGTTCGGTCAAAGGCGGCGGGGTCGGTCGCGGGCACGCTCATCGTGCCTTCGGCGATGGCACGTGGAGCCGACCCCAGCAAGTTTTCGACCTTTCTTGCCTTGCACCGAGCCCGATTGTAGGGATCCTTACACCGTAGCCACACGCCGCTCGGGGGACGGTGTGGCCCGGGGCTGATGGCCATGGCCGGGATCCCAGACGACAAGATCCAAGAGGTCAGGGACAAGGTCGACATCGTCGATCTGGTGGGTCGCTACGTTGAGCTGCGCCGCTCGGGCCGTAACTACGTGGGTCTTTGCCCCTTCCACCAGGAGCGGACTCCCAGCTTCAACGTCAATCCCGCCCGCAAGGGCTACAAGTGCTTCGGCTGCCAGGTCTCCGGCGATGCGATCCGCTTCGTGATGGAGCTGGAGGGCAAGGGCTTTGTGGAGACGATCCGCAAGCTGGCCGAGATGTACGGGGTGACCCTTCCGGCCGGGGTGGGTCGCGGCAGCCGCGGGGGCCCCGACCGGAGCCAGCGCGACGACGCCTATGCGCTGACCCGCGCCGCCGCCGAGCTCTACCGCCAGATCCTGCTCGAGTCGCCCGAGGGTGAGGCCGGGCGGGCCTACCTCGCCGCCCGCGGCGTCGGCTCTCAGATGGCCGCCGCCTTCCGCCTGGGCTACGCCCCGGCCCCCACCGAGGCGGGCTGGGATCGGCTGGCCAAGACGCTCGCGGACCAGCGACTCAACCTCGACATGGCCGGCACGCTGGGGCTGGTTCGAACCAGCGAGCGCCGCGGCTCGGCCTACGACGCGTTCCGCGGGCGCCTGATGTTCCCGGTGGTGCAGCCAGGCGGCGAGGTGGTGGCCTTCTCCGGCCGGATCGTGCCGCCCCACGACGTGGCCACCGACGATCGCCCTCCGCCCAAGTACGTCAACTCCAGCGAGTCCTTCCTCTACAAGAAGGACAAGACCCTCTTTGGCCTCTCGCAGGCGCGCCCGACCATCCGGAGCAAGGGGCGGGTGATCCTGGTCGAGGGCAACCTCGACGTGGTCATGCTGCACCAGCGGGGGTTTGGCGAGACGGTGGCCCCGCTGGGGACCGCGGTCACCGACGAGCAAGCGCGGCTTTTGGCCCGGTTCACCTCACAGGTGGTGCTGTGCTTCGACGGCGACAAGGCGGGGCGCGATGCCGCCAGCAAGGCCCTGCCGCGACTTCTGGTCCACGATCTCGACGTCCGCATGGTGCTGCTGCCCGAGGGTGAGGACCCCGACAGCATGGAGCCCGAGCACTTCGCGAATTTGCTCGCCGATCCCCGTTCTGCGCTCGAGGTCGCCATGACCCGGCTGGCGGCCTGGGCCGGCGATTCCCCCGACGCCCGGGCCCGCGCTCTAGATCGCACGATGACGCTCGTCCGCCTGGTCTCACGCCCGTCGGCGCGGGCCTTCCACGCAGAGAGCGCAGCCGCCCTCTTCAACGTTCCCCTCGATCGGCTGCTACGGGCGCTCGCACACGATCCCCGCGCGCAGGGTGGGCGTGGTGAAGCACCTGTGCAACCATCCGCCACCGTGCCAGGATCCGCCACCGTGCCAGGATCCGCCACCGCAGCGATGCACTCGATGCCTCCGCTGCCGGGGGCTCAGGCCGAGCTGACCATGCTGCTGGTCGACGTACCGCACCTGGCCACCCTCGCCAAGCGAGCCGGTGCCCTCGAGCACGTCGATGACGATCGTCTGCGCCCGATCTTGCAAGCGGTCATCGAGGGGGCCGACGAGGGCTACCAGGCCACCATGCCCGAGCTACTGGACCGGGTGGCTCCCGAGGCGCAGCCCTTGCTGATGCACAGCGTCTTCGCTGGCAAGTACCGGGCCGACGACGACGGCCCCGGCCTCGGCGACCCACAGGTCGAGCTCCACACCCTCATCTACCGCTGTCGCGAAGAAGCGCTCGACGTCCGCATCCGCCAGCTCGACGCCGAGTATCGCCAAGCTCGCGACACCGGCGACCTCGAGCGGCAACGCGAGCTCCAGCAGCGCCGCTTCGCCCTCCGCCGCCAGCAAGCCGACCTGCGGCAGGCCGGCCCCCCTGCCGCTTCGGCCTGACCTGCCGTCCTGCACCCGCCGCCTGCCTCTGCCCACCCCCTTGCCGCGTTCCTCTCGCTTCTTGCCTACCGTCGCCCTGCCGCGTCCCGTCGTCTCTCGCGCTCGACCCCATCGACCTTGGCCCATCCCTCGACTCGAGGCCCTCATGACCCGCAATACTTCGACCAATCGCAACGTGGACCGAGACAAGCTCAAGGCGCAGCTGGTCGCCTTCGGCAAGAAGAAGGGGTCGATCACCTCCGAGGAGCTGCGCGGCCTGCTGCCCCCGGATCTGGTCGATCCCCGGGAGATCGGGGAATGGGAGCGATTGCTGGTCGCGCAGGGGGTCGAGGTCGTGACCGGGGGCAAGGAGCGCGGAGGCGGGCGCAAGGCCATGCCCCGACGCTACGAACGAGACGACGAGGACGAGCAGTCGCGCACCAATGATCCGGTGCGCATGTATCTGCGCAAGATGGGCTCGGTCTCGCTGCTGACCCGAGAGGGCGAGGTCGAGATCGCCAAGCGGATCGAGGACGGTGAGAAGCGCACCTTCGAGCACGCGCTACGCAGCCCGGTGGCCGTGCCGTACGTGCTCGAGATGAACGACCAGGTCAAGCGTGGTCAGCTGCGGGTCAAGGACGTGATCGGGATCGCCAACCCGGCCGACAACGGCCCGAGCCCGAGCACGACCGACGCCAACGCCGCTCCTGCAAACCAGGAGGCCGCGCTCGACAACCTCCACAAGCAGATCGAGAAGATCCGGCGCCACTCCAAGGAGCTCGAGCGGATCCGCGAGGAGCTGTCGGCGGTGGGCGAGCAAGCCCCCTCGCCGGAGGCGCTGACCAAGCTCGAGGCCCAGCGAGTCGACCACGAGCGCGGCTGCATCGAGGCGATCACCACCATGAACCTCGCCAAGCGGCCCATCGACGGCATCGTCGAGGAGCTGTCCCAGCTGGTGGGTCGGGTGACCCGCGCCGAGCGCGACCTCCACGAGTGCGAGCGGCGGGCCGGCATGGAGCTCGGCGATCTGCGGTCCCTGTTCAAGGGCGTACGCCTGTCCGAAGAGGAGGAGTTCAAGCTCTGTCGGCGGCTGGGGCTGCACCCGTCCGAGCTGCACGAGATCGAGGCCCGCATGCGGCTGGCCACCAAGCGGATCAAGCAGGTCGAGCAAGAGACTCACCTGTCCGCCGAGGAGCTCAAGGGCCAGCACAGCGAGCTGATGAAGGCCCGCAAGCAAGCCGAGCGGGCCAAGGCCGAGCTGGTCGAGGCCAACCTGCGCCTGGTGGTGAGCATCGCCAAGAAGTACACCAACCGCGGGCTCCAATTCCTCGATCTCATCCAGGAGGGCAACATCGGCCTGATGAAGGCGGTGGACAAGTTCGAGTACCGCCGCGGCTACAAGTTCTCCACCTACGCCACCTGGTGGATCCGACAGGCGATCACCCGTGCGATCGCCGACCAAGCTCGCACCATTCGGATCCCCGTACACATGATCGAGACGATCAATAAGCTCATCCGCACCAGCCGCCACCTGGTGCAGGAGCTCGGGCGCGAGCCCACGCCCGAGGAGATCGCCGAGAAGATGGAGCTGCCCCTCGAGAAGGTCCGCAAGGTGCTCAAGATCGCCAAGGAGCCGATCTCGCTGGAGACCCCGATCGGCGAGGAAGAAGACAGCCACCTCGGGGACTTCATCGAGGACAAGAACACCACCTCGCCCTCCGAGGCGGTCATCAGCCTCAACCTCGCCGACCAAACCCGCCGCGTGTTGGCCACGCTGACACCCCGCGAGGAAAAAGTACTGCGGATGCGCTTTGGGATCGGGGAGGCGTCCGATCACACCCTCGAAGAGGTGGGGCAGGATTTCTCGGTGACCCGCGAGCGGATCCGGCAGATCGAGGCCAAGGCGCTGCGAAAGCTGCGGCACCCCAGCCGCAGCAAGCGGCTCAAGGCGTTCGTGGAGAGCTGATCGAGAGCATGACGCTCATACCCGTAGGCTTCGCAGTGCTTGCCCTCGCGTCCGCTCCGCTGCGGATACGCTTGGGGACCAGAGAGGCGTTCGTAGAATGCGGAACGCGCGACCGCCGCGGCCGCCCGACGACTGGCACAAGAAGCTGGCAGGAATCGTCATAAGGTTGTCATTGCGGCCAATTTTCGATTCGGCCAGGCTTGGATCGTGCGCCGGATCGAGCTGCTCATCTACCCCGACCTCCAGCTCCTCGACGCAACGGGCCCGGCACAGGTCTTCGCGTCGGCCGGCCAACGGGCGGGCAGACCCTACGATCTCGCCCTCGTCGCGCACAGCATGGATCCCGTCCAGTCGTCGGCCGGAATCTCGCTTGTTCCGCACGTCACCATGGACCAATGCGCCGGCGACCTCGACACGCTGATGATCGCCGGTGGCCAGGGCACCCTGGCGGCCATGGTGGACGAGCCACTGCTCGCGTGGGTGCGACGCCGATCAAAGCGAGCACGGCGGATCACCTCGGTATGCTCGGGCTCGTTCATCCTCGCGGCGGCGGGTCTACTGAACGGCAAGCGAGCCACGACCCACTGGTCGTGCCGCCACGAGCTCGCGCAGCGCTTCCCCGAGCTCGACGTGGCCGAGGACGACCCGGTGTTCGTGCAGGACGGCAACGTGTGGACCTCGGCAGGGGTGACCGCCGGCATGGATCTCGCACTCGCGCTCGTCGAAGACGATCTGGGCCATGACCTGGCCCTATGGACCGCGCGGCAGCTGGTGCTCTACCTCAAGCGCGGTGGGAGCCAGGCCCAGTTCTCCGAGCCGCTCCGCCGCCAATACGTCGACCGCCGACCGATCCGCGATGTCCAGCGCTTCATCGACGAACACCCCACGGCCAACCTCACCAACGCCGCGCTCGCCGAGGTCGCAGCCATGAGCGAGCGAAACTTCTGCCGAGTGTTTCGCGCCGAGGTCGGCGTCACCCCGGCGGCCTATGTCGAGTCGGTACGCGTCGATCTGGCTCGCTGCCTGCTGTCCAATTCCGATCAAACGATCGGGTCGATCGCCCAGGCCGCCGGCTTTGGCTCGGCCGAGACGCTGCACCGCTCGTTTCGGCGACACCTGGGCACCACCCCCGCCACCTATCGTCAACGCTTCGCCACCAACCGGACCCACTGATGGAACTGACCTACGCGCTGTACGACGGAATGACCCTGCTGGACTTCGCCGGCCCCAACGAGGTGCTCTCGCACCTGCCCGGCATGAACCTGCACTACGCCGCGGCCGAGGCCGGCCCGGTCACCACCGACACCGGGCTGCAGCTTGGGGCCCAAGAGTCGTTCGCCGAGATCACCGCGACCGACGTGCTCGTGGTCCCCGGCGGCACCAAGACGCAGGACTACATCGGCGACACGCCGATCGTCCGCTTCATCCGGCGGATCCACCCCACGACCACCTGGACGACCTCGGTGTGCACTGGATCGCTGCTGCTCGCGAGCGCCGGCGTGCTCGACGGGCTCACCGCGACCACCCACTGGTCCGCCATGGACGCGCTGGCGCAGCTGGGCGCCACGCCTACGAGCCAACGGGTCGTCCGCCACGAGGGGATCATGACCGGAGCCGGCGTATCGGCCGGGATCGACATGGCGCTGACGCTCCTCGCCGAGCTGCTGGGCGAGGATATGGCCAAGGCGATCCAGCTGGGCATCGAGTATGACCCGCAGCCTCCGTTCGACTCGGGAGCGCCACATAAGGCGTCCGAGCAGGTGCGTTCGTTGGCGGAGAGCTCGCTGGGAGGGTGAGAAGACGACCCAGCTCAGCGCCGAATACGACCCGCATCCTCGCTAGCCCGAGGTTAGTCGTAGAGGTCGTCCTCGGCAACAGAAACGTCGCTATCCGCAACGACATCTCCTTGCTCTACCAGCGGAAGCGTTACGTCCCGGTCGCTGAGGAACCGACTCTCACCCTCGATTAGGGTCTCGAGGCGAGTACCGACCACCGGCACGACGCGTCCCGTCGCCCGCACGGCCTCAAGCACGTTGCGCGTGC
>JBCCWC010000023.1:0-101572 GCA_039194325.1 Myxococcota bacterium
ACTTGAGTCCGCTGGGATCGCAGCCCAGCAGCTCGGCTTGGAGGGACGTGGATGAGCGTACGTGTGAGGCTGGGGCAGCGGTATCAGGACCTCGACCCGCGGCGGCCGGATCGGGTCGGTGTTGTGGTGCAGGTGCGGCGGTTCAGCGTGCGGCTGCGCTGGAACACCGGGCACACCACGACAGTGAGTCGGCGGATGCTCGACGCGTCGGGGAGCCGTGGCTATGTACTCATCGAGGAGCCCCGGGGGCCCGCGCGGCGGCCCCGGCAGCGTCCGCGACCGACCACGGCCCGGGACTGCCGGGCGGGGTGGGACGACCAGGGGCGACGACGATGGCGGTGCCTGGTGTGTGGGCTCTCGGGCGTGTTGCGACCGCCGTGGCGGGTGTTGCTGTGGACGCAGGGGCGGTGGGAAGAGCGGAGCACGGTGGTGTGCTCGGACGACTGCCATCGGGTGATCCGAGCCGAGGGCGGCGATGGCCGGACCTGAGCCGCTGCAGGGCGTGCGTCGCCACGCCTACGTGACCATGGCGCGCAAGCTCGATCGGGTCCTCGAGCTGCTCGACGACTCGACCGTGGCCGAGGTGATCGCCAACTACGTGTTTCGCGTTGCAGTGCATGGCGTCGAGGTGGCCACGCGCGAGCACCAAGTCCTATCGGCCATTGCACGCGGGATCGCGGGGGGATTGTTCCACGCGGGGGGACATCTTCGGGGATCGGGGAAGGAGCGAGGGGACCATGGCTGATATGCCGATCGGGCTGTACCGGCTCGACGTGAGCAAGGGCGCGAAGCTGGTGCTCAGCTACCTGTGGCGGTACGCGGGGCGGGAGCGGTTTGTGTGGGTCGACCGGGAGACGATCGCCGGCGATCTGGGCATCGAGAGTGAGCGGACGCTGCGACGGCACCTGGGGGAGCTGCGCAAGGCTGGGGTGATCGCGGAGGACGTGCAGGTGCGTATGGGGAAGGCTCGGCCGGGGTGGTGGCTGCGAGACCGGGGCGACGTCGGTCGGCGCGAGGGGGTTGGTCGCGACGTCGGTGGTGGCTCCGGGGTGGAGGCGCACGAGGAGGTCGAGGAGATCACGGCCGGGGGCGAGTCCGAGGGTGTTGTCCCGGCTGGCGTTGGTCGTGAGCCCGGGGCGAGCGGTGCTGAGGTCTCGAAGGTGCACCGGGAGAGCGGTCAGAACTGGCCGGCCCCGGACAAAGATGGTTGGGAGCGACCGAGGCTGGCCGAGATCCCGGACAAAAGTGACCTCGAACGGCGCTAGGAGGTCCCTTGGGTCGTTGGTAGCCGTCCGTTGGCCCAGCTCGCTCGAACTAGGATAGGCGGCACACGATCTCTCAGGGAATGATGTCCGAGCTGTCGCTAATGGGAGCGTGGTGGCGTAGCTACCGCGCCTAGCCCAGTGCCCGGTCGCTGGCGATGAATCGGAAGTGCCGCAGTACATGTACGAGCTCATCTGAGATACCATCTCCTTGTGCCCATCGATGAGCCCGTGAGTGATGAGCTCAACCTCCTGGAGCGCTGGCGCAATGGCGACAGCAAGGCTGGCGAAGCGCTTACGCGTGCCTACTACCGAGAGATCTTCGAGCGTTTGCGTCGAGGCCTTCAGGGTAACGCCGAGCTCGCCGCCGAGCAAACCCAGCAAGTATTCGAGATTGCGGCCAGTCACCGTGAGGACCTCGTGACCGACTTCCGTCGTTATCTGCACGGGGTCGCTCGCTTCAAGCTATGGGAATATATACGTCGCCAGCGGTCCAACGGCCCCGTCGACCCCCAGCTCTCGCAGATGATCGATCCCAGCCACGGGGCGCTCTCCGTCATGGTCCGGGCTGAAGACGCGAGACTACTGGTGCAGGGCTTGTTATCATTACCTATCGAAGAACAAGTATGCTTGATGTGGGCCTATGCAGACAAGAAGACTCACCGTGAAATCGCGGAGCGGCTCGGCCTGACCACCCCCCAGATCAGTGGACGCATCTTCCGGGCCAAGGAGAAGCTACGCCGCCAACTGGAGAGATTCAGCCAATCGACGGAGCTGCGAAGCTCAATCGACATGGGCTTCAATACCTGGATGGAATCGCTACGACGCCGGGTAGAATATGACGACGAGGAGCGTGACGGCGAGCAGGAGCCCCCCGACAGTGCACAACGCGCGGAGCGGGGCCTGATAGATGCCCATGATGAACAGGCCAAAGTCGGGAACTTAACCACCCAGGATCCGCCCATGGCTGAATCCGACTTCGTGGCACCGGGGCCAACCCACGCCCTGCAGATGCCAAAACGGCTAAATATCACGATTGAACAAGGCATTGACCGCGAGCTTGCAGATCGCTTGATCTCTTCATTGGAGATGACATTTCCTGATGATCCGGATCGCACGATACTGGTATTACAAGAACAAATAGCAGAACGGCTGCAGCGGGGAGACTGATATGTGTCCTGAGCACACATCATGTCAGAAGAGGAACAACCGTGCGGCAAGAGAGCTAGCCAAAATATTCTGCAGACGTGAAGAGGCGATCGCCCTAGCGACGACAGCAGGCTTTCCTGCTGGACAGGTACCAGATTTCAAGACACCGCAGGTATTCTGGACCCAGGTGATAGAGCAGTCATGCAACGGCGTGCTACCAGACGGGATTAGGCCGCTCCTAGAAAATGCCGCAGAGTTATTTCCCCACAACGACGTATTAAACCACCTCATAAGCGCAGACAACGATCCCTCTGCGAGGAGAAAGCAAGAGCTGGATCGAACGTTTATCATCGAGGCAAATCTGGAAAAAACTCGCGCAGAGGCCAGACTCTTGCAGGCCCAAGCGATGCTAACGCAAGCACAGGCTTTTCGTGAACTAGCAAATGCCGCCAGCGCATTGAGGAGGTGTGGATACGAAATCGTTATACAAAATGAAAATGAGGGAAATTTCCATATCACAATTCGTCATATTAAACGGGAAGAAAATATATGAAGACATCCGCTTGCCCGAAGTGCATACTTGTTTCTCAATCTCGCTATTCACCCTACTATTCTTCGTTGTACGGTTGACCTAATGGCCTTGTCAATTTATTATACCGATCTCGAAGTCGGCCGCTATTACATTATCCAGAAAAGTGCACGCCATTCGGGGCCACATAGCCGCGCCTCGCCCATGTCCGCGTGATCGTGTCCTCCGTGTATCCGAGCTCGCCGGCAACCGCGGAAGTGTTGGACACGACTGTCTCTCGCACCACCTGCGAGGAGGACAGCGAGAGCATGACGGTGCCCTCCATCGCGCCCGGCCGCTGGTCAGAGTTCTGTGTTCGTACCAACCGGAAGGCCGGCGACGTACGCGGGCGGAGGCGCGATCGGTCACATCGGCCCCGACGGGAGCGCGTTCATGCGGCATCATGATTTCGATGAGCCTCCGATCTCGATGGGTCATGGTGGTGGTGCTGCTTTCGGCTCCCGCGTGCACGTCGACCGAGCCGCCTCCGAAGCCCGACGACGGACGACAAGACCCAATCGAACCGCCCGCAGATCTCCAGCTCACCCTCGAACGCACTGGGTGCTACGGTCCTTGCCCGGTGTACAAGGTGACGGTCGACGCGCGCGGTCACGTGGCGTGGCAGGGGAAGTCCAATGTGGCTCGCGAGGGGAAAGGCCAGGCGTTCCGCAAACTCGAGGAGGAGATCGACGTGGTGCTCGGGACGGATGAGTGGATTGGTCCGCGATGCGTGGTCCCGTCCGATCTCGGACGTATCGACGCCCGCAAGGTGGCTCGCGGCCCAGTTGGTAATCATCTGCGATGCGATCATAGTCATATCCAAGTGCTCCAACCCTGCGAGGGGTTACGGGCTGATCGAAGCACCGGCGCCGTGCGGTCCTGAGTGTGCCGCGGGATGGTGACGCCCTTCCGTGTGTTCTCGCGCTTTGCTCCCCTTCGTTCGTCTGTTCGTGGGTCTCCAGGGGTTCCGATGTGCGTAGCCCACCTCCTGCATCCACTTTGGCACAGAGCCGGATTGATCCGCGAAATCAAATTCAGGTCATAGATCTATCCTCTTATGATAGTGATATCGACCGCCGGATATACCTTTGGCCAGATCTCCTCTCGTACGTCGCTGCTCAATACCTGCGTTGGCAGTGCGCGCAGTTCGCTATGATCCGCGATGGCTCTCGGTCACATCGATGGGTGGTCGGTAGCCCCATAGCTCGCTGCATAGGATTCAATCTATATTGATAGATAGCTGATAGTTGGATCCGATCAGCACTGTGAGCGCTGTGTTGGTCGTGCGCAAGATTCGCTCAGAGCACGCCATGTCGAATTCGATCTATATTGATAGATGGTTGAATTCGCTCAGCGCCGTAGGCACTGTGTTGGTGCGCATGCTCATGTCGGTGATGCAGAAAGATTGGATGGAATCATATTGCTCTGATCTTGCTTGATGATCTATCTCTCAAACAGCCGGAAGGGCTGCGCCTGTCCGCTCGGTTCGTGTGACGTTTGCTTGTGATCTGTCGGATGGAGCTTGTCCGTACCGTGGTAACAATAATAGGGTAGCATGGCGAGACCCTGGATCGAAAAAAGACAGCGTAAGACTTCCCATGAAAGTTGAAAGAATCTTTCGTTGCCCATCTAACAGCACATCAGTTGCACCGACCACCTAGTATGAACCCGAATAGTGTACGCATAAGCTGCCTCCCTCAGACGAAAAAATAGCCGGAGGTCGAAACCTCCGGCTTTGGAACTTCGTATAACCTGATTCAATCGTAGACGTATCGCGGACGCTATGGAGAACTTCTAGCGACCGGTCCACCGACCCTTTCTACGTACATATCCTGTACGTTGTCTCGCAAACGTTGCGCCACGGTGTCGAGCGCTTGGCCCCGATAAGCGTGCGTGTGGCTCATCACGGCATCTCCAGTCGCGCAGCCTCGGCGAGTGGTTGAACTCGGCTGGTGCGGCTCGCGAGCAGTGATGGACTTGTCAGTAAGGCGTTTCATGCTCAGACCCAGCCGCGGCGTGCGGGGCACTGTCAACATTCTCTCCTGATCTACCATATTGCATGATCACTTGATATTGTTACTTCTGAGGCGACGTGGGTTGACCGTAGTGATCGAGCGCGCACTCGTCCGGGCTGTCGATTTGCTCGTGTAAGTGTGCCATTATAGACCTTTCGCGCAGCTTGCTCATGGCCTTTTTCAGGATCTGATCAATGCATTGGCGGCTAAGATTCGCGATCTTGGCTAGCTTGTCGCTGCTGAGAGGTTCCTCGGGATTCCAGGACACTCGCTCGGCGATATCAAGCGAGCAGGAATTCTCGCCAAGTCGCTCGATCCGCAGCAATACAGCATCGTCGTTGTCGGGTATCCAGCCTGCGGTGTGGATATTGTGATATTTGCACCCTATGTAGGGACACGGGCGTGGCACCTGATCGCAGTCACCGCGCACGCGAGGTCGCCAGTACTCACTCGTGTCCTCGTTAGCTTGCGGGAGCTTTGTGGGCTTCTTCGCGTCTCGCTTGAGTGACTGGTTGCTCTGCGATGCAGGTAGGGTCAGTGGCCGTCTTGTTTCTGTCTGGACCGCTATGCTGCTGGGTGGCGCATGCAGGTTTGAGGGTGGATGAGGCCATGTTCTTAGTATGTCCATGGAACTCGCCTGACCTTTGGCGACCGCCCTTCCGGTGGGAGGGAGTGACCGGTTCGTCAATGATTCGGTCATGTGAGGGATCGACGGGGTACCATAAGTGTCCGGGTTGCCCGGATTTCCATTTCTCGATGTTGATGCCAATTCTTTCATTCCTATCGTTATCCTTCCACACTGCAATGGCGCCATAGCAGCATTGCTTCCAAGAAAGCCCACCCATGATATCGCTCGCTCGCGGTGCCCGGCCCTTGCCCGCCTCCGAGTCCCGCGTGGGCGACGTCGACAGCTGGGCGACGCACACGATCGGGATCTCCAGTTCCTTGGCCAGCCGTTGAAGGGTGCTCGCGAGCAACGACCACCATCCGGCGTCCTTGTACTTCCCAACGTCGGGCTCGATCAGTTGCACGAAGTCGAAGAAGAACGCGCGCATGCCGGCTGCTCGCTCGGCTCGGGCGACGCTCAGGACGCGCGAGAGACGGGGCTGGGGGTCGTCGATGTAGCGCAGGTGCAGCAGCGCAGGGTCTTCGATGTGCTTGCCGGCGGAACACATCAGTCGTTCGAGCCCGAACTCGGTCCGTTTGCCGTCGGGCAGCCTGCCCGTGCTCAGGGTATGGGTGTCCAGAGCCGAGTTCGCCGCCATCGTGCGACTCGCGATATCCTCGTTGCAGTCCTCCGCGGTCCAATAGACCACGTAGCCGTCGGATCCGATCTCCTGGAGGTAGCGGGCGATTGACTCCGCGCTCTGGCGCGCGAATGTCGTCTTGTGCTCGCTGGACCGGCCAAAGATCAGATAGGTCTTGCTATCCACGTAGCCACCGAGAGCCTTGTTGAGCGTGTCGAGGGGGAGGGGCAACAAGTGATCCGGCTCCGGCTTGGCGATCGCTTCAGCCCAGCTTTTGAGCTTGGCATAGGCGAGTTGAGGATGAGGTTGAGAGGCCACCGGCGCACCGCCCTCAGCCTCTGCTAGAGCGCGCCGTAGCTCGTGTGTGTGGCTTTCGAGCGCGGCCGCTCCGTGTTGGCGCACGGCATCTAGAAACCGTTGAGTGGCCACCTCCGCTCGCCTGGCGGACCATGCCCGCCGCATCCTCGTCTCGAGTTCTGGGAGCTCGCTGTCGAGGGCCTCGAGCTGGGCCAGGGCGCCCCACTGCGCGTCACTCAGACCGAGGTCGGCAACGACCCATGAGGACCGTGCAGCCGCTCGCTCCCACGCCGCACGCAACCGAGGGGACGCGATGTGCTCGAACCCGATCGACGCGCTGGAGAGCGGTGCTCGCTTGTGCACGAGGTAGTGAGCGACAACTAGCTTTTCGGCCTGCTCGTCACCCTTCGCCACGGTCCCCCACGATCCCTACGATCATCCAGGTGCCACTCTGGGACATCTCATACAGAACTTCGCCTACTTCCTTCCTTGGCGGCGGAAGAGCTATCCGCTCCCTTGCCCATCGGAGCACTCGGTCAAAGTTCTTCCGTCGACCGAGGACGACCGGATTGAAGTGCCGACACGCCATGCGCCGTGCCTGGGATCTTCGCTGTCTCGGTATCGACGCTCGGACTCAGCGATCACCATTGACCATTCTTTGGCGCTATGACCACGGATCGCGGCCAGATCGGCCTTTGTCGGGGTTGCGTGTTCTACGATCCCGAGCCCTGCCCTCGCGCGGGCCATTTCATTAAAGATTTCAATAGTATCCATTGCTCATCCTGTTAGGTTCAAGGTACGTCAGCTCATTGAGTCGCGTGTGGGACGTCCATAGCCAGGAAGGCCACTCCCGAGGACGAGGGACCACTTGGACTGGTCCATACACAGCCATCCCTCCTTGGGCGCCAGAGTCACTTGTTCTTTGCGTCCGCCCGAAGGTTGTAAGTGGATGCTCGACCTGGACCCGAATACTCGTGGCCGGTAGTCGACTCGTCACGTCAGCCGCCGCGCATTGTGCGTTGTCGGAACTGTGTTGTTACTATCCGCTCATGCCATACTCCTTTCGCTCTTGAGTTTGCCCATGTCCTGGCTACACCGCTTTGGCTAGCGGCCGCAAAATGATTCTCGGGAAATCTTGCGTCACGGGCCGCGGAGCCAGCGCGACCGGCGGAGCATGCAGCGTGCTTGCCGGAACGGCTGAACCCCCTTTGGGGGTGGGGATGCCGTTGGCCAAACCTGACAAGCTTTCTTTCGAAATCTGCTCGGCGTTCCGAGCGCCGAGCGTGGGGCGGGTGTTGGGTCATGGAACCTCTGGGTCTCCTCAGTAGAGGTAGGGATTCCGCTGCCCGGTCCTGACGAACTTTCTCGAACTTTCTCGTCGCGTCTCGGACGCTGAGGGGGGGCGACCGGCCGTCGGGCCGAGCGTGGGCGGTGGAGGGGTTGGAGCGACATAGGGGCATTCCGCAAGAGCCGGGGCCCACGAGCGTGCTCGATCTCACCGCCGTGCGGCACGTTTTCGCGTCAGGATTCGAGGCGGCAAGGACCGCAGCCCAAACCGAACGATCGCTGACGCACCGTGCTGGCGATCCTCGGCGCACCGGTTCGCGGTGCGGATCTGCACTGTGCCGGCTGGCTCGGACAACAGGCCGGGATGCGGATGGCCCATGGGGCCTGTCTTGCACACTCTTCACCTCCCTCGAAGTCCAGGTGTGACTGCGCCGAGATTGATCGGAAGAAAGTGCCGATCGCCCCGTCCCGTTCAAGGCCTCGTGGGCTGACCGCGTGGTCGGGGCTCGCGAGGCGGCGCGGAGCGTAGAGGCTCGCGCTCGTGGGGGCCACCTTCGTCGAGTCAAGATCAACGAGGGCCGGCCCATCACGTCCCGCCAGGGTAGACCGCAACCAGCCGATGGCCACCGGAATCTAGGGTGGCACGCATCGTTCCTGACAGGGTCCGTCTGGCCGGGCCTGCGCTGAGGCGCTGAGCTAGGGAGGCCGCACTCGTGACCAGGACGGCGTTGTGCGTGGAGGCCCATGCCCGGGTGCCACCGGTTCGCGGAGCTCCGGTGGATCGATCTGTCTACGCATCACCTCAGCGCGACCAATAGCCTCGGCGATATCGACGTCGAGCCCGTGGGGATCAATGGCAATGTACCGACCGAGATCCTCAGCGGTGCATCGAGCTACGATCCGGAGGGCCCCGGGTGGGTGGTGCACTGCGCCCACGCGCAGCTCCGCCGCTACAGCTTCTCCGAGGCTCGAACTGTGGTGCCCGTCCGTGTTCGAGGCCGAGCCCGATGATACCCGACGGCCTCAAACTCGCCTTTCATCCCATCATCAGGCAGCCGCACGTCGATCGTCGATCCACTCGGTCGGGCTCGACGGGACTCATATGAGCCCGCCATCGCCGCCACCGTCGGTGCGCGACGAGGTCGCCCTGGGCCTTGTTCGCTGATGTAGTCGCGGAGCTTGAGGCCGGCACAGACCTGGCCGAACTCGCCGAGCGCTGGCGCCGGCGGGGGATCCCGGTGAAGTTCGGCACGCTTGAGGGCCGGGTTAAGGTGATCGCTCAGCACTAGCTGGGCATGCTCCATGCCGAGGTCCAGCGCGAGCGCGTCCGGGCCGTCGGCGTCACCGAGTTCGTCTGGCGCACCCAGGGCGATGACCGTCTGGGATGCTCACCGGGGTCCCAGTGGGGCGGCCGGCCGGCTCCCTCTTCGACGCAGACGCATCGTTGGGAATAGTCGCATCGTGTGCTAGGTGGCGGTGACGTGCAGCGGAAACAAGCACCCACCTCCGAGCCTGTCCCCGAGAATACTTCTCGCACCCCAGGGGCCGAGAGCCTGCAGGAGGAGGGACAGGCTCTCAAGGAACAGCTCGTCGCAAAGCAACCGGCCTCCCCTCACGACCTGGAAGAAGACTGGCGCTCCTTTGAGGTCCAGCGGTTGTGGCTGGAGCTACATGCCCTCAAGGAAGACAGAGCGAGGCCGTGGCTTGTTCGCCTGGCGGTGCCGGTGCTCATCGCCTCGCTGGCGGGCTCGTTCTCGGCATGGTTGTTCAGCGACTCGCTCGTCGAGCAGACGCGGGCCGATATGCGCAAATCAGTCCTTGATACTTACTTTGGGCTCAACAACATAGAGGTTGGGAAACGAAAGCAAATCTTGAACTTCGTAGAGCAAGTCCTTGCCGACGATCCCAAGTTCGGTCCTTGGGTTGTAGTCGAGCGCAAAGAACTCGAGAAAACCAGCCAAGCTGTTGCGAAGGAACTCGAACGCTTGGCCCAATACGAAGACCTTGCGAGCCTGGCCAAGATCGACCTGGCCAAGGCCGAGACCGCCCTGGCCGAGATCGAGGCTACACTGAACCAGTCAGCAGATCCCAGTTTCGCCTCAGCTACCGCCATCAGCGGAAAGACAGGGCGAGCAGCCTTCGAAACCAGGAACCGATCGGCTACCCCCGATCGGGCCAACGAGGGAACCCCACACCTCAGAGCGACAATGCAGCTCGATGTTGCGCGGGCCAAAGCCAACGTTGCGCAGGCCAAAGCCAAGGTAGCTCAGGCAGAGATTAAGACCAACAGAACCCGATCCCGTTTGGAAGGTTCCGGCTTTTTCATGCTGCAAGAAGAGGGGGGTTAGCCTTTCCCTCCGGCACAATCGCGTCATCGCGTCCGCAAACCTGGTCCCCTGTAGTGAGTGCAGGTGTGTAGCCTCGTGGTCGTGATGTCGGCGTGTGGCAGCCCCGGCGACGGTTGAGGCCTTCTTCGAGCGGAACCCTCCTCCCTACGCAGCGCGATACGCCGCGAACTCCGGGTTGTACGGGTACATGGCCGCCGCCTGCTCCAGGATCGGCCGGATGCCGCCTGGGAGCACGCCGTTACGCGCTTCTTCGAGTGACCGGCTCCAGAACGCCTGCGGGGTCGTGAACCGGGGCATTCGCGCTCTCGGGAAGCCCGCCGCCGCCAGCAACTGCACCGCCTGTTCTGGGTCGTGGAAGATCTCGGAGAGGAGTGCCCCAGGGTCCCCGTTGGGCGTGCCCCGGCGGAGCATAACGGCCAACCCCACGTCTTCTGCAGCGGCGTGGGCTGCTACACGATGGAGCCAGTCTGTCAGGGCCTGGGCCGCTTTGATGCTCGACTTGCCGATCCAGGTCGCGATCACCACGGAATAGTGACGATCACCCAAGACGAGCGACGTTTCGGGCGTCGAATAGTACTTGATATCAGCCACTACGACGAGGATCGATGATCGATGCGACACCGTCGTCGGCCTTTCGGGTCAAGGCTGGTTTTTTGTCGGTCATCCGGTCGAGCAGCACGTAGTCGTCCCACGCTTGAGATCACCCTCGGACTCACGGACGAGCTCCAGTCCGTATTTCCCCCCGCCGTTGATCACGCCCGAGTGGATCCGGTTTGGATCCGGTCCAGCCCTCAGACAGGCTTCCACAGCAAGGAACGAGCCGGAACGAGCCGGGACGCGAATCGCGAGGGGTTCCGCGGGTTTGGATGCTAAGTCCCCGCGGATGTTGAGGTTCCACGGAACCCCCCATTGAGGTTCGAGTCCTCCTGGGCGCGCTACGCATCAACAGCAAGTACGACCCGGCTGCTATTGGCTCGGGACCTCTCCGCAAAGTTCGGGCATGTCTGGCGGCGACGGTCGCACGAAGCCCTTCCTGCGGAAGTACCGATCGAGCAAGCCGAGCAGTTCCTCCTCCCGCTGGTCGTTCATCAGCGAGCGGGCTACGCATACCGCCCGCATCCCGATCGCTCGCGCGTCCTCCTGCTGGGGATACCGCCGCAGGTACTCGGCGAACACATCAAGGGCTCCGCTCTGGTGGTCGAGCTGCTCGAGTCGTAGCCCTAGCAAACGGGTCACCTCCATTCCCTCCGGCAGCTCTGGGTGCCGGCCGAGTATCAGCCGGTACAGCGAGACCTCCTTCCCGTACGCACGAGCTCCCCGCATGCATGCCGCCGCCGCCATCAGCTCGTGGGAGCCTGCTTCGGGATCGAGCACGTGGTGGGTCTCGAAGCACTCTACGGTGCGCTCTTGCTCAGCTTCGTCGAGCGGCTCTTTGGAGAGCGAGGTCAAGGGAGGGCGCCACTGCTCCCCGACGATGGGGACTTCGACGACGGGGACATCGGCCACCGCGACCGTGGCTTCGGGTTCTGCAGCCGCGGGTGACGATCCTTGTTCGGTCGAGGCATCCGCCGTCGGCGCGGCCGTGCTTGGCACCGAGTGTGGTGGGCGCGTCTCCGTGTGCGGTGGGCTCGTCTCCGTTTGCGGTGGGCTCGTCTCCGTTTGCGGTGCACAGGCCATCATGGCGATCATTCCCATTGTGACCAGACGTGTATTCATCGGCTGCCTCCCGGCGCTATCGTATCGCGTCATGTCTGAGCGCGGGCTCGCGTGCCAGTGGGTCGTGCGCGTCAACGAAGCGACGGGGATCTCGCCCTCGAGTCCCCGATCTCCCTCCGCTCGAGCAAGGCTCCCTGTGTCGGTCTGATTAGCAGGACCCGGTTCCGGGCGCCGACACTCATCGGCGGGAGCCATCACCATTCGGCCACCCGCCGCCGGTCACCCAAAGATGAGCCCAACCAACCACCAAAGCGCCACCACCGGTGCGGCCACGCTCGCCACCACTGCGACCAGGGCCCCACCGACGATGACGTAGTCGCTGGTACGGGCGCGGGCCTCCAGCTCCCCCTGGTGCCGCTCGAGCAGCTCGAGGTTGCGAACATTGGCGCGCCACAGCAGGTCGAAGGTGTCGCCAACGATCGGCACTATGCCGCCGATGACATCGACACCGACGTTGAGCAGCATGCGGGCCAGGACGATACGAGGCACGCCACGCCGCGCCGCCGTGAGCATGACCTTGAGTGCCACCAGGCCGGTGATGACATCGCCGATCACCGGAGCGAAGAATCCCACCAGAGCGTCGAGACCGATCCCGAAGCGCGTGCCGGGAATACGGACGGCATCATCCAGCCAACGCACGAGCGCGGCGGTTCGCTCGACCTCATCGGTACGAGCCAGGTGGGTCTGCGCCATGGCCTCCGCGTCGGCCACGGCATCGGAACCCTCATGGTGAGACTCGGAGGAGCGCGCGCCGGAGGCGGTCACATGCCCACCCTAAGTCGTGTTCGGCGGGGCGCAAGGTCTGGCTATCTGGCTAGTCCTCCGTGCCGGAAGTTCGTGCCTCCAACGTGACGACCCCCAGGTCCACCGATTGACCGGATGGCACCGTGGTGGGAATGCGCTTCGGTTGGTGACCGACCAGAGCAATGACCTTGACCACCACCGAGCCCGAGGGGGCGTTGGCCAACTCGAACGCTCCCTGGGCGTTCGAGGTACCCGTCACTCCGGTAGCCGGCCCGTGATCGCTGAGCACCACGACGTTGACGCCCGATACGGGCTGGCCGTCCGCTCCCACCAGCCGGCCTCGAATGGATCCGCGCGGCGCCAGCTCGAGCGTCAGTGGGTCGGTCTCTCGCCCGGCCTCGACCGTGGTCCTGGCCTGCGCCGTGCCCCAGGCACTATGCGCCTCCACCTTGACCGGGCCCGGGGGAACGCCAACGATCGACCACTGGCCATCGGACCATAGGAAACTCTCCGAGTAGCGGGTGCCGTCTTTCGGGGTAAACGTGATGGTGAATTGCTCGGGGGGATCCTCGCCCTCGATCTCCACGGTCCCGCGTAGCTCGCCAGGATCGGGGAGCTCGAGCTTCACCGTGGCCCCGGGCTCCACTCCCTCCTGGCTCACCATCTGCCCGAAGGCATCGCGGACGCTGACCGTGAAGACATCCGCTTCGAGGCCGTCGAGAACGAAGTTGCCCTCCGCGTCGGATCGCACCTCCGCGACGACCGGCGTGCGCGACTCCCCTACGAAGTCCAGGTACGCCTCGGACGACCGCGCCACGACCAGCGCTTCGGCCACGGGATCGCCATCGGTCCGCTGGGCTCGTCCGCGGATCTTCCCGTCGCGCGAGGGGACCACGACCGTGAACTCGGCGTCGTCCTCGAGCGTGACCCGCACACCTTCGTCCCACTGGGAGGGATCCTCTGGACCGGCCCTGCCGCCGACCCCGGGCCGACTAACGACGAGCCGATAGGTGCCGGGCCGTTGATCGCTGGCCACCGCCCAGCCCTCGGCGTTGGTCGTCAACCAGGTCGCTGAGCGATCGATGGTCGCGGCTACTTTGATCTTCACCCCGGGCACGCTAGCTCCGCGCGGATCCTCGGCGTAGATCCGCAGATCCACCCCAGATCCGAGCTTGAGCTCGACGTCAACGTCCCGCTCGGAGACCTCGACGCGCGAGTAGTGGGGAGCGAAGCCCTCCGCGGTCACCGACACTCGGTACTCGCCCGAGGGGAGGTGCTCGAACGAGAATCGACCCTCGCGATCGGCCAGCGTCAACGGTCCGAACATGCCACCGTCCGGCAGCCCTCCGTCGAGTACGAGCTCGAGCCGAGCGAAGGGGACCGGCTTGCTGTCGGGCCCTACGACCGAGCCACGCAGCGCTCGCTCGCCGTGTCGGTCATCGACCACCTCCTACTCGGCGTCTTCGACGTCGGCATCGAGCAGGTCGACGGTGAACTCTTGGCCCGGTGCGCCCTCCCAGGACATCGTGCAGGACACGACCACGGTGTACTCGCCTGGCAGTAGCCCTCCGATGTCGACGGCGCCCAGCGGATCGGGCCGCTCCGAGCTCACGACCTCGCCAGAAGCGTCCCGCACGGTCACTCGACCCGCAGTGCAGGGTTTTCCGTCGCCGCGCAGGGCGTGGCCCGAGACGCGGCGCGCACCGTGGACCTCGACGACTACGTCGTCGATCGTCTCCCCGAGCTCGAGGGCGACCGCTTGCGTGGCGTGGCCGAGCCACGACCGATCACGGACGCGGGGCTTGTAGCGGCCCGGATGCAGCCCCGTCAGCCGAAAACGACCGCGCTCGTCGGTACGAGCGGTGCTCGCCTCTGCGTGGTGCTGGGGAGCCTCGACGAGGAGATCGGACACCCCGGCTCCGGTCTTCGCGTCGACGACTCGCCCCTCGATCACCGCCTCGGGGAACAGGGCCAGATCGAACGCATCACCGGCAGGGCGGAACAGTTGCTGGTGGCCGGTGACGTAGCCCTCGGCCGAGGCCAAGACGCTCACGTAGCTCGTCGCATCGACCCATATCGAGAATCGCCCGTCCGGATCGGTGCTCACCCGGGTGATCGCGAGCAGCTCGTTACCTCGTAGCGCGACGACGGTTGCCCCCTCGATGGGACCGCCCGCCATGTCCCGCACGCGGCCCGAGACTTGGCGACCTCCAGTTCTGAGCAGCAGGTCGATGCCGGTCAGCGTGCCGGTGGCCGGTATGCGGATCGGCCGGTCGAAGTGACCATCGAAGACGGGTGGGGCCACGTAACCGCGGGCCGAGGCGCCGACCCACGCGGCGCCCGGGAGCGCACCCGGCAGGGAGTAGACGCCCTGGTCATCGGCGAGGACACATCGCGGGGGGGCGGCGGCTTCGCGTACGATGCAGACTTCGGCCCCGGGTACGCTGGCACCGGTGAGATCCTCTACGCGGCCCGTGACCGTGGCTCCCAACCGGCGGCCGGGCGCATCGGTGTCGGCATAGGGGGTCGCCCCGGGTCGAGCTCTGTGGTCCTCCAATCCGATCGGTGCCGCCTGAGGCCCCTGGGGATCGAGCGAGCACGAGCCGCGGGTGAGCGTCGCTAGCCCCACGGCGACAACCAACACGATCAGGACGCCGAGCAATTTCTGGGTCGCGGTCGTGCGAAGAGCCACCGCGATCCACCCCGCGGGTCCCGACGCCGACGGTCCCACGAGGGACGGCAGCATCACCAGCCATGCCGGACTGGACTGCCGCTGCCGGTCTACCGCCTGGTTGAAGCGACGGCGAACGGAGCGAATGCGAGAGTAGGTGGTGTTGAGGTTCAGACCCAGCTGCTCGGCGATTTGAGGCCCGGATAGACCCTCGACCTCCGAGAGCAGGAATACCGACCGCGCCTGGGGATCGAGGCCGTCGAAGAAGTCCGCGAGGAATCCGGCCGCTTCGGCCCGCGCGAGCTCGCGCTCCGGATCGTCGAGCTCGGTCGGCTCGGACCAGTGTCGCTGTCGTCGCTGCCGCCGCAGGACTCCGCGCCGATGGTTGCTGGCCACCCGGCGCGCGACCTGACGAAGCCACGGCATGAGCTGCGCGGTGTCGCTCAGATCACGCAGGTTTCGCAGGAGCACCAAGAAGACCTCCTGCGATAGGTCGTCGACATCCGCCTCCGGCACGCCCACCCGGCGAAGCGCATGCCCCACGAAGTGGTGATAGCGCCTGTATTGGGCAGAAAAACGTGGTTCCGAGAGGTTCTGCATCGAGAGGCGTACCCCCGGTCGGGTGAGGGCGGATGAAGCAGCGAGCATGGCAAGGCCATGCACTGTCCGCAATCGTGGGGATCTGTGACCTTGGGAGGAAGAAATTCGGGGGCTCGAAGCGAGCCCCCGGGATCGTCGCTCACTGCTCCGGTAGCTCACCGGTGAGCGAGCCGAGGAAGGCCACGATGTCGTCGACCTCGTCGTCGTCGAGCTCGCGATCGAGCTGGTGGTACGCCATCATCCGTACCATCGTGGCGAGCTCTTCGATCGAGCCATTATGAAGGTATGGAGCGGTCTGGGCGACGTTGCGCAGACTGGCCACCTTGAACATCATCCAGTCAGAGTCTAGCTGGGTGTCCTCGATGCGACCGCGATCCTTGGTCTCGGGCCATGGTCGCAGCAACCCGAGCTTTTGCATCTGGCCTGCGCCCACGTAGACACCGGAGTGACACTGGACGCATCCGACGTCGATGAAGGTATTGAACCCTCGGCGCTGCTGTTCGGTGAGGGCCTCGGCCTGACCGGCGAGGTAGCGATCCCAGGGTCCTGGGGTGACCAGCGTACGCTCGAATGCCCCGAGCGCCGTGGCCACGTTGTCCATCGAGATCGGCTCGGGCGCGTCGGGAAAGGCCGCGGCGAACTTCTCGCGATACTCGGGCACCGCGGCGAGGGTGGCCACGAGCTTGGCCTCGGTGTTGGCCATCACCAGGGGATTGAGGATCGGGAGCGGGGCCTGCTCCTCGACCGTCTGTGTGCTACCCGACCATCCCTGGGCAAAGTGGCCCGCAACATTGTAGACGGTGGGAACGTTGCGCCCGGTGGTCTGGTGAGCATGGCCGTCGGTGATCGCTCTGCCGTCGACCCCGTAGCGATCGAGAGGGTGACAGGTCGCGCAGGAGAAGTCTTGCGACCCCGACAGCCGC
The DNA here is from genome assembly GCA_039194325.1 of Myxococcota bacterium. Lineage (GTDB taxonomy): Bacteria > Myxococcota_A > Polyangia > Nannocystales > Nannocystaceae > Paraliomyxa. Next base: position 16,828 of record JBCCWC010000023.1, read on the forward strand.
ACGTCGGAGAACAACACCCGCCCCAGCTCGATCTTGGCGTCGTCGAGGACGACCCCGGGTCCTTGGATTATGTCCGGCAGCACGCCGAAGCTTGCCAGGTGCTGAGGATCGAGCGTGGAGGAGTGCTCATGGCGGGGCATGAAGGCCAGCCCGGCCGCGACCACCAAGCCCGCGGCCACCGTGCCCACGACGATCGATCTCCAGCGTGACTTCGTCCCGGGCTCGGCCGCGTCCGCGCTCCCGGAGGCGCCGACAGACGGGGTCTGCGGGGCCTTGGCCCGCGCGATGCCACTGCCCTGCACGAGCCCGCTCTCGCCGAGCCCGAGGGCCTGCATCTGCACGGACGATGACGACAGCTTCGACCGCGACAGCGCCTCGTGGACCGCGGGCCCGCGCTCGGGCAGCAGCTCGACAATCGCGTCATACAGCTCGCGCGCGGTCTGGAAGCGCTCGTAGGGGTGCACCTTCATCGCGCGCATGATGAGCGCGGCGACCGGCTCGGGCACCGTGGGTGGCAACGGAGCCGGCGGTTCGTGGAGACGAACGAGCAGGGACTCGATCTTCGAGCCGCGCACGAACGGGAGCTCGCCGCTGATGAGCTGATAGAGGGAGACTCCCAGCGAGTAGATGTCGGTTCGTGGATCGGCTGCCTCGGAGCGGACGATCTCGGGCGACACGTAGTCGGTCGTACCAACCACCGTGCCGGCGTCCGTCAGCTTGCCGGTCTGACCGGGGAGCATGGCCTTGGCGATCCCGAAGTCGAGGACCTTGACGTGGGTGGTCTGGCGAATGACGAACAGGTTGTCGGGCTTGATGTCGCGGTGGATCACGCCCGCGGTATGGGCAGCCTCCAGGGCTCCGCAGATCTGCATGGCCACAGGAGCCAGCACCGACCACGGCATCGGGCCGCTGCGACGCAATCGTCGACCGAGGGTCTCCCCTTCGAGGTACTCCATCACGAAGAACGGGCTGCCGTCGGCGGTGTGCCCGAAGTCGGTGAGCTCCACGACGCACGGATGGATGATCGCCGAGGCCGACTTGGCCTCGCGCAGGAATCGCTCGCGGTGAGACTCGCTATGCGAGCGCTCGGGCTTGAGCACCTTGATCGCGACCCGCCGGCCCAACGTGGTGTGTTTGGCCTCGAACACGTGGCCCATGCCCCCCGAGCCGAGCCTCGAGAGGATCTGGTAGCGCTCTCCGAAGATGTCCCCGGGACGGGGGAGATCGGCGATCGCACGCGCTCCCCCGGCTCCCGCATCGGTCGCGACGACAGTGTCGGGGGGGTTGCCTGAACCCCCTGAGTCGGTCGCGACTTCGGTCGCGTCGCCGAGGTCTCGAGGATCGCGCATGACCGGTCTGGCGGCCGCGGTCAGCCGCACTTGGTGTTCATGGTACCTCTAAGGGTCGCGGGCCCCAATGGTAGCTCGGGGCACGAGCGTCTCTCAGGGGGCAGTCGAGGGTATTCGCGGGGCTCGGTACGGTTCCGCACGAGCGCCCGCTAGCCTTCCTAGAGCCCTTCGAGCAGCAGTAGCTCGCGCTTGGCCAGCGCGTTGTTCGGGTCTAGCTCGAGCACGGCCTGGTAGCAATTGCGAGCGCGGGCGTAGTCTCGATCGGTGACGGCCTGTCGGGCATTGACCACCCTCAGCAGCACGCGAAGGCGGAGCTCGGGTTGGTCCCGGACCACCTTCACGAGCAGCCGACCCGCCTCGCGGTAGCGCTTGGCCGAGATCATGTCCAAGGCCTCGTCCACCAGATCCTGGCGCTCCTCCTCGGAGAGAGCTCGCTTCCCGCGACGCTTGAGCCGATGGGTGAGCTCATCCCCTCGGTCGAGCAGGTTACCGACCATCCGCCGCGCTTGGCTGGCGCTGGACTGGGGGGGTTGCGGCTGGGAGTCATCCCGGAGGATCGGGCGACGCCGAGGCTTTCGGGGAGCGTCGGGCGCGGGCCCAGGCGCGGGCCCAGGCGCGGGCCCAGGCGTGGGCCCAGGCGTAGGTACGGAGAGATCGCTCAGGCGTCGGTAAGCCCGCTCGATTCGAAGGAAGATCTCGGTCGCCAACGCGCGGACCTCCGGCGGCGCATCGCGATGGGTCACGTCCGGGTGCCACCGCTGCGCCAGCCGTTCGAACGCGGCTCGTAGTTGCTCGAAGGTCCCCGGTTCGCTCAGCCCGAGAAGCTCGAGATCTCCCCGCTCGCTCATCGCCTCCAATTCGGCCCGCAGCTGTTGCATCTGCTGCCGCTCCGACTCGCTCAGGGTCAGCCTCAGGCCCCCGGCCGGGCCTGGATTGCCGCTCAGGCCCAGCGTCGACAGCCGCGGGCTCTCGGCGTCGGGGCGCTCGGTGGTCTGCTTGGCCTGCTCGATGAGCCGCTCGAGCGCTCGACGCCGCTCGGGCGTAAGGCCGAGGAACTCGATTCCGAAGCCGGGGAGCTGCCCCGATGCGGTGGCCTTATCGGGGGTCACCACGCGCACGACCCGACCGTCGAAGTCCAGGGTCCCGGCTTCGTCCGGCAGCAACAGCTGCACGGCGACCTCGGTGCCGGGGGTCGGCGGAGCGCTGGTCCCCACGAACATGCCTCCGCTGCTGATATCGCGGACATAGAGGGTCACCAGCTCCGACCAGTTGCGGATCTCGATGACCGCCGGCTCCGTCAGCGAGTAGCGGGTAGCGGTCCGCCGTTCTTGCCCGCTCGATTGGCTTTGGCGAACGGGCGAAGACTGGTGGGCGACCTCGTAGTACGACTTGCGAGTGGATGATAGGCGCCGGGCCGGAACGTCTCGGCCTGGAGCGTCGGGCTCGCGAAGCGGGCCCCAGTCGACCTCGGGGAGCTCGATCTCGTCGAGCTCGGTCCCGTCGGCCAGGTCCTCGGGCTCGACCAGCGTCCGCAGCTTCAGGGTCGCGCTTGGGTGAGCCGGGGCCTTCGTCGTGGCCGACTCGGCGGACGAGGGCGGCATCGCCTGCGGGTGCACCTGCGTCGGGCCCATGGCGGGCGGCGCTCTGAGCCACGGATACGCCTTGGCCCACTCCTTGGAGTGCGGCGTCTTCATCCGCAGCTGCGGTGCCGCCGATGGGGTCGCCATAGCTGGGCTCTTGGACTTTGGGGGTGCCTCGCGGCGCTCGGGCAATTGGGAGCGCGACGGCTCGGAGGGCTCGAGCAGCGCCCGCAGCTCGGGATCTTCGAGGGTATCGAGCAACTCCTGGCTGCGGCTCCGTGCCCACACGAGGAGCTCCTCCAGCGCCGCCTCCTCCACTCCGAGTGCAGCGATCACCGACGAGTCGTTCTCGGGACTCACCTCGCCGTGCTCGTTGCTCGTCAAGAGAGCCTCATGATCCATGAAGGGGCTACTCGGCGGAAGGGGAGGTTGGGGACCTCATCCCTCGGCTCCCCTGGTCGCAGGCGTAGGACAGCACATCCTCGAGGTCCGCGGCTACGAACGGGCGCGGCGTCAGCCTCCGGGTCTCGATCTCGCGTGGGAGCACCGTGGCTATCGTACGCGACGGCGGCCGGGCTCGGGGAGGGCGCGACTTTCTCGTTCGTGAAGACAAGCGCAGAGCGACGCGACGACGGCCATCGATCTACCGCTTGCCTCTACCGCTTGCCTCTGCGGGCACGACCAGCGCTCAGTCCGTGCCCGCAGGGGCCAATGCACCCACCGCCTCATCGATCCGCGCGACGAGCTTCTCGACGGACGCACCGGGCAGGCCCACCGCCACCTGCCGAGCCTCGGCGTAGGTGGATCGTGCTTGCTCCAACCGACCCAGGCGTGCCTCCAAAGAGGCGAGGTTCATCAACGGTTCGACCCACAGCCGGGGCATGTCTGCCAACGCGGTGCGATGGTGCTCGACCGACTTGCGCTGCGCCATGAAGGCGCCCTCGAGGTCCCCCTCCGCCTCGAGCAGCGCGGCCCGGGCCGCTTCGATCTGCGCCCACTCGACGCCCTCGAGGTTGGGCGCCGAGGCCGCGCTCTCCAGCGCCGAATCCAGGTACCGGCGCCCTGGCTCGAGGTCGCCTAGCGAGACGAGGTACCAGCCGAGGTGGACCTCAGCGAGCAAGGTCTCCACGTGATTCGGTCCGAGCACCGCCCGCTTGATCCGTGCGGACTCGACGTATGGCGTCCGGGCGTCGGCGTCCCGCCCTATCCCCACGAGGATGTCCCCCAGGTCCTCGAGCGCCAGCCCCCGCTCGAGCGATTGGTGCCCCAACGCTGCACCCAGGATCTCCGCCGACTTCTCGCTCGTTGCCACGGCGGCTTCGTCATCGCCCGCCTGGGCTTGGCAACGTGCGATCGTCTGCAAAGCCTCGCCTTCCCACGGAGTTTCGGGCCCAAACAGCGCACGAAAGACATCGATGGCGGCCCAGACCCGCTCGACCGCGGCTTCACAGTCTCCTGCACGCCCCAGCGCATACCCGAGCGCCTCCAGGCTCTTGGCCTCGTGAACCGAGCCGGGAGCGATCTGGCGCTTGATCTCGAGAGCCTCGGCGTAGTCGGCCAGAGCGTCGGACATCCGAAAGCGTATCTCGTGCACGTAGGCACGGGCTCCGAGAAGCCCCGCGAGTAACTCGGGAGCATCGTCCGCCGCCGCGACGAGCGAGCGCGCGACCCGAACCGCATCTTCGGCTCGCGATAGCTCGCCCTGAGTGACGAGTGTGTGGACGCGGTCGATGGCCGTCCGAGCGACGACTCGGTGATCCCCGATCTTCGCGGCGAGCAGCATGGCCTCGTCCGCCAGCCTCAGCGATGTTTCTAGATCGTCCATCCGTCGCTGAAGCGTCGACATTCGACTGAGCATGCGTGCCCGCGCGTTGGACCGCGGTGGAACTGAGCTCAACATCTCGTGGGCAACCCCGAGTGCTTCACTGTGTCGTAGTGCGACCTCAAGAGCCCTCACGCGAGCCTCGCCCTCGGAGATCTCCTCATTTGCCTCCGAGCAAGGCGCGACCAACCGTCCCGCCTCGGCGAGGATCCCCCACCGGCCCTCCGGCCCCGTCGACGGACCTACGAGTGCGTCGAGGGTGGCCACCCACTGCTCGATCTGAGCATCACGACAGGTGGGGCCCGGGCGCTCTCCCCCTGTACATGCCGCCGTCAGCTCACCGGTCCATGCCTCCTGCCATGCCTCCACCTGGTCTCGCATTGGCGATGCGAGCGTGGCCGCATCGGTGGCCAGTCGTCCGAGCGCCGCAGCTACGCGCGGAGAGCTCGCGTTCGCGTCGACCCATGCCCGCGCCTGCTCGTCGCAGGGCGCCTCCTTCGCCCCCCAGAGCGCCACGCCAACGCTCGCCGCCAAAGCAACCGCGACGACGGCGAGCCTACGCCAGGATCGCGAGCGCGTCGCGCTGCGCACGGCTCGCGAGAAGCTCTCGACGTCGCGATAACGCTGACTCGGGTCTCGTCGAAGAGCGCGACGCAAGACCGGCGCGGCCGCACCACAAGCCCCGAGGTCACCGGCCAGCGCGGCGTCGAGGGACGGTCGCGAGCCGCTGAGTAGCTCTGTGGCCATCAGCGCGAGGCTCCACTGATCGGATGCCGCGTCGCCCGGGCCGCCATCGCGTCGCTCGGGCGCCATGTAGGCGATCGTACCTCCACGGACCTCGGAGGAGCCCGAAGCGTCGGCCGCCAGTCCAAAGTCGATCAACGTCGCCCAGGGTTGCTCATCACGGATCTCGACGACGACGTTGCTCGGCTTGACATCATGATGCACGAGCCCAGACTCGTGGGCCGCCCAGAGCCCCCGTGCGCACTGGAGGATGATCTCGACGCGCTGCGACCAAGGAGGACGAGCGGCCTCGACCCACTCGCGGAGGTTCTTGCCCTCCAGCAGATCCATCGAGACGAACACCGCGTCGTCCACCTGCCCAACGTCGTGAACACCGACGACGTGCGGGTCGCGGAGCCGCGCGAGGGCACGAGCTTCTTGCAGCACCGCAGCCCTGCGCTCGGGTCCGATATGGTCGCGGATCACCTTGAGGGCCACCCGACGACGAAGCTCCTCGTCCCAGGCCGAGTAGACATCGCCCATACCGCCCCCGCCGAGGCGATCGATCACGATGTAGCGGCCAATGGTCGTCCCTCGGCGGATCCAATTGCTGCCGGCTCGACGCGACGGTGGACGAGTTCGGTCGGGCGGACCGAGTGCACTGGTGACTTCGCTGCTCATGCTAGGCTGGCGCCGACGTGAGTGGATCCGAGGATACGACTTCGCTGTGGATCGCCGCGCCCAAGACCTCGCTGGGACCTCGTAAGCCGGCGCTGCTCGGTATCGGTGCGGGCGTCCCGCGGCTGGTCCTGCTGCGTAATGCGGAGACGATCCTCGGTCGCAGCCAGAGCACCGACGTGGTGCTCGAGGCCAGAGGAGTGTCCCGCGAGCACGCGAAGATCGTGATGAGGGACGGTCAGACCGCGACCCTCGTCGACCTCGAGTCGCGCAACGGCACATTCGTCAACGGTGAGCGCATCGATCTCATGGTGCTCGAAGAAGGCGATGAGCTCCATCTGGGGCCCATCGCGTCGTTCCAATTCGTCCGACGTATCGAGGATGAGCTGCATAGAGCATGCTCTAGGGTCGCGCGCAGCCGACTCGATGCCCTCACTCCTCGCGAGGCACAAGTCGCTCGCGAAGTCGCGCGGGGCGGTAGCAACAAAGAGATTGCATCGCGACTGGGCATCAAGCCGCGCACCGTGGCAGCCCACCTCGAGCATGCGTTCGCAAAGCTCGACATCGGGTCCCGGGCGGAGCTGACGCGTCTGGTCACCGAGGATGAGCTGACCACGCGCTGACATCAGGGGGAGCGTACGGTAGCTCGGCTCGGCCCGCATTGGTCGATCTGCCCATATGAGTCGGGATCCAACGTACGGGCAGGTGAGCCAACACCACCGCAGCATTGGCAGGACGACCGATGTCGTCGCGCGCGGCTCGACGTACACCTCGAAAAGCATGACGTCCGACCAAACCATCTCGACCCTCGCCACTGTGCTCAGCCTCGCCCTTGCGCTTGGTCCACGACCCGCGATGGCCGGCGAGTCCACATGGGCAGACACCCTCGATACCCCGGCGGTCGAGGCTCACGTCGCGGCGCACGGGGGCAATGTGGTGATCGTACGTGCGGGCAAGAGATCGAACGACCTACGCGAGGTCGCCCGTGCCCTCCGCGCCGAGCTCGAAGAGGGAGGAACCACGGGTCGGATCACGCTCGAGGAGGCTGAAGGACGGCTCGCCGACGCCGACGACGCAACCCTGGTGTCGGAGCTGGCCGCCGATGCGGATCGGGTGGCGATCGTCCGGGTGGCGGACGGACGCGCAACCATCTCGGTGTACGACGCCGCGGGCACTGCGATCGGCGGGTTCTCGGCCGCACGCGGCGATACCATCGAAGTCCCGCCGGAGACCTCTCACACCGGCGACAGCGTGCTCACGGTCATCGAGGATGCACCCGAGCTCGAAGGCGACGCCCTCGCCGAGTACGAGCGCAAGCGCGTTGTCTTTGATGGAACAGTGCATGTGACCGCCACCGGTTCGAACAGCGCGGTCCTGACCCGAGGGTTCGAGCCACGCACCGGCGCCGGCGCGCCGCTTCCGAAGGACGAGTTTTACACGTACATCGGCCGCGAGGATCTCGCGAAGCGATACCGCCGGCGCAACGCCGTGCGCGTGGGTCTGCTGGCCGGCGGCGGCTTGACGGCGGCGACGGGCCTGACGCTGATGCTCGCGCTCCCGCTCGCAGCAGTGATCCAAGAGGGTGACGCGAGCCTCGAGTGCGATACGTTCGAATGCTCCGATGCAGCCGACGCTCGTCAAAAGCAGCGGGTGGGCCGAGGTCTCGGCATCGGCGGTGGCCTGCTAGTCGGCGGGATCGCAATGCTCGTGGTGGGGGGCAAGATCCGCCCGCACACCGCGACGGCAGCCGAGGTCCAGCAGATGGGCGAGCAATACAACGAAGATCTCCGCAAGGAGCTCGGGGTGCGCCGGATCGCGATCCGCGGTGCCGCGAACCGGCACGGCGGCAGCGTCGTGCTGTCGGGGAGGTTCTAGTGCTCGGGTCGCTGCTGCTCGCCATCGCACTCACGGGCTCGCCTACGGTCTCCACCCCATCGCTGGAGGCGATCGAGCACGAGACCACGGCGCTGTTCGACCGTGTCGCACCGTCGGTGGTGCTCATCGAGACCCCAGACGGGTTCGGCTCGGGATTCTTCGTGAGCCCGCTGGGCCACATATTGACCAATCGTCACGTCGTAGACTCGCGCCGCCAGGTCAAGGTGCGGCTGCTCGATGGACGGCGCTTGGTCGGCAAGGTCGTCGCCCGCGGTACCGCTGGCGTGGATCTGGCCGTGGTGAAGGTCTCGGCCAAGCGGACACCTGCCCTGTCCTTTGCATCGACCCGCTCGCTACGCATCGGACGCTGGGCGGGCAGCGTCGGGCACGGCCGAGGGGGCACATGGACCCTGACGACCGGGATGGTCTCCAATGCACACGGGAGCCGCGAGCGCGGGGTCTTGCAGACCCAGATCCCGCTCAACCCGGGAGCCTCGGGCGGGCCGGTGTTCGACCGCCGAGGACGCGTCATCGGTATCGTCGCGTCGGGGTTGATCGACAGCGATGCGATCAACTTTGCGATCACCCCAGAGACGGCCTTGGCGAGCCTACCCATGCTTTGTCCCCTCACCAACTGCCTGACCGTGCACGCCCCCGAGGGCGCGAGCATCTTCGTCGAAGGTAACCGAGTAGGCACCGGACCCGCGGTTTCGTTGGTCGCCGAGCCTGGTCGCTATCGCGTCGAGGTAGACAGCAAGGGCAGACGGCGTGAACGAACCGTGTCCTTTCCTGCGGTTCGTTCTGTCTCATTCACGAAGTAGCCCCGACGAGCCTCGGGGGCGTCCTACTCGGGCCACGGCTCGACGACCACGCAGCTTCGCGAGTCCTCGTTGGTGGCTCGCTCGCAAGGGCCAGAGCTCTCGTCCGTGGGTAGGACGTTCACGGGCCGGAGCATGACCTCGTAGATGCTCGTGCCTCGTGTGTGCTCGGGGAGCAGGCCCCAGCACTTGACGGTCGAGCCCGTGCGGGCGCAAGTCTTGTCGCGGCCCGCCCACAGGGCGTCGGCTCCGTGCAGTACTTGCACCGGGCTCGGGCGTGCGTCGAGGGTGTCGTCGCCGAGCTGCCCGAAGTAGTTGCCGCCCCAACAGTGGATCGCCTGGTCTTTGGTGCGGGCGCAGGTGTGGTTCTCGCCCGAGGCGATCTCGACGACGTCGGTGAGGCGTGCGAGGTGCTTGGGATCGGGGTGTATGGATTTCCAGCGCGAGAGGTGGTTGGCGTCGACCCGGTAGCGGCCGCTGCACGACACGGTGCCCTTGGCGCTCAGGCGGCACACGTGGTGTCGGCCTCGGCTCCATGCGGTGATCTTTCGCAGCTTGGGCTGGCGCTTGGCTGGCTTGCGGCCGTGGTAGTCCAGACAATGCACGTCGCCGGTCGTCGTGCGTACGCAGTAGCGGCTGTAGTCTTCGGCGGGGATGCTCTCCCCGAGCAGGCGATCGACCGGTGGTAGCTTTTCGGCGACCCGCCAGTATCGCTCGAGCCCGTTGCCCGAGGGGCGCACCGCGAGGCAGGCGACCTTGCCGTCACCGTCGAGCGCACAGCCCTGGTGGAGGTTGACGATCGGGCCGAAGCCGGTGAGCGGGCGCAGCTGGTCATCGGTGTGGAACGACCGGAAGACCTCACCCTCGGGGGTGCGGAACAGTCGTTCGCCATGGCGGACGTCGACCTCGGCAACTCGGGGGAGGTTGACCGACGCAAAGCCCATGTGGGGGCGCTCACCCGCGGGATCGTCCATCCAGCAGGCGCTGCGGCCATCCTCGAACGCCGCGCAGATAACGAACTCCGTGAGCAGCATGTCGGCCACGGGGCTCGGTGCTGCGGTTGCTCCGGTTCCGGGTGTGGGCGGTTCTTCGGTGGGGGGTTGGGCTGCGGGCGTGGTGGGGGGCGATGAGCTTGGTGCGGTGGCTGGGGGGGTTGTTGTCGGCAGGTTGGTGGGCTCGGCGGGGGGGCAGCCGGCGAGGCTCACGAAGGCGCCGATGAGGCAACCAAACTGGGCGTGCGTGACGAGACGATGGGGGCGTCGTGCATTCACGCCGGTGAGTGTGTTCACGGCAGGGTGGATTGTCTACCGTGTCGATCGACAAGGATTCTCTCGTACGTATTGGTATGGTCTGATGGGCATGAAGGCATGGGTCCAGCTCTCCGAGAGCTGAAGCTGATGAGCGAGTATGACTCTTCGGCAGCCGTGAGATCTCCAATACGAGCCAGAATATTTGATGTGAAGTTGGAAAGGAAGACAGCTCATTGTCTGCCTGCTTTCAGAACGGAAGCGCTGATTCGATTGGCTGCAACTTCTGGATCCTCATGCTCCCATACCCGGAGCACCGTCCGTTTCGCCGCTTCGAACTTTCGGTTGGTGTCCGCGTCACGCCTTCGATTCGATTCGATCTTTTCTCGCCAGAACGCCGAACGCCGCATTCTCCTTGGGCCAAGTCGCGTGTTTAGGACAATCATCCCAGGAGCACCCGTCCACGAATACCGCGATCTTTGCGCGCGGATTTTCTTCTCGGGCTTGGTATTCTCGCTTCAATTGGCTCGCATCCGATTGCGTGCCTCCTTCGATGACGCTTTGGGTACCCTATCGCCTGAACTCATGACGTCCTCTCTAGCGCATCTAGTGCGGCGCCTAGGTCCGTAGCTGCAATAATCCCAATTCGACCAGTTTTGGTCTCGACCCCAGATCCACGACCGACCACTCCCTCTGGAGCAACGGTCAGCCCAACCACCCGCTCCACGACTTCAGTGCGGAGCTCGTTTGCATATGCCGTGACTTGCTCATATGCCTTGCTTACATAGCCGGAATCGCTAGAATACTTGCACTCAAGGATCAACGCTCGATCCTTTGGTCGAACAAGGAGGAGATCAGGACTTCGTACCCTCAGTCTAGCGCCAAGACCGGCCATCGCCCGAGGGTACGGCGACGGTACGTTGTAGGTTTTCCACAGACCTCCGGCTTCGAACCAGAGATCCCAGCTGGAGCCATACAGCTCCACCATGTACACGGGACCACTCGAGGAATTGACGATTGGGCGGGTAGAAGTGACCCGACCGCCACGCTCGATGATGGCAAGCAGCAATGCACCCAATACACCAAGATGGAAGAGGCGCCAGCGCAGCTCTGGGTCGGGGACGATGATCTCCTGACATAGCTCTTCTAGCGCCTGAGCGTCGAGCGCTCGCAACACTTCCGCCACGGCCACGACCCAGGTCCATGGCCGTCCCTCGCTCTTCATTGACCTTCGTGTCTCGGTGGTGAGTTTCTCTGCCTCGATGGATTGGAGCAAGGGTAGCTTGAGAACGTCCTCAATAGTGCGCATCTGTCGACGCACTGAGGCATCGACCTCCGTTCCGCCCTTGATCGCCAGGTGCCAGATGCGCCGGAGTTCAACGAGCGTCCACTTCAATGCCCGCGCGAGCTCTTCGGACGCAACGCGCGTGCGCAAGCGACCAACGTAACGTCTGGGAGGCCAGCCGAAGCGCCGACTCTCACGCCATGAGATGCCTTGTCGCGGTACGTCGGAGTCGAAGCGCGTCCGCAACGACTGCGCGGGTAGAGCATCGAGCCAATCCTTGAGTCGAACAGGCCAGCTTTCGAGATATGGCACCAAACGCTGGAAGAGGACTCGGCATGCCCTGTGCTCGACGTCCCGACGCCGCCAATCCCGAGGATGACCATCATCGACCACGGCCAGCGCATCGTAGAGGCGTCCACGCCCGTTCCAGCGGCGTAGGACTTCGCGTAGCCCCGACCAAGGGATCGGAAGCTCTTCTACCCCAGCGACGGTAGCAAGGAGCGAATCCAACTCCATTCCTCCAAGGGCAAGGCGTTCTTGGCGACGATGCGCTCGCCCAACTCACGGAGATCGTCCTCGTCGAGACGAGCTAACCAAGAACCAACGGAAATGAGATAGCCTTCGGCAAGGGCGTAATTCTCGGGTACATCCTCACCCAGTGCAGTACCTAAATACTCGGCCGCACTGCGGAACAGTGCAGGACCCAGCTGCGTGGTCGGGTGTTCGAAGTGAGCCTCATAGAGGCCGCGAATCCGGCCTCGGGCAGAGCTGGGAAGCTCCCACGAATTCATCACTTCGTCGAATTCAATGGGCTTGGGAGGTGGCACGGGAATCCTCGCGAACCGGCGACCCAATGCATGCCCGAAACGAAAAACTCGGTGCGCATCGAGGGCGTTGTAGGTCCCGAGTAGTCGCCAATGACTCCCGGCGATGAAGCGGATCGGCATGGTCCCGACGTTATCCTCGGTCAGACGCTCGATGCCCTCGGTCCTACATACCGGATGGTCACGCCAGCCGATCTGTACGACCGCAGCATCCGGGGCCGTCGAAGCGCGACCTAGGTCGACGAATTCGTCTGGTACGCGTTGTCCGAGCCAGGTCATCAGGCTTCCAAAGATCTTGTCCATGTCGGCGCGGTTGGCCTCATCGATGACGAGCCAACGGTCCTCGCGGATCGCATCGAGCGTGTGACCGAGTGCAAAGCGCAACCGGTGGGACTCGTCGACGGTCTCGCCTCCGACCAAATCGCGGACCGTCCAGCTCTCCTCCGCGGTAACCCATTTGGGCTCCTTTGGAGCATCCTCGAAGTCGATGATCGAGGGATCCTCCTGGATCTTGCGGACGATCTCCCGCAGTAACGTTGATTTGCCAGTCCCGGGTGGTCCAACGAGCAGCACCCCAGGGGTGGAGGCTATCGCTAGACGAACCATACGTCGGACTCGCGGGTCGATTACGAGATCGATGGGAACCACCGAGGCAACGGGAGCAGTGATCTCTGTACAGGCGACCTCAGGGAGCGCCTCTTTGAGCGTATCGAGCACCAGCCCGGTAATGCCAACGAGCTCGCGGATCGTGATCTCCCGCTTCGATGTCGGCGTCGCGGGCGATGCACACACGAGGACGGCATCGGATGGAAAGGTTCCTGCCCTTGCATGCCCCTGGACGTACTCGTCATCAGAGCTCACGAACACGACGATCGACAGTCGCGCGCCGTAACGCTTGGCGCGATCTTTGGCCTGCCGGACGCGCCCGGTGACGTTCTTCTTCAGGCTCCACTGGAATAGCACCGCATCGGCGGGGATCCCTAGCTTCGTGGCAAGCCACTTCTCGGCTTCCTTGAATTTGTTCGCCAAGGGGGCCGAGAATCCCCGAGGGTCCTGCTTGGCGATCTCCAGCAACTGCGACCGCAATACTTCCGAAATTGACTCGACCGGTTTCACGTCACCCTCTAGCCTCGCTCCAGCATCATATCGCGGTGTCGCTCTACCGCATCGAGGAAGCCAGGGATCTTGTCGAAATTGAGGTTTCCGCGTTTCGCACGCTCGTAGAAGCCCGCCGTCGCGCGTGCCGAAAGGGGTTCTAGGTCCTTGCCCAAGAAGTTGCGTAGGTGTTTGTAGCGGCGCCGTTCCGGCCAGATCGAGATCTCGACTTCGAACGTCCCCGAGGCGTCGCCCCACGCCGCCTTGGGCCACTTGTGACGCCCGTGGAGACTTTGACTCGTCCGTGCGTTGTCGTAGTCTCCCGGAACGGCGAGGCGTCGACCGAGCCATTCGGCGACTGGAACACTGACTGCGTTGCCTACCAGCTTCCACCGGGCATTCTTGCTTCGCCGCGTACCTCCCTCACCAGCGGCCTTGGTCCATCCCGCCGGAAAGCCTTGGAGTCGTTCGGCATCGCGGATCCCCGGTTTGACGATCGTTAGCTCTCGCTCGGGCATCCAGATCGCGGGTGGCGACGGGATCCCGATGGTCGATCCGCCCTTGAGCGTAGGCACCGCATCGACGGCCCAGCCGAGGCCCCGAAGTCCTTCCGTCCAGTAGAAACCGCATGCAACTCTTCTGAAGTCTGGATCTGGACGGGGTTCCTTCTCGTCCACGAATAGCACCCCGCGAGGATCGAGGTCATCATGCTTGCTCGCGACCAGGATCACGCGTTGCCGTCGTTGAGGAAGTCCGAACGCCCGCGTGTCGACCACACGATAGGCCCAACGGTAGCCGAGTTTGCGCAAAGAGCGGGCCAAATATCGCATGCCCTCGCCTCGATCGAGGTGGAGCATGAACGTGACATTCTCAAGCACCAGCCACTTGGGAGGATCTTCGAGCTTTTCCAGCAAGGCGAATACCCGCTGGATCAGCCCAGACTGCTCACCCCGAATACCCTCGGTTCGTCCGGCTTGACTGAGGTCCTGGCAGGGGAATCCGGCCGTCACGACATCAGCCTCGGCGATGTCCTCGGGACGCAGGTCGTTGACGTCAGGGATCAGCGGCACGCCCGGGAAGCGAGCACGAAGGACGGTCTTCGCCTCTTCCATGACCTCGCATAGCAGTACCGACCGGTGGCCTGCCTCGTGCATGCCCTGCTCGATGCCACCGATACCCGCGAACAGACCGGCGACCTGTAGCGGTCCTCCCCGGTCGGGGAGGAGGCGGAGCGCCCGGGACTCCGCCGCGGAATATGCGCCGTCGGTCATGCATGGGAATGATACGAGGGCGGATCATGGATTGGAACAGCGGCTTTCCATGCTGTGAACCGAGCACCATTCGCCAGCGTGAGAAACATGGTCCGTCCGGTGGATGTCTGGAGCGCGTTCTTCGGCGCAAGGGACGAGCGTCCTTGACAGCGACCAGTTTGCTGGTGGGTCTTCGCAGGTGCACTGGCGCGACCGAGCCTAGTGAGGCGAAGGATCCCGATCTCCACGAGGCGATTTCTACGAGCGGGAGCGCTGAACGCGGCTCTGAGAGCGCCTCGTCGAGGCTGATGGGCCTTCCTTTTTTCCCTCCGATGCCCTCACCCATGAGCTCGGCTTCCAATCATTGAGCGCGAGCAGTTCAAGGACGACGATTGACAACACCTCAAAGCCCACCGGCCCTCACTTACTAAAATCCGCGATCGACTGCGCCAGCGACCGAGCGCGATCGATCCTCACCAGCAGATCCTCCGGCTCCGCCTGCCCGACCTCGGCCAAGATCTCCTCGAGGTAGCTCGCCAGCGCCTGCCGTAGGCTCATCGTCACCGAGGAGTCTCGCCGCGAAGGGCTGCCGGTCGTCGATGGCCTCACCGGAGTCGACACGGGCGTCGTCGATGCGTTCGACATCGTCGGTGCGTACGCCGTAGGCACGGTCGCCGTGGGCACGGACGCCGTGGGCGCAGCCGAAGGGGGAACCGCCGTTGGTGCGCCCGTTGGTGTACCCGGCGGCGTTACCCTTGGCGCGGCCGCAGCCACCCGCGGTGCCGCCGCAGCACTCGGAGCGGGCACCGGAGGCGGAGGCGGAAGCGGAGCTGCCCCCGCCAGCGTAGATCTAGCCCCCGTCTTCTCCCGCCCGAGCACCGAGCGATCCCCATGATGCTCGATCAACCCATCGGCCTTGGCCAGCAGCAGCGAGCACACCTGATCGTGCGTCGCGCTGATCTCCGCAGGCAACTCCGAGAAATGAAACTCGTCGTCGAGCTCTTCCTTCACATCATTGAGCACATCCACCGTCACGTCATCAAAGCCCACTCCACGCTTGGTCAGCCGGTCGCGAAACATACGACCCGCCACCTGAGCGATCTGGTCGGGCGATGCATCGACCCCCAAGATCCCCTTGAGGCCATGCTTGACCCCCGTGTGATACGTGGACACGTAGCAGTCGAGCATCCCATCGCGGGCGTCCTCCACGGAGATCTTGGGTCGGGCCAGGCGAGCCCGTAGGCGCGACACATACTTATCCTGGACCTGCTGGTCGACATCGGTCGTGGCTTCAGTGGTCATGGCGGCATTCCTCTCTCATCGAGACGCATAACGACCTCACTCGTCGAACCCCGACAGGGCGGAGATGAGATCGTTGTCGAGCTGCTCGTCCGGGCTTTGCGACGACTCGACCGCCGTCAGCACGATGGACGTCAGCGGGTGATCATCCCCGGGCGCGGGCGGAGCCACGGACGCGGACGAAGGCGAGGGCGCAGGCGCGAGCTGCCCCGCGTCGAACTCGATCAATCGCGAGCACATCGAGCAGCGGACCCGCATCTGTGGCTCGGACGCCTCCGGCACCCGACCATGGGCACCACAGGGACAGCGCCAATGAAGCCCGTCGGCGTGCGACTCTACCGTGGCCGGCTCGGACACCTCGGCGGGCGTGCCCCGCAGCACGAACACCTCGTGCTGCGTGTGCCGGTCGAGCATGAAGCGCCCGCGGGGCTCCAGCCGACTGCGCCAGCCCATGCCCACCGCGTCGTGCAGCTCTTGGGTGAGCAACACCTCCTCGGCCCCGGCCAAGCGCACCAGCCGGAGCGCCGCTCGAGCCCCCGAGCCCAGTAGCATGCCTCCGTCTTCGACGATGACCTCGCCCTGGTGAAGCCCCAACGACGGCCGGGGAACATCGGCCGGAGGGTGAGTGCGGGTGAGCCGGAGGCACGCCTCGGCGGAGGGCAGCCGCGCCAGGACCTCGCGCCCGATCGATTGGGCGAGCGACCCGCCCTCGTCCTCGACGACCCGCTGGAACCAAGCCAGCTGCTGCGTCGCCACATGGCGTTCGGGGGCGAGCGAGGCGCTGGCGAGCGCGAAGATCTCAGCGCCCGAGCTCACCGCCGCCGGTCCACCCTCGACCCCCGGGTGACGCATCGCCTCGATGATGGACAGGAGCTTGGCGGCCACCACGGCCGCGCTCGCCGGACGCTCGTCTTGCTTGCGGCGGATCATCGACATGATGAGGTCGCAGAGCGCCGGCGGAGCGTCGGGCCGAAGCTGCTCGAGCGGTCGGGGCGGATCCCGGAGCATCGCCCCGATGTAGTCCACGGGATCGTTCGTATTCCACGGCAGCTCACCGGTGAGCATCTCGAACATCGAGACCCCAAGCGCAAACAGATCCGCCGGGGGGCCCACTTGCTGCGCCGCGAGCTGCTCGGGCGCGATGAAACCCGGCGTGCCCACGGCAAACCCAACCTGGGTCAGCCGCGGGCCACCGCGATGCGAGTGGGCGATGCCGAAGTCCATGATCCGGGCCGTCTCCCCCCCGTTGGGATCGGTGACCATCACGTTCCCCGGCTTGATGTCACGGTGGATGATGCCGTGACGGTGCGCGGCGTCGAGGCCGAGCGCGATCCCGCGGGCGAGCCGAGCCACCCGCATGGGATGCAGGCGATGCTGCTTGGCGATGATCTGGTCGAGCGGAGCACCTTCGACCAGCTCCATCACGATGTACGGCGATGTGCCGTCGACTCCGAAGTCCAGCGTGGTGACGATATTCGGGTGGACCAGGCGGCTGGACGACATCGCCTCTCGGCGGAAGCGGGCCAGCATGACCTCGTCGTCGAGCAGATCGGCCGCCAGCGTCTTGATCGCGACCGGCCGCTGCAACACGAGATCCTGCCCGCGGTAGACCTCTCCCATGGCCCCGTACCCCAGCACCGCGTCGATCCGCCAGCGCGAGCTGAGCACGTCGCCGGAGGTATGGTTTGGATCTGCCACTTTCACCAAGACGTACGAAGTAAATACCGGCGGGGTTACCTCCGCCGCGCCTGATCCTGACGGCCGATGCCGATGGCAACGATAGTCAAGGGACCAGCCACGGACCACGGGAGATCAGGAGGATAATGTACGACACTCGTCGTCACAGCCGCACGCGGCGATCTACGATCCCCTCGTAGCGCTCGGGAGTCAGCCGCTCGTACGTCTTTGTGTCTGCGTTCATGAAGTAGAGCGGATCGCTCACCACCGAGGGATCCGCCCCTTCGTCGCGTATGTGCACCTTTTGGTGCTTGAACGTCCCGGTGATCTTCATCTTCGAGACGATGCGCACGAACACAGGGACGGCGTAGTCGGCGAGGTGCTCGTGCGCCGCCCGAGCGAGGCGATCCCAGTCAAACTCGTCTGGGTCAAACTCGTCTGGGTCAAACTCGTCTGGGTCAAACTCGTCTGGGTCGAGCTCGCCTGGGTCGAGCTCGTCTGGGTCGAGCTCGTCTGGATCCGTGCCCTCTCGCAGCGTGAGCGCGGCCATTCCCGCTCGCCCATCGTGCCCGGGGAGCTTCACGCCGTAGACGTTGGCCTCGAGCACGCCGGGGATCGCCCCGAGCACCTGGGCGACCTCGGTGGTGCTGACGTTCTCCCCCTTCCAGCGGAAGGTGTCGCCTATCCGGTCGACGAAGTACATGTACCCGTCGGCGTCCTTGCGCAGCAGATCGCCGGTGCGAAAGTAAACGTCCCCCTCGGCGCTCACGTCGGTGATGAGCTTGCGGCGCGTGTCCGCCTCTTGGGTGTACCCGTCGAAGCGGCGCGTGACGTCGCGGTTGTCGACCAGCCCCACGAGCTCTCCAGGCTCGTCGGTTGCCGCGAGGACGCATAGGCCGGTCTGGGGATCTCGCTTCACCTCCCCCGTCTCGGGATCGACCGCAATCAGCTTGACCGGATACTGTCGCTCGATCAGGCGAGACACGAACCCCACCGCACCGAGGGTGTTGTCCGTGTTCAGGAGGTTCGCGTTACCCTCGGTGGAGGCGTAGAACTCGCCCACACGGGGCACGCCAAAGCGCTCTACGAAGGTCGACCACACATCGGGCCGCATCCCGTTGCCGAGCACCAAGCGCAGCGAGTGCTCGCGATCGTGGGGCCCTGGCGGCGTGGCGCATAGGTAGCGGCATAGCTCCCCGATGTACATGCCCACCGTAGCCCCGTGCTCGGCACAGTCGGCGAAGTATCGAGAGGCGGAGAAGCGGCGCCGGAGCACGAGGGTGGCCCCGACCCTCAGCGTGGTCCCCAGGCCGATGATCGTCGCGCTCGAGTGACAAAGCGGTAGGCAGCAGTAGATCCGATCCACTTGTCCCACGCCGTAGAACCGCGAGAACACGCTCCCGCCGCCTACGACCTTGAGGTGGTGGATCCGAGCCGCCTTGGGCAGGCCCGTGGTCCCCGACGTGAAGATATGGAACAGCGTGTCGGTGATCTCCACGCCGGCGCGCGCGCCGGGGTCCACCGGATCGGCGGGGAATCGAGACAGATCCAGGGCCTCCTCGTCTGGCGATGCCCCCGGAGCCCCGTCCGGAGCCCGGACCCGGATGATCCGCATGGATCCCGCCGTCGACAGGCTGTCTACGCTGTCCTGGAGATCCGAGCCATGCACGAGCACCTCGGCTCCGCACAGCCCGATCGCGTGCTCGAGCGAGCCCCCTTTGAGGGCGGGGTTGACCAGCGCCGTGGTGACCCCGAGCTTGGCCAGGCCCAGCCAGATCATCACGTACTCGGGCTGGTTGTTCATCAACAGCGCCACGCAGTCACCTCGCGCGACGCCGATCGATCGGGCCCAGCTCGCCACACGATTCGACGCGGCGTCCATCTCTCCGTAGGTCACCGAGCGGACCGGCGAGTCGCCCTCACCGTCGATGAACACCAGCAGCGGCTTGTCTGGGCCCACTTGCTCCAGGGTTTGCGCCCAGCGGTCGGCTACCGTGTAGCGCCGCTCGGTGTCACGGATGAGCGTGTCTACCTCCCGCTTGATCGCGGCGAGGGCGGCAATGAAACGGAAGTCCCGACGTAGCAGCCGCAGGGTCTTGGGGCGCAGCGCGATCACGATACCCAGGCCCAGTAGCAACAATGGCGAGAGCGCCACCGCCACCGGCACGAGCAGCACACCGAGCACCCGGAGCGACGAGCGAGCGCTACTCGGGCGATCGGACGCCGCCCGCGGGGGGCCCTCGGACATCGCCTCGTCGATGAAGGCGTCCCTTTGCCCCGAGCCCGTCGATGCGCTTGGTCGTGAGACCGGTTTGTCGCCTTCCATTGCGAGAGGAAGGGTACACACGTTCGTGGAGGCCTTCCGTGTTCGCACCTGTGGTACGAGCATGCGTGCTCACAAGCGGCTGCCGAGGTCACTGGGGGGTGAAGCCTCGAGGATGCTCGCGCACAGCTTCGGTGTCGGCGGCCGAGTCGTCGAGCAGGTCATCGTCGGTGAGCGTCCGCAAGAACGCGATGATCGCGGCCTTCTCGTCGTCGCGCAGCGGGATTCCGATCGTGCCGGCCGCTTGGAGGATCGGGGACAGAGTCGGGGAGTCGACGAGCTCGGAGTCGTAGTGATCCAAGACCCCTTTGAGCGTCTCGATCCTCCCGTCGTGCATGTAAGGGGCGGTCCGCGCCACGTTTCGCAAGGTGGGGGTCTTGAACTTCCCGATGTCGTCGCGGTCGTGGGTGATCCGATAGCGGCCCAGCAACACGCCGTCTTCACGATCCGAGAACGACTCGTCGAGCCCGTTGTTGTGGAACGCCCAGTCCGTGAACAGAGGCGGTAGATGGCAGACAGCACACTGGCTCGACTCGAAGAGCAACCGACCGCGGGTCTCCAGGGGGCTCAGCTCCGCGAGCCCGTCGACGAAGCGGTCGTAGCGAGAGCTCGCCGAGACGATGGAGCGCTCGAACTGCGCGATGGCTCGCACTACATGTGCAGACTCGATCGTCTCGGCCTCGAATGCCTCCCCGAACGCCGCCCGGTAGGAGGGATCTCGCCCCAGCCGGTGCGTCAGCTCGGCCAGGTCGGCGCCCCTCTCGTCGGGGTGCGTCAGCGGACCGATCGCTTGTGACTCGAGATCACGAGCGCCCCCGTCCCACAAGAACGCCGTGCCCCAGGCCAGGTTGGTCAGCGCGGGAGCGTTGCGCGTCAGTGGGTGGCCCGAGGCGCCGGCGGTGGAGCGAGCCACGCCGTCGGTGAATGCTAAGGATGGCTCGTGGCAGGTGGAGCAGGCGACGGTCTTGCTCCTGGACAAGATCGGGTCGTGGAAGAGCCGCTCGCCCAGCTCGATCCCCGCTGGGGTCCTCGTGTTCCGCAGGGGCTCGTCGGGGGGTGAGGGAAAGTGAGCAGGGATCCATCCCGGTGCATGGCGTGCATGATGGCGCGGTGCGGGTTCCCGGCATGCTCCCAGGGCACACAAGGTGGTGATGCCCGTGATCGACGCCCGACCGAGGCGATACCGGCCGCCGCGGATGGGCGTACTCACGGTGGGTTCACTGCGGGTGTTGGCGGCGATGCGGGACCACGGAGTGTGATCATATGCTCATAGTTGCTCGCCATCCGCGATGCGTCCGTTGGATCGAACTTGATCGATGGTTTCCGGGCAACGTTGATTGGATTGGGGTTGTGGAAGAGCTCGTTCAGCTCGACGTCGAAATTCAGCACGGACGCCGTGCCGTCTCTCACCTCGAGCATCTCGGGGAGCGCGAACGAGATCTCCTTATAGTTCTCGGAGAGCCCGACGTGATAGACTATCGGCACAGTGCTGGATTCATCCTCCGGGTGATACGTTCCTTCGAGGACCAAGAATTTATAGCCCGTCATCCAATTCCACGCCATCTGATTGTTGGGGTCGAGATCACCCATATGGTCGAGCCGTTGGTTTGCCGAGGGGTCCACGCCGACCGAGAGGTTCACGGTATCGTATTGCCCAGGGGGCACGCCGCTCAGTTCGAATTCATAGGTGTTCGAACGTCTGGAGAACCGTGCGAGGTGGTAGCTGTCTTCCTCATCGAAGGCATCAGAGCTCGTGCCTTTGCCGAGCGCGACGTTGCTCAGGTAGACCTTGAAGTCGCGGATCTCCAGGTGTCCGGGTCCGCTGGGATTGGCATAGCGGGTACCATCCATGCGTAGCCCTAGGCCGCCGACCAGCGCGTGGAAGCGGAATGCCACCCGCCCTGATGGAATATCAGCATTGTCGCTGGCATCGGCGCTGTCGCCGCTTTGCGCCGAGCCGCAGCCTACGGGCGTCAGGCCCAGCGACAATGCCACCAGCCTACCGATGGGGATCGGTAAACTCTTCATTGCTGATGAACTCATGATCGGTCAAAGTCCTCAAGAACGCGACCAGGGCGTCTTTCTCTTCGTCGGTCAGGGACAAGCTCGGTGAGTCTCTCGGGGCATTTTGCGCCTCGTTGCGCGCTTCACGGATCAGCGGGTCGAGCGTCTCGCTCGGTTTGATGTGTTCATCATAGTGATCGATGACCTCGTCCAGCGTCGTAAACCGCCCGTCGTGCATGTACGGCGCCGTGAGCTCGATGTTGCGGAGGGTCGGCGTCTTGAACTTACCTCGGTCCAGTTCGTCGCCGGTCACGTGTTCTAGCCCCGCACCAGGCTGGTGCGCGGCGTCGAGGCCGTTGTTCCTAAAGCCATCGAAGTCGGGCCGAAATCCGCTGGTCAGGAATTGGCTATGGCAGTCGACGCAGTTCGCCCCTCGGATCCCCGCGGCCACATCGGGGTGAGTCATGAACAGCTGGCGCCCCTGCTGCTCTCGGACGCTCAGCGTGGTCTCACCCCGTAGGTATCGATCATACTTCGATTGGTGGGATACTAGCGTTCTCTCGAACGTCGCGAGCGCGCGGGAGATCCGCGTTGCCGTGATCTCGCGGGTGCCAAACGCGGCCTCGAACTTCGCCGGGTAGTCGTCGGTGTCTTCCAGCTTTTTGATGACGTCGCCCCAGGTCGAGCCCATCTCGTCAGGGTTCAAGATCGGCTGTCCCGCCTGCGCCTCCAGGCTCTCGGCGCGCCCGTCCCAGAAGAATCGCTGGGGCCCCCAGAGCAGGTTGGCCAGGGACATCGTATTGCGCTCGGACCGTCGGTCGTCGATCCCCCGGGCGAGCCTCCGACCGTCGGTGAACGCCCGCTCCTGTCGATGGCAAGTGCCACACGAGATCTGGTCGTTCGCCGATAGTCGCTTTTCATAGAAGAGCATCCGGCCCAGCTCTCGCCCCTCGACGGTCATGGGGTTGTCGAAAGGAACCTCGAACCCGCCAAAGTAAAATGGTGTGCGCCAGCCGTCGAGCGGGGTTGGCACGGGCCGTTCTGCACAACCTGCGGACACGACCGCGAGCAGGAGCAGCGACAGCAGCCATGGCCGGGGGCGGCCAACGCCGAGGGCCGAGACCCATGGCGTGCTCAGTGATGGTGGGTGAACCATTCCTCTCCGATCGTCCCGTTCGCGTCGAGCGCTCCCACCACGTTGGCCACGCCCAGCTGGTACTTGCCGCGAAAGTCGATCGTCGCGATCTTCTGCGTTGTCTCGAGATCGTGGATCGTCAAGGTGTGAGCGCTCAGCGCCATGCCCAGCGTCTCCCGCAGGTCGAGCAGGTTGTTCTGCGACGCCATCACGCGCCGCCCGGATCGGGTCGTGAAGAACACCAGGTGATGCGCGCCTGCGTCGGCGTGAAAGTCCGGCCCGGCCGACACGAGGGCGGGCAGGCGGGCCAGGTCGTACTGCTTGATGACCCCCGGGTGCGCGTGGCTGACGTAGAGCTTGTCCTCGAAGCTATAGAACTCAAGGGGGACGCCGGTACCCTCGCTGGCTCCGGTGTAGATCCGCGAGAACTCTCCCAGCGGCTGGTCTTTGCGCGCGTCGTAGGGGGCGTACCACATGTCCCCGCCGAACATCGTGTTCACCAACACGCCCGGCGTTAGTCGAGGGTGGATCGACGAGCGCAGGAACAATACTTCGACAGGAGAAGAGGGCAGGTCGGCGGCCGGCTTGGGTGATACGTCGACGACGCGGGTCTCGGTGACCTCGTTGCGGACCATGTCGATCACCGAGATCGTGTTGCCGATCGCGATCTTGGGCTTTGTGATGTCGATCGACGGGACGACCGTGGAGGAGACGATCATCGTGTCACCCAGCGCGGTGATGCCGTGGGGATACTTCACGAAGGTATCGTTCGGGTCGTCGGGATCATCGGGATCGACGATCTCCGCGACGATCTCGTGGGTCGTTGCATCGAACGCGAGGACGCTCCCCTGGTTCATCATGTTGTCCTCGCCCTTGCCGCCCATGAACGTGACGTACATGAGCTCCTTGCCGCGGACGGTCCGCCACAGGATGTCTTCTCCCGCAACGTGGCCGTTGGTGGGGATGCACCGGACGTCATCGACCACGGGTGTGCCGCTCACCAGCTGGAGATCGACCTGCATCAGGCTACATCGAGGATCGAGCCCAGTGGCGTAGAGTCTCCCGGTAGGGCTGTAGTAGAGGTGATGAGGAGGCTCTCCTCCTTCGTAGGGGAGACCGGTGAAGCGCTGCACGAAGGTCCCAAAGTTGGGAGACTCTGGATCGATGTAGATGAGGTCGATGCCATGCTTGGTGCCGAACTCGGGGAGCCCGCGGGTGATCACCAGCGCGATGTTCTCGTGGGCTACCGAGGCACGGGCACGCTCGTTGTCGGCGTCGGCGTTCGTTTGTGCGACTGGGTCTGGGGCTGGGTCTGGGTCTGGGCGGCTGTCGCTGCGTGCTTCGTTGCAGCTAGACAGGGCGCAGATCGACAGAGTCGAGATCAGCGCGGCAATGCACGTTCGATCGACGAAGGTC
The DNA here is from genome assembly GCA_039194325.1 of Myxococcota bacterium. GTDB lineage: Bacteria > Myxococcota_A > Polyangia > Nannocystales > Nannocystaceae > Paraliomyxa. Next base: position 41,228 of record JBCCWC010000023.1, read on the forward strand.
TTCATGGTGGGGTGTGCTCCGTTCGAGCGGGGCGGCGGCCCTGACGCTTCATCGCGAGTTCGCGATGCCGTCGGGGTCGAAGGTTCGGAGGCGGTGACTCAGTACACCGCGCTGAATCCGCCGTGGCGCGGGTAGATCGCAGGGTCAGGGTGAGGCAATGGCCTAACGGCGCCGGCATTGATTGCGCGGGGCCGGGTTTCGCAGAGCCAGGTTTCGCAGCGCCGGGTTTCCCTCAAAGAGGGGCGTCACGAGCTTCGCACGCGGGGAAGCGCCCGCAATTGACTCCGAGTAAGGTTCCGGTTGACTCCAGGTCAACCTCGCGCCGATACTCAAGTCGGTTCGGTCCGATCCGTGTGCATGGATCTGGAAGGCTGTGAGTAAGATCATGATTCGTGGCGATGTCCCGAGGGCGAATACTCGCGATCGCATCATCAAGACTTCCTATGACATGTTCCAGCGAATGGGGTTTCACACAGTGGGCCTCGATGCGATCTTGGCCGAGGTCGGAGTCACGAAGACCACATTCTACAATCACTTTTCGTCGAAGGATGCGCTAATTCAAGAGACGCTGCGAGTGCACGATCGTTGGTGGCAAGATACATTTCGGGAGGTCCTCCGGGAGCACGGCGGTGACACTCCACGCGAGCAGCTGCTCGCGATCTTCGATGCCCTAGACGACTTCTTCGGGTGTAACGAATTCAACGGCTGCTACTTCGTGAACGTGGCGGTGCAGTTCCCGGCGCTACAAAATCCGGCCCATCGCGTGGCGGCGGCACACAAACACTCGATGGAGAGCATCATCCGCGAGCTGGCCGGGTATGCCGGAGCTCGCCAGCCCGAGCTGTTGGCCAAGGAGCTGTCCTTGTTGATGGAGGGGTACTACGTGACTCGCCAGGTGACCGGCGAGGGGGGCGTAGGCCGCGTCGCGTCACGGCTTGCTCGGTTGGTCATCGAGGCCCACCTGCCGGCGACGAGTCGTCCCGCGGACTGCTAGTGGGTGTTGGCCACCGCCCATCCATACCCCCCGCAAGCGGGGGGCTCCATGAGGCCCAATGCCGCTCAGCTCAGGTCGCTCGACAGTGTCTGCATGGCCATCGTCTCGGCCAGGTAGGTCGCCAGCAGGTGCAGCCGCACGGCCGAGAGCGCGTCGTAGGCCTCGACCAGCGCTTGCTGGAGCGGATAGGGCAGCAGATCGTCGACCGCCCCCATGTCCATGCACTCGATCGCGGCCTGGGCCGGATGGGTCAGCTCTCGTAGCGCCTTGCCAAGGTCGTCGGCGATCACCTGACGGACGTCGTCACGGGCCATCTCCATGTGGACGTAGTCCACCATCTTCGACCACGCCCGCTCGGTGGCGTTGGAATGGGGGCTCGGCGGTGGGGCGTGGCCTGGCAGCAGGCCCTCGCGGTGCTCGCCGGCCCAGATCGCCTTACCCGCTCGCGTGACCGCCAGCTGCGTGGGATCGAGACGCTCCGCGAGCTCGAGCATGCAGGCCTCGGGTTGCCCTTTGGACGAGGCGATCGCGCAACGCACGGTGTCGGCCATGGCCACCAGCGCACGCGCGATCGCGGGGACCAGCTCGACTTGCAGCAGGATCGCCAACCCGCCGCGATCCCCTCGGGTCACCGCGGCGGTCACCGCTTGTTCCCATTGGTGATCGCTCATGACCGGCTCCGAGGTGACCCCTGGCCGCCGGCTCAGGGTTTCGGCGAAGGCAAACGCCTCGTCGAGGGAGGGCGGGGTCAGGGAAATGGCCAGTCGCATGCAACTTCTATCGACCGTGACCATGGTCCGCTGCACGAAGGGGGACATGCGCTCAGTGCGCTGGAATCGAGCGAACAGGCGGGGCCGTTAGAGATCAAGATGAGCGATGCTGCGGTCCGGGCAACCACGATGATCCGGGTCGATCTGGGTCGCTACGTAGGGGTTGGCCTCGATCTGGGAAACCACTCGACGGTACCGGCCCGCGAGCACCCATGCATCGTGGTTCGAAGCACGTCCTCGAGGTTGGTCGAGGATCCCCCGAGCCGGCGATTCATTGCGGTTCGGTGCCCCCACCCTGGGGGTGTGGGCGCCGAGCGTCGTGTTGATAGGTCGCGTCGTTGACTCGCCGGGTGTCGCTACGAGCCCGGGGCGTTTCGGCGACTCACCGGGTGTTGCTCGGGGTGTTGCTCGGGGTGTTGCTCGGGGTGTTGTTCGGGATGTTACTCCGGGCTCGGCTCTAGCCGTGTCAGGCAAGCTCGTCGAGCTGCCCTCGCAGGTACACGCGACACAACAAGAAGCCTGGTCGTTGCTCGAACCGCTCGGACTCGAACGCGCTCCCGGTCCGTCAATTTGCCGTAGACGCGGTGGTGCTCGACCACCAGTGGCTTGGCATCATCGCCGCCTTCGGCGGCACGGATTTCGACGATGCGGCTCATGATCGTAGTGCTTCTCTCTATTAGTCGTACTGGTTTGTAGTCGTATTGGTCTGTAGTCATCTTGGTGGCTCGCTTCTGACTGGATGTAGCATTCGCGATCTTACTGACAGTGTGCGATTTGGGGCATCAATACTCTCAATGGAGCCAATGTCGCTATAATTGCTACACGCAGATAGAGGATCTTGATGGATCGAACGGTCAGTTCTGTGAGTCACCATGGGGGTGGTTTGCCCCCAACTTGGCACGGGGACCGATGTCTCCAAACCCCCTGTACACACAGAGGAATTCCCGGATCAAACTCGACCGCCCGGCCGTTTGTATCATTTGTAACTTGATTTTTTCGTTTCTTTCAATACCAAAATATCAAGCGGCCAAGCGGCAGGGTGATATCAGTATGCGAGCTCGCAAAGAAAGCTCTCCGATCAGCGTTTTACCTACGAATTTCGACGAGATTTAAATCGATTCTCCCGGACTTTATACCCGGGTGATTTATGACGATGCGTAATCAGCATGCGATCGTCGGGGCGTTACTGCTGGGGCTCGGGGCGAGTTCTGGCTGCTACTCCGGGGTCAATGGATTCGGTCGCGACGGCGGCCTCTCTGGCGGGGAAGACGCAGGCCAAGAGGCCGGCGAGAGCGAAGGCGACGACGACGACGACGGGCCCGCGGGCCTGGGGCCGGCGGACGAGATGCCTGCTCCGACTACGCGCTTCTTCCGGCTCACCCACCCGCAGTGGGAGAACACGGTCCAGGATCTACTCCAGCTCGACGAGCCCACGGGGTTGTCCAGCGAGTTCCGGGCCGATCCCTTTGTTGGTGGCTTCATCTTCGACAACAACGCGCTGTCGCTTCAGGTCGACCAGGCGCTGTGGTCGGGCTACCAGCGGGCCGCGGTCGAGGCGGCCGAGATGGTCGCGGGCGATCCTGCGATCCTCGCTGCGGTCGCGCCCGACACGGGCGACGAGGCCACGCGGGCGCAGGAGTTCGTGCGCAGCTTCGGCCAGCGAGCGTTCCGGCGGCCGCTGACCGAGGTCGAGCAGGCCGAATACCTCGCGCTGCACAACTCGGGCCGGGACCTCTATGAGGACACCACGGGGTTTGCCGCCGGGGTTCGCCTGGTGGTCGAGGGCATGCTGCAGTCGCCCCACTTCATCTACCGGGTGGAGAACAGCGACGAGACCGAGGACGGGGTCATCCCGCTGAGCGATTGGGAGATCGCTTCGCGGCTGTCCTACTTCCTGTGGAACTCGATGCCCGACGACGCCTTGCTGGCCGCGGCCGCGGCCGACGAGCTCCACACGGCCGACCAGGTTCGCGAGCACACCCTGCGCTTGCTCGACGACCCTCGGGCGGCTGCTGTGGTCGAGGTCTTCCACCACCAGCTGCTACACGTAGAGAAGTTCCTCAGCGCCGATCCCTCGGAGGCGTTCTACCCCGATGCTCCCGACAACCTGGGGGCGCTCGCGGTGGAGGAGCACGACCTCTTCCTCGAGCACACGATCTTCGGCCAGGAGGGATCCTGGCGCGATCTGCTGACGTCCACCGAGACCTTCGTCAACGAGGACCTGGCCAAGCTCTACGGGCTGCCCGGCGTCGTCGGGGACGAGTTCGAGCTGGTGGATCTCGACCCGAACGAGCGCCGCGGTCTCTTCACCCAGATCGGGTTCTTGGTGGCCAACTCCACCGCGGTCAACCCCGACCCGATCCACCGCGGGGTGTTCTTGGCCCAGCACGTCGCCTGTCACAAGATCGCGGCGCCGCCCGACGACATCCCGGCGGTACCCGCCCCCGATGAGACCCAGACCAACCGCGAGGCGGTGGTGGCGCTCACCGAGATCGAAGGCAGCGACTGCATCAGCTGTCACGAGCCGTTCATCAACCCCTTCGGGTTCGCCTTCGAGCACTACGACTCGACAGGGGCCTTCCGGACGATGGACAATGACAAGCCAGTGGACGCCTCAGCCAACGTGATGCTCAGCGAAGGGCCCGTGCCGGTGGCGGATGCGACCGAGCTGGCCGAGGCGATGGCGGCCGACGCCGGTGTCCACCGCTGCTACGCTCAGCACTGGATGGAGTTCGCGATGGCGCGGCCCCACCAAGAAGCTGACGACCCGCTGGTCGACCGACTGGCCGACGGTTCGCTCGACGACTTGAGCGTCAAGGACGTCCTGGTCGAGCTGACCACCTCTCGCCCCTTCCTCACCCGTGCCACCGAGGAGATGCAGTGATGAAGACGCACCGCCGAACCTTCCTCAAGGGCCTGGGTGGCCTCACCCTGGCGCTTCCCGTCCTCGAAGGCCTCCGTCGCACCGCGGGCACCGCCCACGCGGGGGGAGAGCTGACCCCGCCCTACGCGATCTTCTTCCGGCAGGCCAACGGCTGCGCCTCGGCGCAGAACACCCAGGTGGGCAACGAGCCGGAGCGCTTCTGGCCGACCCAGACCGGGGCGATCACGCCGGACACGATCGAGGGTCGAGCGCTCGGCGAGCTCGTCGACCACCACCAGAGCTTGCTGGCGGTCGGCGTCAACGCCCATGGCTTCAACTACGGAGATGGCCACGCCCGCGGCGCGATGCAGGGCCTGACCGCCCGGGGCCCAACCGTAGAAGGCGCCGGGGGCAGCTCCGAGGCCAACGGTGAGTCGCTCGACCACCGGATCGGTCGCGAGCTCAACGACGACGGTCGCGACTCGCTGTTCCTTTATGCTGGCCGAGGTAGCGGCTGGCTGGGCGGAGCGTGCATCTCGTACCGTGGGGCCGGCAACCGCCGCGCGCCGCTGCACAACCCGTTCAACGCCTATCAAACCATCATGGGCGTCGACGGGGACACCCTCAGCGATCTGCTGGTCGAGCGTCGCCAGAGCGTCAACGACCTGGTGCGCGAGCAGATGCAGGCGCTGATGAACAACCCGCAGCTGTCGAGCAAGGACGTGGAGCGGCTCGAGCTGCACCGGTCGGCGATCCGTGACCTCGAGAGCACCCTGGCGTGCAACTTGTCGGACGACGAGGAGGCCATGCTCGAGGGTCAGAGCGCCGGTTACGACAGCGACATCGGCGACGAAGTGCTCTCGGCTACACGGGCCCACATGGACGTGGCCGCGCTGGCGGTGGCCTGTGGCTACACGCGCTCGGTGTCGATCCAGGTGGGGTCGGGCAACGACGGCAGCACTCGCTACACCGATCAGGACACCGGCGACCGGATGGAGAACTTCCACTTCATCTCGCACCGCCGGGCCTCGCACGACAACTCGGGCGCGATCATCCCCAACTCGGACATCCTGCACCACAAGGTCGACCGGCACTTCGCGGCCACGTTCAAGTACCTGCTCGATCGTCTGGCCGAGTATCAGCTGCCCTCGGGCACGCTGCTCGACGCCGGCGTGTCGGTGTGGCTCAACGACCAATCGCAGGGCCCGAGCCACTCGTCGAACAACCTGCCCTACATCTTGGCCGGCTCGGCCGGCGGCTTCTTCCGCCAGGCGCTCTATGTGCGAGCCGACGAGAACGACACCCACTGCCGGCTGCTCAACATGATCGGCACCGCCGTGGGCCTGCGCAGCGCGTCGGGGGGCGACCTGGACGACTTTGGGGATCCGAGCTTGCCCAAGCATCCGATCGCCGAGCTGCGGGCCTGACGGGCCGGCTGACGCCATCAGCGACGAAGGCGGCGCCCGGGAGGGCGCCGCTTTTCGTTCGGGTGAGCGGTGACCAGGAGCTCCCAGAGGGAAGAACGACGGTGCTTGGGTCGCCGTCTTCGTCCGTGCGGGCGCTTGCCCGCGCTTGCGCTCACCATCGAGGTCGCAAGAAAACCGCATGAGGACCGGATCTCTCGTGGCTCGGCTCGCTCGGGGATCGTGAAAATTCGCCGCTCGCAATCATCGGGGCCCGTGGGCGGACTCTCCTTGCGAGCGAATCACGGGCAAAGCTGCGAGGGTGGCGCTGCGGTGGCGTCAAGCGCTCATCAGGGTCGGTCATCGGCATGCCCCTTTGGGAGGGATGACTCGTCGTGTTCCCGCGCAACGGTGCGTGAGCTTGGCGAAGATAGGGCCCTCGATCCGAGGAGCGCCGGACCAGACCACGAGCGCTTCGGTTCATGCCCGTCGATGGTGTCACTATGTCTACACTTGCAACGCCGGATCCACCACCGACCGCCGCAGCGGTCTTTCTACGAACTTTAGCGGAGCTCGGGGTCGATGCGGCCTTTGGCGTCCCTGGTGGAACGATAAGCTCGATGTACATGGCGCTCGAGCAAGTGCCGCAGATCCGGCATGTGGCCATGCGGCACGAGTGCTCGGCGATGTTTGCCGCGGTTGGCTACGCCAAGATCACCGGCCGTCCCGCGATCGTGCTGACCACGTCGGGGCCGGGAATTACCAACACGCTGACCGGCTTGGCGACCGCCCTTTACGAGGGGGTTCCCGTGATCCTGTTGGGTGGCGAGGTCTCGTCGTCGGCTCTGGGGCGGGGCGCGATCCAAGACGGTTCGGCGGCGGGGTTGTCCGTGCAGAGCATCCTCCGGCCGGTGTGTCGATGGACTGGTTGTCTGAGCGATGCCAGCGTCGCGACCGCGACCGCGGCGCAGGCCTGGACCGCGGCCATGGCCACGTCTGTGGCTGCGGCGCCGGGTCCCGTGATGGTGCGGGTACCGCTCGACATCGGCGGAAGAGCCGGCCGACGGCTACACATGAGCATGTCCGACTCTCGCCCTGTCATGAGCCGTGCGATGAGGCCCAGCGACGAAGCATGTCGTGAGGTCGCCAGGCTGCTCACCGAGGCAGAACGTCCTTTGCTGGTCGCGGGCAACGGAGCGCGCGACGCCCACCACGAATTGGTCGAACTTGCGGAGCGCGCGGAGATTCCGAGTCTCACGACGGGCCACGGCAAGGGCGTCTTTCCGGAGAGCCATCCCCTGTATGTCGGGGTCATGGGCATTGGACAGCATCCCAGCGTCCCTGAGCACCTGGCCGAGCCGCCCGACGTCACGCTCATCGTGGGCTCGCGCTTGAACGACCTGGCGACCAATGGCTGGTCGCTACCCTTGCAGGGATCGATCGCCACCATTCAGATCGATCGAGATCCGACCCTCATCGGTCGCAACGCACCGGTCACCCACGGTCTTGTGGGCGACGCCCAGGCCACGGTGCGGGCGATCCTCGACCTGGTTCCCTCGCTCGTCTTGAGGCGAAGACGCCGGATCGTACCGCGCCGTTCGTGGCCGGTGGCCGACGAGCGACCCGAGCACGCGGCGATCAAGCCTCAGAGCTTGTTGGCCGAGTGTCAGCGTCAGCTCCCGGGGGCTCGATGGGTCTCGGACATCGGCGAACACCTCGCTCATGCGATCCACACCCTACGCGTGGAGGCCCCGGATCGTTTCTTCACCATGCTGGGCTATGGCTCGATGGGCAGCGGAGTCTGCTCCTCCATGGGCATCAAGCTGGCCGAGCCCGATCAGGTCGTGGTCTGCATATGTGGTGATGGTGGCTTTGCGACCTATCTCGCCGATCTGATGACCTGCGTCGAGAATCGTCTGGGGGTGGTGTTCGTGGTCTTCAACGATGGTCGGTGGAACATGGTCGAGCACGGCTTCGAGGCCGTCTATGGCCGACGTCCGGTACGGCTGATCGATACCTTGGCCGACTTGGGCGCCATCGCTCGGGCCATGGGGGCTCGGGCCGTTCGCGTCGACTCGCTGAGTGACCTGCAAGCGCTGGATCTTCGCGCCTTGGCCGGTCAACCCACGCCCCTGGTGATCGATGCCCGTATCGATGCCGACGAAGCGCTGACCCGAGACACCCGCTCGGCCAGCATTAAGCACTTTCATGGAGGACTCGACGATGCTCGATGAGGCCCACGAACACAGACTCGAAGATGCCCTCCGGCTGGCGGCTGGATGTGGGGCAGAGCCCAGCCTGCTGCTTACCGTCGCTCTGGCATTCCTCGACGCGGATACGGTCGACGATGCCCTGGAGCAGCTCATTGCCCGGCGTGAGTCGATCGCCCGGGTGGCCTCGAACACGCCGGCCCCTCCCCGAGGGCTGGCGTCTGCTCCCGAAGGACCGGCGCTGGCGGGCATGAGGCTCGAGGTCGCCGACCACGAGATCCGCGGCCGGTTGCTCTTTGCCGAGTTGGGCCGCCAAAAGACCTTTATGCAGGTCGTGGCGCTGGCCATCGCGGGGTTGGAGCTCTCGGACGAAGATGCCGGGTTGGTCGAGCAGATCGCCATCAGCGTCCAGGTTGCCGATCCGAGGATCTGGCCGCTCACCGTCGTTCGGCAGGCGGCAGCGAGCGGCCGGCCACTTGGTGCTCGCGTGATCGCAGGGATCGCTACCCTGTCCAACCCGTATATGGCCGCGATCCCGGTGGTGAACTTCTTTGGCGTGCTCGGGCGGATCGAGGCGGCCGAGGCGGAGGGCAGTGGCTTGGAGACTTGGTTGGACCAGGTCCTCGCCACCGGCGAGCGCTTGCCTGGGGTCGGGCGTCCGGTACTCGAGGGGGTCGACGAACGGATCCCGCCGATGCTGGAGGCCGCCCGTCGGTGTGGCCGGCACGAGGGTCCGAGCGTTCGGCTGGCCCTGGCGCTCGAGCGAGAGCTGATGGCCCGCAAGGGGATCCGCCTCAATGCGGCCGGAGTGCTCGCCGCGCTGATGCGTGACCTGGGCTTCGAGGCCAACGCCGCCGGAGCGTTCACGCTGCTGTGCCTGATGGTCCCCGTGCTGATGCATGCCGCGCTGGCTGCAGACCACGGCTAGGGGCGCACCTTCTGTGCGGTGATCGGTGCCCCTCGGCGAGTTGCTCGACACGACCGGAAGGGTCGTCCGTCATCGCTGTGGTCGGGGTGCGGGATGCTCGCCACATACTGACAGTTGCTGTCAGGATCGCTCGGGCCACTCGAAATTGCGCCAGTGACCCCGCAAGATCGCGCATGTGAAAAATGATCTAATTCCGGTCGTTTATGATCATTGACCTGAACAACAGAGCAGGCTATGTTGGTCAATGTCGATAGCACTCAGGTGAAGACCGAATACGAACCCGGGTCATCTCGGGGTCTTCGATCTGCCCTCGTTGCATCGCAAACACCGACCTACGCCGCTTCTTCGGCGGTTTTTGGTCGGTCATCGAGCCTCGTGTGTTCTTCGGGGTCGGGTCTCATGGAGCAGGAAGTCCGTCTTCATCCGCGTATCTCCGCCAACAAGCTGGGGGAGTACTTGGTGTCACCGCCTTTGCGGCGGCAGTGCATCATCGAGCGACAGAAGTATCCCTGCTCGTACATCGGCGCCTACTACGAGCCAGCGCGATCGGCGATCGTGGATTTCGTGGCGGGCAACATCGACCGGGCGGGTCTGCTTTCGCGGGCCGAGCAGGTGGTCTCCGAGCCGCACGAGTCGAGCTACGCCATGCACCGTGCCCACGGCTGCGCCGAGGCGGTGCTGCGCTTCCTCGACCTCGAGCCGCGCTTGGATCTATGCGGCATGACCCCGGTGTTGGTCGACCGGCACGAAAAGCTCGAGGTCGAGGGCGTGGACGTCAGCGTCTATCCCGACATCGTGCTCGAGGGTCACGACGACAAGGGGCGTCCCACCGTGGGCGCGATCAAGCTCCACTTTCCCAAGAGCCACCCTCACACCGAAGCTTCTGCCCAGTACGTTGCCACGCTGCTGCGCATGCACGCCAAGCTGGTCATGGGCGATCGTGGTCGGGTCAACGAGCACGCTTGCATCGTGGTCGACGTATACGCCGGTCGGGTGCTCTGTGCGCCTCGCGGCTATCGCCGTCGCTGGCGCGACATCGGGGCCGCGTGTGCGGAGATCCGCCGCGCTTGGCCTACGGTGTAGGTCGATCAATTCACCACACCACGTTCCCATGTCGCCCTACCACGTAGTGGGTCGGGGTCGAGCTGTTCCGTCCATTCGCCTTCCCAGTCATCACGCCCACGCTGCCGATTCGTGGGTGCCGAGCCCTCGTCGCGGGCCCTGCCCTCGTGAGCCGCCATTCAAAAGAGGCGCGCCGGCCGGAATCGTGGCGAGCGGCTCGGGTGTATCGCCTGGCTCCAACAATCCATCGTCCGGTTGGTCCGGAGCGTCGATAGGCTGAGCCGACGCGGAGAAGATGGTGGGTTGGCGTCGCCGTGGGTGCAGCGCCGACCTCGGGTTGGTAGCCTCCGCGGTCGATGGCCGATGACGACGAGCCCTCCGCAGAGGAGACCCGCGCCGCGACGAGCTTCTGGCGTCGCCCGATCGTGAGGGTGGGGTTGGTGGGGCTGGTGCTGCTGGGGGTGCTGTCGACGGTGATGTCGAGCTACAAGATCCCGTCTGGGTCGATGATGCCCAACTTGCGCTCCGGTGATCACATGATCGTGAACAACATGGCCTACGGCCTGCTGGGTGAGGTCGAGCGCGGGGACGTCGTCGTGTTCATCTATCCGCTCGACGAGCGTCAGAAGTTCTTCAAGCGGGTGATCGGGCTCCCAGGCGATGTCGTTCGAATGGACGGGCGGCAGGTCGCCATCAAGCGACCGGGCGCGGACGAGTTCGAAGATCTGGCTCTTGAGCCCCTCGAGCAGCCGTGCCTGAGTATGGAGGGCCAGCCGATCTCCAATTGCACCATCTATCGCGAGACCGTCGACGGCAAGACCTACCTGGTGCGTTACCGGCTCGCGACGTTCGAGCGGGAGCTCGTCCCCCCTGCCGCGAAGGTCTGGGAGGTCCCCGAGGGTCACCTGTTCGTCCTTGGTGATAACCGCAACGACTCGCTGGACAGCCGGCGCTGGGTCGTCGAGGTCGATGGCGTCGAGATCCCGCGACCGTTCGTGCCGCGGGAGAATGTCGTGGGGCGGACCGAGCGGATCTGGCTGCCGTTCTCGCGGTGGCAGCCGATCCAGTGAGCGTCGCTCGCATGCGTCCGCTCGATGTCGCGGGCGAATCGTGCGAGGCGTGAGCGCGGGCGTATCATGCGAGGCGTGAGCTCCGTAGTTCGTCTGCGCAGGAGATCCGGTCGTGGTTTCGTGATGGTGGTGTTCGTGATGGTGGTGTTCGTGATGGTGGTGTTCGCGGTGCTCGGCTGTCGCGAGCCACCCCCGCCGCGCGCTGTGTCCGTCGAGCGAGACGGCGCGTCGAGCCCGTCGACGCGGGCTGCCGACGACATGCCGGCCAAGTTCTCCCGGGAGCTGGAGCGCATGGTGGATCGTTGCAAGGAGGGCGAGACCTGTCCGCCGCCCGGGTCGAAGGCTCGGCGCGTATGTACCGACGTGGAGGCGATCCCCGTGCATGGCGAGCGGCTCCAAGCGCTCGGCTCTGACCGCTCTGGCCAGCCCGAGCAGTTTGCGGCCGCGGTTCAGTCCTTCGTTCGTGCGTTCGAGGAGCACGAGAAGGCCGCTCGGCCCGGCGGGGTCCCGCAGACCGACGCCTTTGCCGATTCGGCTGCGACTGCGCACCAAGCCCTGCGCGCCGCCAAGGATCCCGACGCCGCCCGGGCGGCGATCATGCAGCACCTCGAGCAGCTCGGTCGTCTGCGCCGCTGGTGTGCGGTGGGAGAGGTCGAGCCGCCGAAGCCGGACTGACGACCGGGCCGGCCGTGATGATCGATTTTTTTCGTTGTGGCCCGTTGGATCGTTGCGCACTAACGGATAGGGGCAGGTGAACCACGGAGCCACAGGCTCTGTGCTGACCAACCAATCACCGAAAGCCCCCATCATGTCCAAGCTCTTCTCGTTCCTTTCCATCGTGACCTTGACCTTGACCTTCACCGTCAGCTCTGCTCACGCAGAGCAGCCCTGCAACGGTAGCAACGACAACTGTTCGTGGACCTGCACTCAGGACGATCAAGGTAATATCCTCAACTACACCGTCACATGTACCAGCGCCCAAGTGCCCGGCGAGCGCGTGTACTGTGTCGAGCCCGGCGAAGGCGGCAACAGCGTCAGCGTGGGCAGCTGCATGGTCGTGCCGGGAGGTGGTGACCCCGATCCCTTCGACACGGTGCTAGAGCTGGAAGAACAGCTCGTTATCGTGACCGAAGAGGTCGGTGGCTCCTGTGAAGCGCCCAAGGGTCAAACCGCAGAGGAGCCTCTGGTCGAGGCACCCCTCGAGCCTATGTGAGCTCGTCCTCGATCCCGTCCGCCCCGCCAATCCGGGGCGGACGGATCGGCATGGGCCCGAGCCGGCCTCGGCATCAATAGCTCAGCCCGCGGCCTGGGCCTGGTTGCTCACCTGTACGAACCTCACCTCGCCTCCGTTCGCCTCCAGGATCAGCAGCGGCGGCTGGTTGGCGCGCACCACCACCTGGGCCCGGGTCTGCACGCCGTCCTTGAAGAAATAGCGACCTTCCGCTCAAGCCCATGGTGCGTCGGACTTCGTCGAGATCCTGCGCGAAGCCGTCTTCTAGGCGCTGGGACATCACGCACGGAGTGCGCCGGCCCAGGGCGTAGCCGGCCCGGAAGCTGCGGATCATCGCGCCGGTCCGGTGCGGGGCCAAAAGCGGCATCACCACGAGCACCAGGGGCAGGAACATCGCCAGCGACAGGGCGTAGCGCTGGCCGATCGCAAAGCCGTAGACCTTCATCTCGCCGACCAGATCGGGGCCGGCATCCAGCAGCACGTGACACATGTCGTGGATTAGGGAGTAGCGGGCCCAGTGCAGGTTGCGAGCCATCACCGCGGGGGTGGTCAGCTCGCTGACGATGAAGGGGGCGAGGCCGTTGTTGTCGAGGAAGTCGACGTAGCTGCGCCCGAAGGTGCCCGGCGGCAGAGCGCGCAGTGCATGGAGATCCATGGCGGGCACGACCGGGTCGAGTTGCTGCAAGCGGGCGGCGAGCTCGGGGCGGGGGCGTCCGAGGAACACGTCCGCCTTGAGGATCGCGATGTCGCCCGCCCGGGTCTTGCCGTGTCGGGCGATGATGGCGATCATCTTGAAAAGGCTCGTGATCCTGTGCATTTGTCGGGTCCTTTCGCTGAGTTCAGCGTGGATCTGGACCTGTCGGCTCGCCATCGTCCGAAGGGTGTAATTCGAGGATCGATCGCACGGGATCCGGAGGAGATCGGTGACGCGACCGAGGCGAATCGAGGCAACTGGGGCGGCGAGGTGGTCGGTGCGCGAATTACGCGAGCCAGCCGAGGGTTCGCGCCCGGTGGACGGCTTCGGTGCGGTTGTGGGCACCGAGCTTGCTCAGGATGTTGTGCACATGGGTCTTGACGGTGACCGGCGAGATGAACAGCCGACGACCTACGATCTGATTGGACAGGCCCTGAGCGACCAGCTGGAGGACTTCCGTCTCGCGGGGGCTGAGCACGTTGGGCGTGGAGGGAGGATCCGCGCTCGGTCGTGCGGTCTGGGTGGGTGCGAGCAGCTGGCGAGCGGCGTTGACCAGGGGGATGATTCCGGCATCGCGGGCCAGCGCCTCGCACTGCGCGGCTGCATCGCGGGCGGCGTCGAGCTCACCGCGGGCACGCCGGATCATGGCCAGGCCCAGCAGACCCCGCGCGACCGTGCCGGGCTCGCCACCCAGCCGGAGGATCCGTAAGGCAGCGACGGTGCGTGCCTCGGCGCGTGTGGGGTGGCCGTCGTCGAGCTCGAGCATGGCGTGCTCGAGCTCGAGCTCGGCGGCGACCGGGAGCGCGGACCAGCCGTTGCGTTCGAGCGCTGCTCGGCCTCGGTCCACCGCGCGAGCGGCCTCGTCGCTCCGACCACTGCGTCGCAGCACCCGGGTGTAGTGGGCGAGCGCCGAGCATCCCGAGGGCAAGGGGGGCGCATGGGCCAGGCCCAGTCGGCTGGCGCGGTCGAGGTGGATGAGCGCAGACGACGGGTCGCCCCGGCGCTCGGCAGCGAGGCCCGCGGCCATGCCCAGCGCCACCGCGAGGCCGGCGGGGATCGTGGAGTCGTCGGCGAGCAGGGCGTCGAGGGTCGCGGGGGCTTGCCCGCGGCGTAGCGCGATGAATGCCTCTAGGACGGCCTGGGAGGCCCCCAGGGCGTTGTTGGCTGGCCCGGGAACACTGCTCGACAGGGCGATCCGAGCCCGTCCGAGGGCCTCCTGGGCGGCTTGGGGGGAGTGGCGGAGGCTCGCCCACGCCTCCAGCGTCGAAAGCAAGGGGGATCGACGGCGTCGTGGCTCGTCGATCCCGTCGAGCAACCGACCGAGCTGTCCCATGTGGCGGGCCCGGAGCAAGTTCAGGCCGTGCTTGGCGGCGAGGTCGGCGAGCAGCTCGTGATCGCCGGCGGCTTCGGCGTGGGTGATCGCTTCGTCCAAGAGGCGGTGGCGGTCGAAGTATTGCGCGGCTCGACGATGGAGCGTGTGCAGTGGCGGGTTGGAGGTGGACTCGAGCTGCCGCCGTAGTGCGTCGCGCAGCAACGGGGCGCACCGAAAATCGGAGTGGGTGGCGATCACCAGGCATGCGTCGGAAAGTCGCTCCAGCGTCGGCGCGGCGTCGTTGCGGTCGGTCACCGCGTCGCAGAGCGCCGGGCTGAGTCGATCGAGGATCGCGGTGTCGAGCAGGAAGCGACGGTCGGGTGAAGGCAGGCGGTCGATGACCTCCTGCGCCAAGAAGTCCAGAGCACGACGCTCGAAGGGCTCGGTGCCGGATGGGGTGGGCTGCGGGGCGTTCGGTGGGGTCAGCGTCAGTAGATGCAGCGCGGCGGGCCAGCCCCCGGTGCGCTCGTGTATCCGGACCCGCTGCTGTGGAGTGGACGAGGGCCCCAGCCGTGCGCGCAACAACGCGTCGGACTCCTCGGTGGTCATCCACAGCGTCTCGGCCCCGAGCCGTCCCAGGATCCCCTCGGCTTCGAGCCGAGCCAGGGGTATGGGTGGAGGCTGCCGGCCCACGAGGACCAGGCGCAGGCGGGGAGGCAGGTTGTGCACAAGGAACGCCAGGCCCCCCCAGGTCGACATCGAGGTCAGGGCATGGATGTCGTCGATGACCAGGGTGATCGGGGGCCCGTCGAGCGTCAGCGGTAGCACCACGTGCTCGGTGAGCCACGCGGGCATGTCGAAGGCTTCGTCCTCGAAGGGCCACATGGGGGGTTCGTCGACCCAGCCGGGGCCCGCGAGGGCGCCCAGCAGGTAGCGGGTCAGGCGGACGGGCTCGGCCTCGGTAGTGCTCGGCGCGAGCCATGCGGTCGCGGGCTGGTCGTCGAGCCACTGGGCGACCGCCGTCGTCTTGCCGATGCCGGCCGGTCCGTTTACCAGCACTACGCGATGATGGGCGAGGGCTTCGAGGGCGTCGTGAACTCGTGGCCGCGCGAGGCAGTCGGGGCCCAGCCGTGGGGGAGTGAGCTTGCCCGGGAGCAAGCCGCGGCTTGACCACCACGACGCGAGGGACTCCGCCATTGCGGGTGGAGTGTAGATCTAGAGCAGAATCGATTGCGAGTGCTTTGCGCGGGTCGCGGGTCGCGGCTCGCGAGCAGGATCCGCTTGCGGTCGTCGATCGCAACACAACAGACGTACCTGGGATTGATGGGGCAATACGGATCTATGGATCTCGCGGAGTTCACCACTGTAGGGATCTCGAAGGGTGGTCGGGTCGTGCCCATCTCCACGACGCGGAAGGGTTCGCGGCTGGTGCGGTCCACAAGCGGGTGTCGCGATTTCAAGTTTGGGCACGGTTTGCGTGCTGCTGTACGGGTCACGAGCCCGTGATTCCAGCCCCGCGACATCGTGCGTCTTTTGGGTTCAAGTGGTTGGGATCGCGGGCGTTTTTCGTGGGAGCGAGGGATCGCGAGTTTGCGCGAGTGCCCGCGGCATATCCGGGGCCGTGAAGACGGACTGGAGACGACACACTTAGTTAGAGATCGAGGAGATTCAGTCGCGCATCGACGCCGCGACACGCTCGCGCCAGAATGCGGCTTGGGCCCAACGTTGCTCGATTCCATAGAAATAGGCTCGCTGCTGTACGTAACCGTGGAAGCGCTCGCGAACCCGAGCCGCATGTGTAGCCAGCGCCCCGCTATCTCCACCGAGGTGAGCGGCCACGGCTCGACCGCCGTGGAGCCCGTCGGACAGACCCTTGAAGATACCCTGAGAGGAGATCGGGTCGAAGCCCGATGCCGAGTCGCCGATCGCGAGCCAGCGCGGGGACGGCGAGACATCGACGACCGGATCGAGCAAGAACGACGGTGCTGTGCAGACCGCGAGGCTCCCCGGTATGGGGCGAGCCTCGGCTTCGAGTAGCGTGGGTAGGAGGTACCGCGTCTCACCGAGCGCCACCAGCCAGCCGGGGGCCCGAGCGAAGCGCCGAGCCTTGTGGATAGCTGTTGAGGTCGCCAAGGCCACGGCCACGCGTTGGCGCGGGAGCCGAGCCAGGTACCACCAGCCGTACTCCATCGCTTCGAGCATGGTCAGACGACCGATATGCACGAGCGTCTCGTCCGGCACTTCGAGGTACCCCCAGACGACGACGAGGCGATCGAGTTCCCGCGGACGGGCGCGACAGCGACGAGCAAAGCGAGCACGGGCCCCGGTCGCGTCGATCACGAAGTGGGAGCGCACCCGTACCGACGTCCCTCCGTGACCGCCGACGCGAAGACCGAGCTCGATTCCATGGGGATCTTCGCGGCGGTGATCGACGAACGCGCACGACGTCCGCAGCTCGATACGCTTGGCCCGAACCCGATCGGCCATCCAGGCGTCGAAGCGACGTCGGTCGAGGTGCCAGCCGTGGCCGTGCGGATTGAACACGAAGTCGTTGTAGCCGAGCTCGTCGGACCCCCAGGACGAACAGCTACCGAGGCAGGGCTCGTGGCCCTCCGCCACGAAGCCCCGGAGCAGCCCGAGTGCAGAGAAGAGACCCCGTGTGTCCGGTGGGATCGACTCTCCGACACGCTCGGCTTCGTACTCGCTGGCCTCGACGACCAACACCCGCTCGATGCCTCGGTCGGCAAGGCTCAGCGCCGCCGCGCAGCCAGCAGGTCCTCCGCCGAGGACGACCACGTCGTAGTGCTCTGCCCGCCTCACGTGTCCTCGGGTGGGACACGATCCTGGTCCCACGGTTGGACCTCGTCATTGACCTCGTCATTGACCTCGTCGAGCTTGCTCTCGACCTCAAGGTAGTGGCTCGGATCGTAGGTATGTCCGTCGTTGATGTTGGTAGCCTGGATCACAACGCCAATGTCCATCCAATGATCCAAGATCCGAGCGATGCCGGGGTCTGTCGACTCAGCGCCCTCGGGCGTCTCCTGGTAGCGCCCGACCTTGGCCGGGTCTCCGGGCCCATACGGCGGTGGGTTGTCGGGATCGGTCGGCCTGGTCTTGGTGCCAGGCCCGCGAATGGAGAAGCGCTGACGACCCAGGTCTCCGCGGGCTCCCACGCCCTTGGCCGCGTAGACCGTCAGCGGTCGCTGAGCTGGCCACGACCAGTAGAGCTGATTGTTTTGCTCGATGTTGGGCTTGGGCAAGTGATTGCCGCAGGAGTTGTAGTCGGCGTGCCAAGGGATGGCCATGAACTTGGACACGTCGCCCGGCTCGAGCTCGGTCTGGTCACGCTTCGGCGTCCATCCGAGGGTGAGAAACGGCGCATCTGCACGACACGTCTCATAGTCGAGAGGCTTGGCGTTGATGCGAAAAGGCCCGGTGCCGGAGGTACGCCAGTCCTTGCTCCAAATGTCCGGCTCGCGGCATATGTAGCCCATGTCGATACCGGGCCCAAAGCGACCACCGAGACAAGCGACGAGCGACGCCTTGTCCAGATGCTCACCCGCGTTGAGAGTGAGCCGTTTGCCGTGAGCCTTCTTCTTGTTCCAGCACTTGAGATAATGGTACTGAGTCTTCGTCAACGACAACAGACTACGACCCGCATCACCGAGAGCCAGAGGCATGCGCTTGCGATCGCTGTCGGTCTCCACGGGTGGATCACTCGGTTCGACGGGCTTGCGAATCAACCCGAGCCCGTGAATGGCCGTGCCCGAAACGTCAGTCTTGGCGGTGATCTTCGCAATGTTTTCGTGGGCAAAGATCCCCTTCGTGGTCATGTTGGTGACCCATCGCTGGATCTCTGGGGCGAGGAATATCGGCCGGACCTCATCCTCGAAGGCTGGGCGATAGTCCTCATTGAACTCTCCTTCACCAAAGAGCGTTGGACGAAGGGCGAGCTTGCGGACCCAGGTATCGTAGATGTCGTCCCATAGCGAGACCATGTTGAGGATCTGGGGTGCGTAGGATGGGTCTGTCGAGATTACCCATGCGGAGCCCTCGACAGTGTGGCTGGTTCCGTCGTTGAACACCAAGACCGCGTTGACGGGTCCATCTCCGGTATCATCGAACCACCAGTCGTTATTTACTCCGTGGACGAACCCGTGCTGTGCTCCCTCGCTGTTGAAGCTATTGGCGCGGCCTCGCGCTGCGACGACGATCAGGCGTCCGAACTCGTCCGTACGGAGTTCACCGAGGGAGTCGATGGGCTCGACACCCGGCGGATAGAGCTTGCCGTCGAGTTTCAGGTTCTCGCCGAACACCTTGGGCATCTTCGCGACGGACTTCTTCGGGAAAGTCTTGGGATATTCCGGGAGCCCTTCTGTGACATCTCCCTTGTCATTGTAGTACGTCGCAACCGTACTCTCATCGATATGTACCACTTTGCGCTTACCTTCGATGGTTCGCGGTCCGGGATCGATGAACATGGTCTTCCATCGCCTCCGATCCTCACAGTCGTTGCTCATCTGCGGGTTGCGTAGCCCCTCGACTGGAGTTGTTGGCGTGTGTGGCGTGCCCCAGGCCAGGATTCCATCGTCGTCGGCAGAGCCGTACCACGCGGTCTTCTTGTTGGCCATATGCACGGTCCAGACGATGTTACGGACGGTCTTGGAACGGCCATCGACCTCGACCTTGTCCCCGATGCGGATCTCCTGGGGAGTTCCGCCCCTTGGATATTCTTCCTTCTCTCCCTCTTTGCCTGTGTACGCATAGATTCGGAACCGGGCGCCTTGGCGGGTGAGCCCGCTATCTCGACCTCGTACGTCGCTAGACTCGATAGGCTCGTCTTCTGTACCGGCCTTGATCGGCAAGCCACCGGTACGGGGGCTACTGTTGGGGATCGGGTGGCCGGCGAGGGTCTCGGGCGCGAGGTAAAAATCATCGGACGTTCCCACGCGGGCGAACCCAATGGACGGGTGGATCCTGAACGTAGTCTTCTCGTTCGTGTTGCTCATGTCGATGCCTCGTTCGATTCGGGTTCGGGGCTGGTAGGCTCAATTGTCAGCCAAGCGACTGGCTTGATAGTTGACCACGAAGTGGCTCAGGTTGAGGTGCTTACCCTTGATCTTAACGGGTTTGTTTCCTGCGGTCACGTAGCGTTCGCTGGCATTGTGGCAACTGAAGCAATTCTCATCTTGCTTGAATGTCTCTATTGTCGTGTTGGCCAAGGCAAGCGAGCCACGCAATTCATTGGGGAACGGGTTATTAAGCGGAATCTTTCCATCAGTCCAGATTGCCCCGACGTACTCATAGTTGGCCCAGATGGTGTTTCTGGTCAACTCGTGGGCCTGCTCGTTGAGGTTCCTGATATTCTCCCTGTTTTTGTCTTTGCCACCGCCCTGCGGCTGTACACGGCAGACGTTGGCGGGTCTCATGGGGCGACCAGGATCGAACTGATTGCACTGTTGTTTCGTGGCTCTTCCGTCGTAGAATGACCAATCCTGCCCCGTCACCGGGTTCTTGGACTCCAGCGCGTCACAGTTCGGGGCATTGTCGAGGTGCTCGAATGTCCCCCAGATGAACTCATGGTGCCCTTTGACAACCCCCACGACGTGAAGGCCAACCAACGCCATCGTGGCCTGAGCTTTGTCTTCCTTCACGTTGCCACCCTCGTCGACCTCGGGAATCTCGGTCTCGACCAAGTAGAAACGCTCTTCTGCGTTGGGGATTAGCCACTCATTCTCTCTTTTTGCTACGCGCCACGATGACTTGATCTCGAGAGAGTCGACGGGGAAGTCGAGGTCTTGTCCAGGCTTGACGGCTTCGAGTTCTTGGAGGTCCCAAAATTTGCTCTTGTCGATGAAGTTCCAGAATTGCAGATTCAGGTGATTCGCATAATAGACAACTTCGCCATTCTGATCGACGAGGATCTCGTTTCCGGATCCGGCCTGGAAGATCTCCTCGATATCGGCGGTCTCCGAGCCGGGATAGGGCAAGGGTGGGCCCTTGGGAACGAATAAGCTCTTGGGGTTCGCGAACTTCTCGAACACCAGGCTCTTACCCTCTTTACTTGTCAGCCAGAAGAAAGTCTGAAACGACCACCTATGAAAGTCACAGTTCTTGGAGTCAACGTCGGGGAAATCGCTTCCATTTGGCATCGAAGGTGAGGTGATCCAGGCCTTATCAACCTTGCAGATCGTTGGGTCTGGATCTGGGGTTGGGGTTGGTGGACACCCCATGAGCAGAGCCGAAGCGAGGGCGACGAGAGGCGGGGTCAAAATGAGCCGCCTTGAGGACCGGGTCCATTCGGGATTTACTGGGTGGGGCATTGGTCTTCCTTCCGGCGGCATCCAGCCGCGGGCTCACGTTGCTCGCGGTTCGACGAGTAGAGTCGGACCCACGGGCTCACACCGTCGCCAGCGTCGGTGTCACGGGACCGTGCCTGGCGGTCGCTCCTGCTAGTCCGGGGCTCTTCGGAATCGATTGCCCGAAAGATGTGGAACGCTGTTCTGTGCGGCGTGTTGGGGCAAATCGTGTAGACGAGGCAATCAACGTCTGGCATAATGGGAGCGCCTTGGGAGACGACGTCGACCTTCTCGAGCGATGGCGCGAGGGCGACCGAAAGGCAGGCCAGGAGCTGTTCTCGCGCTACTTCGACGCACTGTTGCGTTTTTTTCGCAACAAGGTCGGCGACGACGCGGCGGCCGAACTCGTCCAGACGACCTTCCTCGTCTGCGTCGAGCGTCGGGATACCTTCCGGGCGGAGAGCAGCGTGCGGACCTTTCTATTCGCGATCGCGCGCAGGCGACTGTACTCCTACTTCGAGTCGAGGCAGCAGGCAGGCCAGCGCTTCGAGCCCGAGACGGTCTCGGTCGCGGATCTAGGTACTACGCCGAGCGAGCTACTCGACCACAAGCGTACCCACACTGTGCTGCTAGCTGCACTGCGAACGATCCCCGCGCAGATGCAGATCCTGCTTGAGCTGCACTACTGGGAGAAGCTGCCCGGACCCCAGCTTGCCCAGATCTTCGAGGTCCCCGAGGGCACCATTCGCACCCGCCTACGCCGTGCCAAGCAAGTGCTCGCTACGCGCATCGACGAGCTGCGCACGGGACCGCGGGTGGCCACTAGCGAGGAAGACCTTGAGGGCTGGGCCGCAGAAGTCCGTGCCGAGTTGGGGGAGGCGGTTTGAGACACGACGCAATCGATTCGAGGTCAGCGTGGACTATCGTAGGTAGCCACGGCGGTGGCGAGGAGGAAACGAAGATGACCCGCATCATGAGAAACGGTCGTACAGGCGTCGATCCCAAAGTTTTCGATGTTGATGAGGATGCTACCGTGCGCTTTCGCTTCCGAGGCGACCGGATGGTGAGGTTGCTGTTGCAAGCCCAAGATCCCAAGAACAGCAATAATTGGTGCAATATCAACGATGTCCATAGAACGTTGATCATCGAGGTCAACAGCAATAGCACGATAAAGCTCGTCCTGGATGGAGTCTTCGACGAGGATGGATACACCGGGGACAATAAAGTACAGGGATCTGTCTATGGAATCTCGAAGCTCTATAGAGGCGGAGATGGAAAGATCAAGCGAGAGCCCTTACCCGATCACGAACGCAGCGATACCTCTTGGGGTACGGAAAGGAACTTTGCAAATCTGGGGCTGAACGGGTCCAAGTGGACTACGGTCGCATTCACGGCCGTTGTGAAGCTCAACGAGGCAGCAGGTGGACGCACCTTCTCTGGTGATCCTCTGGTGATCCTCGTGCCAAAGCGGAACTAGCCACCGCCTGAGGGTCGGCGATGTCGCACTCTCTTGTCGATCTCGACCCCCCGAGCCCGAGCGGTGAAGCAGCCACACTCGGGAAGTCCGATGAACGGGCGCTCGTCGAGCTCGCGGAAGGCGAGCCGCAGCAAGACCCTCGTCAGGAGCACCTACGGGCCCAGGTCACGGCGGCGCTGTTCGGAGGATCCGAGCCGCCGCCCGAGCGGATCGCTCGGTATCGTATCGTCAAGCGGATCGGCGCTGGCGCGATGGGAGAGGTGCTTGAGGGCTATGACGAGACCCTCACCCGCACGATCGCGATCAAGGTGGTCCACCACCTGCGGCGATCACCCCAGGCCAGCGCGCGGATGTTGCAGGAAGCCCGCTCGCTGGCCCAGCTCAGTCACCCCAACGTGGTGCAGGTGTACGAGGCGGGAACCCTCGGCGACCGATCCTGGATCGCAATGGAGTACGTGGCCGGATGGACCTTGCGGTCGTGGCTCGACGAGCGAGCGCGGAGCACCGAGGAGATCCTCGCGGCCTTCGTCGCGGCCGGCGAGGGCCTCGTCGCGGCGCACGAGGCGGGGCTGGTCCACCGCGACTTCAAGCCCGACAACGTACTCGTGGACGAGCGGGGGCGGGTCAAGGTCGTAGACTTTGGGCTGGTTCAGCTGACCTCGAAGACCGATCCGGATCCATCCCTGAACGGCCCGGGGCAGACCGCCGGGAGCGGCGAGACCGTGTCCCCCCGGCTGACCCGCGACGGCACTGTGCTCGGAACTCCCGCCTACATGTCACCCGAGCAGATGCTGGGAGTAGCAGTCGATGCCCGCAGCGATCAGTTCTCGTGGTGTGTGGCCTTCTGGGAGGCGCTTCATGGCACCCGGCCGTTCCTCGGACGTACTCTCCAGGAGCTACACGCGGCAACGGCCCGCGGGCGGCTCGCCTCGGGGCGACCGAGGACCAAGGTCTCGGCCCACGTCCGGCGCGTGCTCGCTCGCGGCCTCGCCCACCGTCCCGACGATCGCTTCCCCACTATGCACGAGCTGCTCGTGGCGATGCGACGGTCGAGGCGAACCTGGCCCCTTGCGCTGGGGATCGGCGCGGCCGCCGTTGGCACGACCGCCTTCTTCGGGATGAGCGAGCAGCCTGTGTGTGGGCCAGAGGTCGATGCATCGCAAGCCTGGTCTGGGAAACAGGCCCGGGCGATTCGCTCGGCCTTCCTCGACACGCAGTTGCCCTATGCACCCTCTGCGGCAGACACGACGATCGACGCGCTCGAGACCTACACGGCCGACCTGGAGCGAGCGCGCGGCCTCGTGTGTGAGGATGCAGACTCCAAGGACCCAGCACTGCTACAGGCCCAGCTTGGCTGCCTGCGCACGCGGGTGGCATTCCTGGACGCACTGGTGGGGAGCCTCGTCGTCGCCGAATCCCCCGCAGTCGAGCGAGCCGTCGACGCCGTGGCTGGCATGCCTCGGATCGAGCGATGTGTCGCGCTGCTGGTGGATGACGAGCCGGTCACGGCCGAGAGCCCGCACTTCCGTCAGCAGCTCGCTGAAGCCAGAGCGGCGCTGCTCACCGGTCGGGTGGCTCGAGCCACCGATCTGCTGCACGGGCTCATCGAACGTGCCGAACTCGAGGGGGATTCCGCCGCCGAGATCGACGGCTTGCGCGACCGGGCGGAGGCTCGATTCGAACTCGGCGAGCTCGAGCATGGCCGGGACGATCTGCTGGCGGCGATCGGGCGCGCGACCTCGGCCAAGCTGGACGAGCGAGCGGCCTTGGCGTGGGTCGAGCTCGCGATGCGAGGAGGTCGCGACCTACGGAACATGGATGATACGCCCCAATGGATCGAGCAGGCCCGAGCGTGGGTCGAGCGCACGGAGCTGCAATCCGAGCGCCTTCGTTTGGCGCTGGCCGAAGCGCACCTCGTCGTGCTGTCGGATCCTGGTCGTGCCCTCGAGCGTTTCGACATGCTCGTGAACGAAGCCGAGGCCACGGGGGAGGCCGATATCGTCGTGCAGTCGCGGGATGGTCGTGCGGCGGCCAACGTAGACCTCGGCCACTATGAGCGGGCGGGCGACGACTACCGCTGGCTCGTGGAATGGAGGCGCTCACGCTACGGCGACGACCACCCGACGACACTCGCGGCGATACACGGCCTTGGTGTCACCCATCATCGTGGCGGCGATCTCGACGAAGCGATGATGGCCTACGAGCGAGCCCTCGCGGGCTGGAGCACGCTCTATCCTGATGGACACCTCGAGAGCGCCCGGGTGCTCATCGCGCTCGCCAACACCGAGCTGGCCCGCGGAGACCTCCGTCGAGCCCGCGCCCGCGCCCGCGAGGCGCTCCGGCTCCAGCAACGGCTCGCACCCGGCGACGTGGCGCTGGCCGAGGCGTTCACGGTGATGGGTGTGGTGCAACATGTCGACGGCGAGTTCGATGCAGCGGCGCGGTCCCACGAGGAGGCACTGCGCATCTACGAGTCCGCGTTCGGCCCCGAAAACGCATACACCGCGATCGCTCGGTCCAACCTGGCCGAGGCGCTCCTACTGCTCGGGCAATGGGAGCGCGCCGCCCCGCTCTTGTCGGATGCGCTCCGTATCCTCGAAGCCGCCCTGAGCCCCCAGCATCCTCACCTTGCCTATCCGCTCAAGGGGCTCGGTATCGTGGCGCTGCTCCAGGGACGACCGCTTGACGCGGTGGCCCGGCTCGAGCATGCACTCGAGCTATCGGGCCCCGATGAAGCGGAACGTGCGGAGATCACGCTAGCCCTGCGTCGCGCCAGGCTCGTCGTGAACTCGACCGATGATGGCGACGTCGAGGTCACCCACGTGGACGACGAGCTCATCCGGACTCGCCTCGACCGCCTCGAGGCTCTCCTCGAACGCGTGGGGGTGACCACGACCGCGAGGATCGCACCCGGGCCGAGGTAGGGTGCGGGACCTGATATTTCGGTCTTGGAGTGCCTTGTGGCCCAGTCAATGATGCTTTTAAGAGAGCTACGTAGCGCCGGTTGCGGGCTCCGATGATCTCTTTGGTCGAATGGACGCGCACGGGCGATCCACGGCGGGTACCGGTAGGCGTAGCGATCGCTGCCTGCCCTCGGCCAGCCCGAGGATTGGCGAGAATGGCTCGAACGTACCTTTCGGTTCGGCGTTGACTTGTGGTTGGCCACGCGTCACGTCGAGTAGGTCAACTGCTCCGGGACCAAGAGTCAGTCAGATATTCGAGGCGTGATGTCGTTGTTCAGCGCGATTGATGTCACCGACTCGCGTCACACATTCTGGCGCGAACGCATGAATAGATACAGGCCAAACGCGGTCGTCGGCACACTACGGCTGGCCGCGTGCCTGGTCGGCAAGAAGGGCTACGTTGACGATCTGAAGGCCGCCTGCATGAAGCGAAACGTCGGCGTCAAGAAGTTCCAGGCATTCAGCGAGTCGATGATCACGACCACGTCGTGGTCGGGCAAGCCGATCGAGGTCTCCGGCCTATGGGGGCTCATCACGGGCAAAGAGCAGAACCTGGTCGAGCTCAAGGGCAATTGGTAAAGCCCGGCCGCCAGCACCTCGCGTGGGCTGGGGGGAGGTCTCAAGCGAGGTGTGCGGAGGCCCCAATGACGGCGCTCAAGCGTCGCGCGTTGGGGCGGCGACGTCTTCACCCGGAGCACGAGCGGCCGCCGTGCTCGGCTCGGCCTCCGGTACGTCGGTGCTCGCCTCGGCAGGCGCGGTGCTCGACCCGGTATGATTCCCCTCTTCGTCCTCGCCGGATCGCTCGCGGCCCGGGCTTCGTTTCCAGACAATGGGATCGATATTGAGCTGAACGTTCAGCACTTGTTTGGCTCATCCTGGCTTCGAATCAGACGCAGACGTTGCCCGGCTCGACCACGAGCGGCGTGGGCTCATCGGTCGCTCGGGGTGCGAGCAACTGGCAGATGACAACGGTCGATCCACAATGATGGCCCGATGGAGTCATAGGGGGCTTTAGCCCTCTGTTTCCCGGCTCTAGTTCCCGGTTCTAGTTCCCTGTCCCTCGGTCCCCTGACGATACGTGGTCCCGAGTGCTCCATTTCTTTCGCGCCGGTGCGACGCGAAGGATGGGTCTCGGGGATCCCACCAGCACGTCCGGGTAGCCTACGGGAATGTGCGCTCGATTCCAGTACAATTGGCGACATTGGTCAGACCGATCGCTCGAAGTGCTCGGCTGGCGCACAATCGAGCGCGATAAGAGGGCCGCACGCGCCGAGCTCGTAAACCCTCCGCCGAACGCCCACCGCCCGGGGCCCGTCAGAAGCGCGGGTTTCGTTGTGCTAGCGTCGATACCCCGACCGCATGGCGCGCGATCCTAGCGAGGGACCCCCAGACGCTAACGTCGTCTATGTCTTCGAGGGCGCACAGCTGCATACCGCGTTGTGCCAGCTGCGCGTGGGCGACAAGGCTGTCCCGATCGAGCCACGGATCTACGATCTGCTGCGCGTACTGATCGAGCACCGACATCGAGTCCTGGCCAAGGACGAGCTGCTAGCGGCCATTTGGCCCAACGTCACCGTCAACATCGGCGTGCTGAAACGGGCGATCTGGGTGCTTCGGCAGGTGCTCCGCACCGCCGGGATCCCCGATCCGATCACCACCGTGCCTCGCCGCGGCTATCGCTTCACGGCGGAGGTGTCGGTCAGCCCCGCGACGCCCGAGGGTCCTGTGCCCAAACCACGCCCCGACCCGATCGCCGATGCGGACGAGCCCGCCCCAGCCCGCCCGGTCGATGCACCACCCGCGCACTTGCTCGGTCGCGCTCCGCAATGGTCGCAGATCCTCGAGGCGCTGGACCGCGTCGCCGAAGGCCATGGCCGGCTGCTGCTCATCCGGGGGGAGCCCGGCGTCGGCAAGACGTTCTTGGCCGATGCGGCTGGCCACGAGGCCCGCCGCCGGGGCGCTGGCGTGCTGGTGGCGCATGGCTACGAGGGCGAGGGGGCGCCGGCCTTGTGGATGTGGATCCAGATCCTCCGCGAGTACGTCGACGCCTGCGACGATCCGGAGCGCCTGCGCGCAGAGCTGGGCACCGGCGCCGGGGTGGTGGCCCGGCTGGTGCCCGAGCTTCGCGAGCGAGTGCCGTCGGTGTCGCCCTCCGAACCACTGAGCGCCGACGACGGCCGGTTCCCCGTGCTCGACGCGCTGGCTCGATTCCTACGCCGGGCCTCGAATCGCCGCCCGCTGGTGGTCTTGCTCGACGATCTACAGTGGGCCGACCGCACCTCGCTGGAGCTGCTGGAGCTGCTGTCGCGACAGATCGCCTCCTCGGCCCTGCTGATCATCGCTACGATCCGCAACCAGATCCTCCCACCCGAACACTGGCTCACCCGATTATTGGGGGCGGTTGCCCACAGTGCCGATTGCACCTGGCTCAGCCTTTCGGGCCTGGATCGAGCGGACGTGGCTCGGATCCTAGAAGGGCCGCTGGGTGACTCGGTGCGCCCCGAGCTGGTCGACGCGGTCCTGGCCAAGACGAACGGTAACCCGTTCTTCGTGCAGGAGATCGCGCGACTGCTCGGCAAGGAAAGCCACGGCGATCCGAACAGAGCAGGAGCGGGACCGGGAGCGGGAGCGGGAACGGGAGCGGGGACGAGCTCGTTCGGGGTGCCCGAACGGCTACGAGACGCGATCCTCCGCCGGGTGACCGCCTTGCCCGCGGCAGCCCAGGAGGTCCTTACCGCCGCCTCGGTCCTGGGACACGTGGCCGACGCGCGGATCCTCCAGGCGATCCTCGAGCACCCCGGCCCGGCCGTGCTCGATGCGCTCGACGCCGCGGTGTCGGCCCGGCTGCTGGACGACCTGGGGCAGGGGCGGATGCGGTTTGCCCATGCTCTGGTGCACGAGGTGCTCTACGACACGCTGACCCATGCCGAGCGAGCTCGACTGCACGCGGCGGCGGCTCGCGCACTGGAGCGACTGACGGCCGAGGACCACGTCGACGAGATCGCCCGGCACTACCACGAGGCGCTGGGCTCAGGGGTATGGGCCGAGGCGCTCCGCTGGGCTCGGGCCGCGGGCGCAGCGGCCATGGAGCGGCTCGGCTTCGAAAAGGCCGAGGCCCAGTATCGGCGCGCGCTGGAGATCGCGCGGGCACACGAGCCCGACAACGAGGTGCTGGCCGCGGAGCTATTGATCGCGCTCGGAGGGGCCCAGCGAGCCCTCAGCGCTCCCGCCTCGGTGGTCAAGGCGAGCTATCTCGAGGCCGCCGAGCTCGCCCGGCGTGGGGGCTCGACCCCGGCGTTCGTCGAAGCGGCGCTGGGCTACACCGGGCACGGCGAGTACGTCGATCCCTACGCTCGCTACGAGCCGACGATCGATCCCCTGCGGGTAGAGCTGCTCGAACGATCGGCCGCCACCGTCACCGCGGGCAGCGAGCTCGAGTTTCAGGTGCTTTGTCGGCTCGCCCAAGAGCTCGACGGTCGCCAGCAGCCGCGGCGCGAGGCTCTGGTGGAGCGAGCCATGGCCATGGCCACGGCCCAGGGCTTGCCTCGTTGGCAGGTGCTCGCGCTGGTGGCCCGCTGCGTGGTGCTGGGCGACCAGGCCGAGCGCTGGACCGAGCGGATAAAGGCGTCCCAGCGAGCGCTGGCGCTGGCGCAGTCGCTAGGCGACGTGCGCCTGCAGCTGAGCGCCCATAACCTGCTGGCGGCCGAAGCCCTCAGCGGCGGCGACTGGTCCGGGGCCGAGGTACACAGCCGAGCCGTGAAGGTGTTGGTCGACCGCTCCCGGCAGCCCTTTGCGACCGCGGCCACGCTGGGCTACGAGGGGATGCTGGCGATGCTCCAGGGTCGCTTCTCCGAGGCCTACGCGCTCAACGAGCAGTTCACCGCGGCGGTCGGCGACGGGTTCGTGGGTGGCCTGGAGTTCGCCCACGGTCAGCTGCTCAAGACGCGCTTGCTCGACGGAACGATCGAGCAGATGTCCCCGCAGCAGGTCACCGCCCAGCTGCGGGGCGTACGAACCTCGTCGACCGTATGGAGCGCCGGGTTCACCTACTGGCTGGTTCGAAAAGGAATGCTGGACGCAGCCCGGCCCCAGTTCGAGGCCCTGGTCGATATCGATGGGGATCGGCTCGAGCCCAACGGCGGCCGACCCTCGTCGCTGGCGTACCTGGCCGATGTGGCGGTCGCCCTGCACGACATCGACCGAGCCCGGGTGATCTATCGCGAGCTGCAGCCCTTCGCCGGGCGACTGATGGTGGTGAGCACCGTGTACTGCGATGGCGCGGCCGCCCGCCCGCTGGGGCGACTCGCCGCGCTTTTGGGGCACCAGACGGCGACCTACGCATACTTCGAGCGGGCATTGGAGCTCCATCGCCGCGTCCACGCCGAGCCCTTCACCGCGCTGACGTTGCTCCAATTCTCCGAGGCGCTCGACCGCCTGGGTCGCGATCCCGAGCGCGCGCGCGAAATGGCCAGCCGCGCCCGCGAGCAGGCGCAGCAGCTGGGCATGGTGTTGCCGAATGCCACACGACCCGCCGAATGAATCGCAGTGAATCGCCCGGCTGTCGGCATGTGCGGCTGGGTATGGTTGCCGAACGCCACACGATCCGCGCGGTAAATCGCCCGGTTCTCGACCAATAAGGACCGTTTCAAGACCGACGGCATGTAAAGAGCCAGGTCATGCTCTCCCCATGTCGATAGGTCGCCCCCATGGGGCCCCCTCGCCCCTCGCTCGGTGTTTGTGCTCGGGGACGGCGTTTTGGGCCCTGATCCCCCTGGCCGCACTCGTGGTGCTGCCCGGGTGCCAAGACTCCAGCGCGGGCTCCGCTGCGGCCATGAGCCCCCAAAACGAGCCCGAGCCCGAGACGGACCCCGACCCAGAACCGGGGTCCGTGGCCCCACAGTGTGAACAGCTAGGGACCGCGGTGCTCCGACGCCTTACCCGGCGACAGTACGAGAACTCCGTGCGTGATGTGCTGGGGGTCGACCTCGATCTTTCCCGCGCCTTGCCCAGCGATGCTCGGGTGGGTGCCTTCGCCAGCAACGCCGAAGCCACGGTCACCACGTTTCATATCGACAAGTACATGGTGGCGGCCGAGCAGGTAGCCGAGGAGACGATCACCCAGATCGACCAAGTGAGCGATTGCAACCCCGCGACCGAGGGGGACGACGAGTGTGCCCGGCGGTTCATCGAGCAGATCGGCGGGCGACTGTTCCGACGCCCGGTGACCGACGGGGAGCTCGCGTCGCTGCAAGAGGTCTACGCGGTGGGGCGGGAGGGCGAGGGCTATAACGGAGGCATCCAGCTGGCCCTGGAGGCGATGCTCCAGATGCCCGAGTTCCTCTACTTGATTGAAGAGGGGATCGAACAGGAGGGGATCGAACAGGAGGGGGTCGACAGCGAGGTGGAGGGGCGCCGCCTGTTGACCCCCTACGAGCTGGCGACCCGCTTATCGTTCATGCTGTGGAACACCACGCCCGACGACGAGCTGCTCGACGCGGCCGCTTCGGAGACCCTGGCCACCCCCGAGGGCCTGCTGGCCCAGGCCGAGCGGCTGCTCGACAGCCCCCGGGCGACCGAGGCGATCGGCAGCTTCCACACCCAGTGGCTGGGGCTCGAAGGGCTGGAGAGCACCGCCAAGGATCCCGAGCGCTACCCCGGGTTCAGCGAGGACGTGCTGGCCGGCATGCTGCGGGAGACGGTCGACTTTGCCGACTACGTGGTGCGCGAGGCGGGTGGCTCGTACACCACGCTGATGACCGCACCCTACTCGTTCGTAGATCCCGCGGTCGCGCCGATCTACGGCCTGAGCCCGAGCGTGGATCCGGCCGTCCCCACGGTGCTCGACACCAACCGGCGCGGAGGCGTGCTCTTGCAGGCCAGCGTGCTGACCCAGCACGCGCGCTACAACAAGACCTCGCCGGTCCTGCGCGGCTTGTTCGTCCGTCGCAACGTGCTGTGCCAGCACCTGGGCAGCCCCCCGCCGGGCCTCGACACCTCCCTCGAAGAGCCGGAGTTTGGGTCGGATCCGGTGACCACGGCGCAGATGCTCGAAGCTCACCGAGAAAACCCGGCGTGCGCCGTCTGCCACGATCTTATCGATCCGGTCGGCGTGGTGTTCGAGCACTACGGGGCCATGGGCGAGTATCGCGAGACGGAGAACGGGCTGACGATTCCCTCGCCCGATCCGCTGGTGGCCACCGACGTCGACGGACCGATCGTCGATGCCCGCGACCTGGTCGAGCGCCTGGCCCAAAGCGCCGACGCCCACGCCTGCTACGCGACCCAGGTGTTCCGTTTTTCCACCGGGCGTAGCGAGACCGGTGACGACGAGTGCGCCCTGGAGCACCTGACCCAGCGCTTCGAACAGACCGGCGGCAACATCCGCGATCTGCTGCTGTCCATCGTGATGAGCGAGACCTTTCGATACCGGCACGAGCCCGTGCAGGAGGAAGCATGAGCCCCAAGCACCCCCCTCACCTGCGTAGCGTGATGCCCTCGCGGCGACGCCAGCACCTGAGCCGTCGTCGGCTGCTCCAGGGGCTCGGGGCCGCGTCCCTGCTCGCCCCCTTCGTCCCCTCGGCCGCCATTCGGGCCGAGTCCGGCGCCGGGGCGGGACCCAAGAACCTGTTGTTGGTGTTCTGGCCCAATGGCCTCGAGCGCGGCTGGGAACCCACCGGTCCCGCCGACGATTACGCCATGAGCGTCACCCTCGATGCGTTCTCGCCCTTCCGCGACAAGATGGTGCTGCTGGGCGGGCTCAAGGGCGGGATGACCAACGACATCTTGGCCCACGACGAGGGGATGCCCTGCATGTGGACCGGGGCCAAGGGCAACGCCGAAGAGACCCGCGTGTCCAACCCCTCGATCGACCAGGTGGTGGCCAATGTGATCTCCACCGACACCCCCTTCCGCTCGCTGGAGTTCGGCGTGGGGGCGCTGACCAAGCCCGCCGACGCTAGCAACGTGATGGTGTTTACCGGGCCCGACGAGCCGCTGCTCGCCGAGGACGACCCCAACCGGATGTTCGACCGGATCTTCGGGGCGCCAACGGCCAGCCCCGAGGAGCTGGCCCGGCGAAGCGCCCGCAAAAAGAGCGTGCTCGATGCGGTCGGCGGCGGCCTGGACCGAGTGCGAGGCTACTACGGCGGTCAGGAGCGCGCCAAGATCGACGCCCACCTCGAGGCGGTCCGGTCGATCGAGGAGCGGCTCGACCAGTCGGTGGATCTGTCGTGCAGCGAGGGCTACCAGCCGCACGATCTCGGCGACGAGGGCGTGCTGGACTACGCCATGTTCGAAGAGGTCGCCGACCTCCAGATGGACCTCATCGTACGCAGCTTCATGTGCCAGGTGACCCGAGTGGCTAGCCTGCAGCTGACCTTCACCGGCACGGACATCCGGATCCCCGGGGTCAACCCCGACTTCGGCTTCCACCAGGTGATGCACGAGCGCACCGCGGGCGAGAAACGAGACATCAACCGGTTCTTCGTGGGCATGATGGCCCGGATGCTCGAGCGCCTCGATCAAGAGGTGTACATGGACGGCCGCACCTTGCTCGACGACACGCTGGTGGTGTTCGGCACCGAGATGTCGATCGGCAACCACGGCAACTACCCGATTCCCTTCTTCTTGGCGGGTGGGGGAGGGAACCCCATCGGGCTGGGGCGATGGCTCGATCTCTCCGACCAGAGGCCCCGCACCAGCCGATTGATGGTGTCGATCGCCCACGCCATGGGCCTGCACGAGATGCAATCCTTCGGAGACTATAGCGACTCCGACAGCGTGGGTCCGCTGGAGGAGCTGTTGTCATGAGCGACGTTCGTATGCGACGAAGAGCGACCGTGGGCGCCATGGTGTTTCTGGCCGGGGCCGGGGCCGGGGCCGGGGCCGGGGGCTGCCGAGACGAGGGCGGCATGGGGGTCGAAGAGATCCTCATGGAGGGCGCCGACACGGAGCCCAACGAGCCTCCCGTGCCCCCCGAGGAGCCGGGCTCGGGCTACGAGCTGCCTCTGCCCGAGCCGACCCTGCCCGACGACGAGTGCGAGCCGGGGGCCTACGAGCCCTGCGAGTGTGACGACATGGGCTCGGGGCTCCGCATGTGCCTGCCCAATGGTCGCTTCTCGGGCTGCGGCTGCACCTCGGACGACTCGGTCTACGAGCCGCCTCCGCCGCCCGAGTACGAGTACTGCGGAGACACGGCATGCCCGCCCTATCTTTTTCCACAAAGCGACTACTCGGCGACGCACTGCTGCACCGAGGGCGAGGGCGGGCAGGGGGCGTGCGGGAGCACCAACGACAACCTCTTTGGCGGCAATAGCGGGGTCTGCCTCGAGCGCGGGGTCGAGGACGGCGAGCGTAGTCCCGATTGCCCGGACGAGAGCATCCCCTTCGTCGACATGCTCGGGTGCTGCCTGCCCAGCGGCCAGTGCGGGATGTCGATCGACGAGACCTTCCCCAACTGGGACGTCGGCTGCATCGAACGCACGCAGTGGAAGCCGATGCTCGATGGGCTGACCCCGCGGTTCTTTGCGGCGATCTTGTTCGGCTTCGACCCCTCGGTGCCCGAGTGGGAGCCGCTGGCCTGTACCCCGGCCGAGGACTGACGACGGGAACGCGGCCGCCTGAGCTCGATGGAGCCCACCCCCGAGGGCGCGACTGCCTCGGTGGTGCGGCTGGCTCGTCGGACTCGGGCTCGGGTTCGCGCACCACCGGGACCAGCGGTGGGAGCACGCGTTGGTGTCGTGGAAAGATCTACGTGCCCACGATTACCTCATCGTCGCTCTGTAGTCGGTCGCGTCGGTTTTTTCATGGAGGTGCCGCGGATCGATGCTCTATCCTCTCAGAAGGCTCGTCGAGGATGAGGCAAGTCGTGCGTTTGCATTGTTCACTACTCTTGGCTTCGAGTTTATTGGTCGCATGTGACGAGTCCGGTACGGGCTCTGCCGGCGGAGATCCTCCGGCGGACACGGAGGCTCCCGCGACCAGCGGTATGGACGTGGGCGCCTCGAGCAGTGGCATCGCACCCGGGGGATCTGGAGCCGACACGGAGGACGGTGTCGACTCCTCCGGCACCACCGGTGACGATGAGTCCGGCACCGATCCTGATCCCACCGACCCTGATCCGGCGATGGGCGACGAATATAGCGAGAACGCCTGCACGCTGCTCGCGGGGGACTTGCAGCCGCTACAAGCGGCGACCCTCGAGGCGGAGGCAAGCCAGGCGCTCATCATTCCCTCCCCCGAGCATGCCTGGCGCATCGAGGGCAACGAGCCCGAGCGCTACGTGACGGTCGAGATCCCCGAGTGGGAAGTTCCCGTCCGCTTCTTCGTCACCGAAGGGGTCGGCGTGGAGGTGCTCGGGGCCTTCCCCGTCGCTCCACAGGCGCCGATGGAGGACTGTCCGGGCTATACTGACCAGGCCGTCATCGTACATATGTGGGGCCCCTACGTGGTGCGACTGGAGGGCGAAGGCCCGATCGAGCTCTCGGTGATCGTCGAGGACACCGAGCAGTGAGAGTGGTGGCCGTCGCCTGGGGCGTCTTGGCGCTCGGCGGCTGCACCTCCCCGTCCGAAGACTCCTCGACGCCGTGGTCCTGGGATCTACCGTCCTACGTCCCGACCCCACAGATCCCGGCGGACAACCCGATGACCGTAGAGAAGGTCACGCTCGGTCGGTGGTTGTTTCACGACTTTCAGCTCTCTGCCGATGGAGATCGCTCGTGTGCGATCTGCCATGAACAGGCCAAGGGATTCACCGATGGCTTCGTGCGTGCGGTCGGAACCTACAATGACGTCCATCCCCGGAATACCTTGTCGGTGATCAACGTGGCGTGGCGTGGGCCGCTGGGCTGGCGGAGCCCCGACCAGGATCGCCTGGAGGAGCAATTGCTGATCCCGCTGCTCGGCTCCGATCCGATCGTGGAGATGGGTATGCACGAGCCGCTATTGCTAGAACGGCTGGCGTCTACCGAGCCCTACCCGGAGCTGTTCGAGGAGGCATTTCCCGGCGAGCCCGAGCCGGTGAGCCTGGACAACGCGGCGCGAGCGATCGCCAGCTACGAGCGCACGATCGTCTCGTTCGGGAGCCCCTACGATCGGGCACTGGCGGGAGACCCCGATGCCATGAGCCCCGCGGCCCAGCGAGGTCAGGCGCTGTTTCAGAGCGAGCGGCTCGGGTGCTTTCGTTGTCACTCGGGCCCACTACTCGACCGGCCCCTACTCGATGATGGTCGTGTCGGCGAGCAGCCCGGCTACTTCAACACCGGCCTCTACGACATCGACGGGCAGGGCAGCTACCCGCCCGAAGAGACGGGTCTTCATGCGCTGACCGGCCTTCGAGAGGACATGGGTCGGGTGCGGACTCCTTCTTTGCGCAACGTCGCGCTCACCGGGCCATGGGGGCACGACGGTAGCTTTGCGTCTTTGGGGGATGTCATCGAGGCCTACGCACGCGGTGGGCGCAAGCTGCATAGTGGCCGCTATGCCGGAGACGGAGCCCAAAGCCCGGTCAAGGATCCTCGGATCACCGGTTTCTCGCTCACCGATCCCGAACAAGAGGAGCTGCTCGCGTTTTTGGCGGCGCTGACCGACGACGAGCTCCTGACGGATCTTCGCTATGTCGATCCGCGATGCTTCGACTCGGACTACGAGGCGCTGATCTGCCCCGAGTCCGAGTGAACCTTCAACGTTCAGGCTCCCTCGGGCGCCGTCTGGGCGCCCTGGGCCGACGAGCGCCGTGCCCACCGAGGATCGAGGATCGATGTGTCGGCGAGATCAAATGCCGTGATGCAGAGGTGCCGCCGGTTCCGTCTTGGTACCGGCGGCGCTGAGGGTCACAGCCTTGGGTGCGGGACCCTCGGCGAGCGGCTCGATGATCTTGCCGCATTCGCTACACGTGGCGGGCTCCGAGGCGCGCGCGTGGAGGAAGGGCAGGCCGCCCACGCCATAGAGGATCACCCCGGGCAACACCGTGAACGGCCCGGCCACGCCGGTCATTCCCAGGCCGAGCACCATGGCGGCCATGACGACCCAGCCGAGGACGAGCGCGGCTCGCCACCAGCCGGAGGGAGCCACCACCGCCTTGCGGGCGTGGCAGTGCGGACAGTCGTCGGGGATGGGCGAATGGGTGAACATCGATCATCAGCCTACGAGCTGCACGACCGCCGAACAGTGACGACATGCGCCAAACAGGTGACGCCAGCCGTCACTCCTTCTCGGCCCCCTCGTGCAGGGCCGAGATCGCGCGCAGCAGCTCCGACGCCGACCACGGCTTTTGAATGAACCCGGCCAGGCCCTTGCCCGCGAAGCGGTGGGTCGCGTCTTGCTCGTTGTATCCGCTGGTCAGCAGCGTGGGGACTCCCGGCCGGATCTCCCGCATCTGCTGGTACGTCTCGACCCCGTCCATGCGCGGCATGGTCATGTCCAGCAGCACGACGTCGATCTCCCGCATACGTGCCCGAAAGATCTCCACGGCCTCCTTGCCGTCCCCCGCGACCAGCACCCGGTACCCAGCGTACTCGAGCGCCTTGCGAGCCACCGCGCGCACCGTGTCTTCGTCGTCGACCACCAGCACCACCCGATTGGCCCCGGGTCGCGGGTCGGGGCTCTCGTTGTCCCGGGCCTCGGAATCCGTGCAGGGGAGCAAGAACTTGATCGTGGTACCCCGCCCTTTCTCGCTATAGACCTTGATGGCGCCGCCGTGACCGCGGGCGATGCCCTGGACCGCAGCCAGCCCCAGGCCTCGCCCGGCGCCCTTGGTGCTAAACAGCGGCTCGAAGATCCGGGATACGGTTTTGGCGTCCATGCCCATCCCCGTATCGGAGACCTCGATGTAGACGTAGGTCCCCGGATCGAGGTCTTCGAACGACCAGACCTCGGCGAGGTAGTCGCCCGAGAGGTATAGCGCCCCGGTGGCCACGGTGATCATTCCGCTGGTGTTTTGGACCGCGTCGCCCGCGTTGATCACCAGGTTCATCACCACCTGGCGGATCTGCGAGGGGTCGGCCTCCACGGCGGGTAGGGCGCGGGCCAGGTCATAGCGGACCACTGCCTTCTTGGGCAGGGTGACCGTAAAGAGGTGAACCATCTCCTCGACGAGACCGGACACGTCGATCGTGCTGGTGACGAAGCGCCCCTTGCCCGAGTAGGCGAGCATCTGACGGGCCAGGTCGGCTGCCTGACGGGCGCCCGCGATCACCTGCTCGATGTTGGGTCGGGCGGGGGACGTGGGGGGCAGCTCCATCAGGGCCAGATCGGCATAGCCGAGCAGGCCGACCAGCAAGTTGTTGAAGTCGTGGGCGATCCCGCCGGCCAGCACGCCCAGGCTCTCGAGCTTCTGGGTCTGCTGGAGCTTGCGCTCGAGCGCCAGCCGCTCACCTATCTCACGCTCGCGCCGCTCGATCTCCTGGCGCAGCGCTTGGTTGGAGTGCTCGAGATCCTCCAGGGCTCGCCGCATCGGGGTGATGTCCGTGTGGGTGCCGAGGAATCGGACCGGCCGACCAGACGAATCACGAATGGCGAGGCCTCGGCACCGGATCCACACGGTAGATCCATCGTAGTGCCGATATCGAACGATCTGGTCGTAGGGGTGCGAGGGATCCTCGCAATGGAGCTCGAAGTTGCGCATCGCGAGCTCGAGGTCTTCGGGATGGATGAGCGCTTGCCACTCTGAAGACCGGTGCTCACGCGTGGCCGGGTCGTAGCCCAGCGTGCGCCAGAACTGCGGGCTGTACCATTCGTGCACGGGGTTCTCGACGTCCCAAAACCACACGCCATCCAGAGAGCCCGCTTCTAGCCACTGGAATAGGTCGGGGTCGGATTGGAGTCGCTCGATGAATTCTTGCTCGAGGTAGTGCTTGCCCATGGATGCGCCTATAGCGACGATTCCCATCCTGGGATTCATTGCCGAACGATGATTGTGATCGATGGAAGGACCGCTATAGCCTGATCGAAAATTACGGGTCTGACCATCGTTCTGATGAACTTAATTGGCGCGTTACCGGATTCACAGGACCGGATTCGTATTGCAGGATTTGCGTTGCAGGATTTGCGTTGCAGGATTTGCGCTGCATGTTTTTCTGCGCGCTCAAAGGGGGCAATAGCCGGTTCGATCCATTCGCGCGAGGTCGTCCATCATGGGCGAAACCGGGTGGTCGAACCATCGAAGAAATCAATGCATCCGAGGACAATTTCGAGGTTGACGGGTTCGGTACCGCGCGTCGTGAAGTGACAGCGCGGTACCGGTACCGGTAACGATTCAGAGCGCTACGCGGGTCACCACGAAGGGTGGCTCGGGAGCGCTGCCATCGAGGAAGTGGTCGAGCTGCCCCTGGGCTACCCACGCCGAGCCGTCCAGCAGCGCGAACGTGGTGGGGAAGTCGAAGCCGTCCTGCACGACCTCCGAGCTGGCGTTGTCGCCATCGAGGGTCACCCGGCTCAGCGCCGTCAAGCCCCCCTCGATGACCAGCAAGGTGCCATCACCCA
The DNA here is from genome assembly GCA_039194325.1 of Myxococcota bacterium. Taxonomy (GTDB): domain Bacteria; phylum Myxococcota_A; class Polyangia; order Nannocystales; family Nannocystaceae; genus Paraliomyxa. Next base: position 79,983 of record JBCCWC010000023.1, read on the forward strand.
TCCACTTCATGCCATCCGGGTTCATCAGCGGTCCACCGTCGATCGTGATCGGGGTGATCGCCCCCGCATCTCCGCTGGCTTCGATCGTGATCCGGTGCATCTCGCCCTGCTGGAAGTTGACGACGTAGAGGCTCCCATTGTCGTCATAGGCGATCCCGTTGAGCCCGAACTCGCCCTCACCTACCTCGAAGTCGGGGTCGGTGACCCAGGTCTCGGCCGGCGAGTCGGAGTCTAGATCGGCCGCCTGCACGCGCAGCACCCGGGCCCCGGCCGAGTCGGTCGCGTACACGTTGCCGTCGCCGTCGAGGGCCAGGTCGTTGCAGAACCCGACCGCGTCGAATTCGTGGGTGGCCACCAGGTTGCCCGAGTCCAGCTCCAGCACGTCGATGGACGGCGGCGTCATGAAGCTGAAATCGGAGTCGCAGACGATGAGCCAGCCGTTGGCATCGTCGACGATCATTCCCACCGGGTTGCGGAGCGGCCCCCCAGAGGCGACCAGCTCCTCCACCTCGGATTCGCACGGGGTCGCGCGCACCAACGAGCCATTGGCGAGACTGGCGACGTAGAGCACCCCTTCGGCGTCATAAGCGGTGCCCTCGGGGAAGAAGTCGTCGTCGGGGAGCTCGATAGAGGCCTGGTCGCAGATCTCGGGTCCGGTCGAGCCGGTCGAGGTGTCGGCCGAGTCGGTCTCCGTCTCCGAATCCGGCCCGGTGGAGGTCCCGGGGGAGGTCGGCCCGTCGGTCTCTTGCGTGTTCCCGGTGCTCGGGCTCATCGCCGTGCCCGTGCTCGGATCCTCACCGGTCGAGGTGCCACCCTCGGCCGAGCCGTCGTCGCCGCATCCAGCCGCCAGTGTCGTCGCCATCGCCAGGATGATCCCCGGGGTAATACCTCGAACGTCGTGCATGATCTTCATAGTCATTGGTCCTCTCTTGTTCACTTCGGTTCTCACGGATGTCGAAAAACGGGTGCTCAGGCGCGTAGCGCCGCCAGGACTTGCTTGGCGGTCTCGGCCGAGGAGCGGGAGTTTTGGCCGGTCACCAGCCGGCCGTCGCGGATCGTGTGAGGGGCCCAGCGCTCGCCTCGGCAGAACTCTGCGCCTTGCACCCGCATCTGGGTCTCGATGAGGAAGGGCACCACGTCGCGCAGGCCCAGCGCGTCTTCTTCGTCGTTGGTGAAGCCGGTGACCCGACGGCCGCGGATCAGCGGGGCGCCGTTACCGAGGGTGACCCCGACCAGCACCGCGGATCCGTGGCACACGGCCGCGACGACCTTGCCCGCGTCGAACAGCCGAGCGACGAGCCGGCACAGCACGGGGGAGTCGATGAGATCCCACATCACGCCGTGGCCACCGGCCAAGAACACCGCGTCGTAGTCGGCCTCCACGTCTTCTAGGCGCAGGGTGTTCTGCAGCTTGGCCTGTGCGTCGGAATCCCCGAGCAACGCCTCCACGTCGTGCTCGGCCGTCGTCGTGCTGCGGGGGTCAACGGGAGCCGCGCCGCCGGCCGGGGACGCGATATCGACCTGTGCCCCGTGGGTTACGAAGGTTCGATAGGGCACCACGACTTCCTCTAGCCACAGGCCCGTTGCACGGCCGGTATCGCCGAGCGAGGCGTGCGAGGTCACGACGATGAGGATCCGCGGTCCCTGGCGCATGTTGGCAGACTGCGCTCAACCCCTTGGAACGACACTCGATATGTAATTGAAGTTCGTGTTAGCGTTCCTAAACATTGTGGAACTCGACCTGCTCAAGACGCTGGTGCTCGTAGGAGACGCCAGCAGCCACGCCGAGGCTGCCCGTATGCGCGGGGTGACGCCCTCGGCTATTTCCCAGCAACTCAAGCTCCTCGAGGCGCAGATCGGGGTTCCGCTGTTCGAGCGTGTGGGGCGTCGGTCTGTACCCACCGCGGCTGCCCGCGAGCTCATCGCGCACCTGCGCGAGCCCTTTGAGCAGATCGAGCGGGTGGTCGAGGCCACCCGGTCCGATTTCGAGCAGGTCTGTGGGCGCCTGGCGATCGGGTCTCCGCGGCCCTTTGGCAGCGTCTACCTGCGGCCTCGCTTGGTCTCGCTGCTGCGCCGGTATCCCGAGCTCGAGCTGGTGGTCGAGTTTGGGGTGCCCTCGGTGCTGCAGCAGCGGGTGGTCGAGGGGCGGCTCGACCTGGCGATTATGGTGACCACGCCCGAGCATCCCTCGCTCACCAGTGCCACGATCGCGCACGAGACCTTCGTGGCGGTCGCGGCTCCGGAGTACCTCAGGCGCTACGGGCGGCCGAGCACGCTGGCCGAGTTCCTGGAGCATCGCTACATCGTGTACGACGAGGATCACGCGATGCATCGGCCGTGGTGGCGAGCGGCGTTCGGGGCCCGGGCCAAGTCGGCGGTCTCGATCGCGTGTACGGTGGCCAGCTTGCCCGAGATGCAGGCGCTGACCGAGGCGGGGCTGGGGATCTCGGTGCTGCCGGACTACCTGGTGGGGCCAGCGGTGGACCGGGGGCACCTCGAGGCGCTCGAGCCCGAAGGGAAGAAGGGGCCAGCGAAGAACGCGATCTACCTGAGCTGGCGGAGCTCGGCGCTGGAGTCGGCGCGGCTCCGGGTGGTACGCGAGGCGTTCGGGGGGTGAGGCCGAGCGAGAATCTGGCCGCCGGAATATGCAGCCCGCCTCGGGCGTCCCCTCCCCGAGCGGGGCCGAGACGCCGTCATCGGTCGGGGAGACGCAAGTGGTACAGCAAAGAGAGATCAATGCAGGGATGCTTCGAGGTGCAGTGGGGACCGCGGGCTTCTATCACCTCGTTGGCCAGCTCGATCCGGACAACGCCGACGCCTGGAATCACATGATCCATGTGCAGAACAACTTCGCGCAGGGGGAGGCCGACTATGAAGTCGACGCCCGCACGTACAGCGAGTCCATGCGGCACACGCTGCACTGGGCGATGGTGTTCACTTTCGAAGACCCCGAGCTCCTGGCCGAAGCCAAGGAGTACCGCGGCGGATTGATGGGCTACTTCATCCGTTTGCACCCTACCGCCTTCAGGGCCAACGGGGTCGGCGAGCTGTCCTGGGGCGATAGCTTCGCGGTGCTCGGCAACACCAAGGGCTCGATGGGCTGGAACCTACCGTCGCTCATTCAGGGCGCATATCTCGATGACTACTTCGAGGTGGCCCGACGAGCCGCCGACCATGTTCGTGAGATCCGCCGGGCCGAAGGCAAGCCCGTGACCGAGGACGACTACATCTACAAGCCACCCAGCCACTCCGCCCTCCAGCGCCGTATGGCCCGCCACGGCCGGGCCCGAGCGCTGCGCAATCACGAGGCACGGATGCGGGCGATGGGGCGCTGAGGCGGCCGAGCCAGCCCATCTTGCCGCGGTCGATTCAGGTCGAGCGCTGATTCGCCCCCGCCCCTGCCCAGGCCGAGACGGTCATCAACACCGCGGCGATCCACACCACTTGCGCCACTAGAAGGTGCACCAGCTGCATCCAGCCCGGTGCCGCCAAGCCGATGTTGAGCAGCCCGAGCACCACCTGAGCCAACACGCCGTGCTGGAGGCCCTTGGCCAGCCGCACCGTACGCTCGTCGGACAGCACATGGTCTCGCACCCAGGCCCCTACGCCATAAACGAGCCCCGCCGCGACCGCAGCGACCACGGGGTGAATGATCCGCAGGCGGATCAAGAAGTGGTTGGCGGGTGACAGCTCGTCGGTCACTTGATCGAGCAACCCGGCCCCCACGCTGTGCTGCACCGGAAACAGCGTGTCGCCCAGGGCGGTCACGGCCCCGGTCATGCAGGTGGCCACCAGCGCCAGCAGCCCCGCGAGCACGATCCACGTGCCCACGCCCAGCGCCTTGGGCGACAGCGGCCGCGGATCGTGGCTCCACCACGCCACCAGCGACGCCGCGCCGGTCAGCAGCAGCGTGTTGACCAGGTGCAGCGAGATCACCACCGCTCGGGCCGCGGAATCGTCGTTGGCCACCAGCTCCCGCAGCACCAACCCCGCGCCGATCGCCGCCTCGAACACGATGAACACCAGGGTCACGGCGGCGGCGGCGGTCACCCGGCTCCGACCGAAGCGCACCGCGGCCCAGCCCACCAGGCCCAGGCCAAGCAGCCCCAGCAAGCCCGAGGTGAGCCGGTGGGAGTACTCGATGATCGTCTCCACCGAGGGAGCCAGCGGGACGATCTCGCCGTTGCAGGTGGGCCAGTGCGACCCGCAACCGGCCCCCGAGTGCGTGATGCGGACCCAGGCGCCAAACAGGATCACCAGCAGCAGGTAGGCCAGGAATACCCATGCGAAGCGCCGAAACCCGTGGTGCGTGCTCATGACGGTTGCGCGCGGAACCTATCATGCGACCCCCGGATCGGCCCGGCCCCGGTCCGTGTGAGAGCCATCGTCGCGCTCGCTGTTCGCGCCGACGCGCCCGGGAGTCACACCCGGCCGCGAGGCCCTCTATCCCTCGGGCCCATCGGTGCCCACGCCAGCCCCACGCCAGTTCGCATGAGCCCGCGCCGGTGACGCCGGACTCGTCGATTCCGTTAGCCTGTCCCCGCATGTCCGATCCCTCCTTACCCGGGTTGCCGGGCGGGCTGATGGCTCGCGTTCGGTATGGCTTCTCCACCACCGACGGACCCGACGTCGACTGGCACGTGCGACGCATGCAGCTGACCGAGCAGCTGTCGGTGCCCTACACGCTGGACCTCGAGCTCACCACCACCGAGCTCGACGTCGACGCGGAGGCTCTGCTGGGGGCGTCGTGCGAGCTGACGATCGAGCGCGAGCCGCTGCTGCGCAGCCTGTATGGAGTGGTCAGCCAGCTCGACTGGCTGGGCGTGGCCGCCGATCGCCTGCACGTGCGCGTGGTGATGGTGCCCGCGCTATGGCTGTGCTCGCTCACCGAGGACTCGCGGGTGTTCCAGGAGCTGAGCGTGCCGCAGATCCTCCAGGCGGTGCTCGAGCCCCGGCTAGCGGACCACGGGCGGAGCCTCCGGCTCGAGCTGCGCGGCACCTACGAGCCCCGCGACTACTGCGTGCAGTACCGCGAGTCGGACCTGGCCTTCGCCAGCCGGCTGATGGAAGAAGAGGGGATCGCGTTTACTTTCGACCACTCCGGCGACGAAGGCCACGAGGTCCTCGTGCTGTGCGACGACAACGGGGTCTACCCCGACGTGAGCACCCTCGATGGGCTGACCGAGATCCCGATCATCACCGATCGGCCCGATAACGCCGATCTCGAGTCGATCCAATCGTTCGAGCTGCGCCGGCGCGTTCATGCGACCTCCGTCGCCCGGCTCGACTACGATCTCCAGCAGCCCTTCGACCCGATCCACTACGAGGCCACCGCGCAGGACGAGCGCGGCCACACGCGCGAGATCTACCAGCACATGGGGCGCCGCTTCGTGCTCGACGACGGCGAAGCGCTCGCGACCCGCGAGCAGCAGCGTCACCACCTCGGCGGCCGCGTGGGCCGGGGGCGCAGCAACGTCACCGGCCTGCACCCCGGCGGGATCTTCGAGATGTTCGACCACGGTCACGACGGCTTCAACGGCAAGTACATTGCGATCCGAGTCTTGCATCGTGGCGAGCAGCCCGAAGCGCTCGGAGCTTCGGCCCAGGGGCCACAGTATGAGAACTCCTTCGAGTGTGTGCCGCGCGATATGGCCTACCGGCCGCCGCGTCGCATCCGGTCGCCTCGTGTCGACGGCCCCCAGACGGCCACTGTCACCGGACCGGCCGGCGAGGAGATCCACACCGACGCGCTGGGTCGGATCAAGGTCTTCATGCACTGGGATCGCCTGGGCTCGCGCAACGACACCTCTTCGTGCTGGGTACGGGTGGCCCAGACGTGGGCCGGCACGGGGTGGGGCTCGAGTTTCATCCCTCGGGTCGGCATGGAGGTATTGGTCGAGTTCCTCGAGGGCAACCCCGATCGGCCCCTGGTCACCGGGTGCGTCTACAACGGCCGCAACCCCACGCCCTACGTGCTACCCGACGACAAGACCAAGAGTACGATCAAGTCCAGCAGCTCCCCCGGAGGCGATGGCTACAACGAGCTGCGCTTCGAGGACGCGGCCGACTCTGAGGAGATCTGGATGCACGCGCAGAAGGACTTCAACACCAAGGTGCGGCACGATCACAACACCAACGTGGGCCTGCACCAGACCCTCCAGGTGGGCGGCAACCAGACGGTCACGATCGACGGCAACCAGACGATCACTGTAAAGGGAGATCCTGCCGCCGACGAGTACGGCGGAGGAAACCCAGGCGGCGACTTCAAAGGAAGCTCGACCGACGTCACCGGCGACTACTCGGTCAAGGCCAGCAAGACCGCCTATCTCAGCGCGCCCACGTCGATCACGCTGGAGTGTCCCGGCTCGTCGATCGTACTCGAGCCGGGCAAGATCACCCTCACCGCGGGAGGAAAAGCCGCGATCGTGCTAGACGGCAACGCGCTGATGCGGTCGAGCGTGGGCAGCTCGGTGTTCCTCGATGGCAACGCCTGCATGGAGGCCAAGTCCGGAGGCTCGGTGTTGCTCGACGGTAACGCGTGCATGGCCTCCAAGGCGGGCAGCCAGGTGCTGCTAGACGGCAACGCGTGCATGGCCTCCAAGGCGGGCAGCCAGGTGTTGCTGGACGGCAACGCCCTGGTCTCTGCCAACGCCGGGGCGTCGGCCCTCTACGACGCCAGCGCGAAGATCTCCGGGGCCACCGCCACCCTCGCCGGCGACAGCACCGCCACGGTGAGCGCATCGACAGTGAACGTCACCGGCGGCGGTGAGGTCAGCGTCAGCGGCGGAGTGGTCAAGCTCAACTGACGCGAGCCGCTCAGAAATCGCAGGTATTCGGCGTGCGCGGGAAGGGCACGACATCGCGGATGTTCTGCATCCCCGTCGCGTACATCACCATGCGCTCGAAGCCCAGCCCGAAGCCGGCGTGGGCCACAGTGCCGAAGCGTCGCGTATCGAGGTACCACTGGTACTCCTCGACCGGCAGCCCGGCCTCGGTGATCGTGGACACGAGCACGTCGTGTCGCTCCTCGCGCTGCGAGCCGCCGATGAGCTCCCCCACCTTGGGGACCAGCAGATCCATCGCCGCGACCGTGCGGTCGTCGTCGTTGCGGCGCATGTAGAACGCCTTGATCTCCTTGGGGTAGTCGGTGACGAACACCGGGCGACCGATGAGCTCCTCGGTGAGGAAGCGTTCGTGCTCGGCCTGGAGGTTGGCCCCGAAGAACACCGGGTACTCGAACTTCTGCTTGCTGGCCTCGAGGCGCTTGACTGCCTCGGCGTAGGTCATGCGCTCGAACTTCGCCTCGGCCACGTGGCGCAGCCGCTCGATGAGCCCCTTTTCGATCCGCTTGTCGAAGAACTCCATGTCTTCGGGGCAGCGCTCGAGCACGGTGGTGATCAGGTGCCGCACGAAGTCCTCGGCGAGGTTGCAATCATCCTCGAGGTCGTGGAAGGCCATCTCGGGCTCGATCATCCAGAACTCCGACGCATGCCGCGTGGTGTGGGAGTTCTCGGCGCGGAACGTGGGCCCGAAGGTGTAGATGTCGGACATTCCCAGGGCGAAGGCCTCGCCGTTGAGCTGCCCCGAGACGGTCAGGAATGTGCCGCGGCCGAAGAAGTCCTGCGACCAGTCGATCGCCCCCTGCTCGGTGCGCGGCAGGTTCCCGGGATCGAGGGAGGACACGCGGAACATCTCGCCCGCGCCCTCGCAATCGCTGCCCGTGATGATCGGCGTGTGCACGTAGACGAAGCCACGATCCTGGAAGAAACAATGCACGGCGTGGGCGAGCACGCTGCGCACCCGAAACACCGCGCCGTAGGTGTTGGTGCGGTTGCGTAGGTGGGCGATCGTGCGGAGGAACTCGAAGCCATGTCGCTTCTTCTGGAGCGGATAGTCGGCCTCGGCCTTGCCGAGCACCTCCACCGCGGTTGCCCGCAGCTCGACGGTTTGGCCCTTGGCCGGCGACTCCACCAGGTTGCCGGTGATCGCCACCGCCGAGCCGGTGGTCAGGTGGCTGACCTCTTCGAGGTTGGTCAGCTCTTCACCGGCCACTACCTGAAGGCCCGAGAGGTTGGACCCGTCGTTGACGTTGAGGAACGTGACCTGCTTGCTCTTGCGAACGGTACGGAGCCAACCCTTGACGATGACGCCCTCTTGCGGAGGCGTGAGGGTGAGGACTTCCACGATGCGACGACGGGGGCCCTGCATGGCCTCCGAGCCTACCCCACGGCCGGCCGCGGTCAACCGGGACCCGCGACTGCTTGGCATCCGGCTCGATCCGTGGGACCAAGGGCGCGTGCGCTTGCCCCTGACACCCGCTCCCGATGGGGAGCTGCGGATCAACGAGGTCTTCGTGTCCTTACAGGGGGAGGGCTTGCTGGCCGGCGTGCCCAGCACCTTCGTGCGGGCGACCGGCTGCAACCTGCGGTGCGCATGGTGTGACTCACCCACCACCTCGTGGCGCCCCTCGGGCGAGCGAGTCGCCCTGTCGGCGGTGGTGCAGGCATGCGCCGAGGGCCCGCGCCACGTGGTGCTCACCGGGGGCGAGCCGCTGCTCCACCCCCCCATGGTCGAGCTAGGCCGAAGGCTGCACGCGGCTGGCCATCACGTGACCTACGAGACCGCGGGCACCGTGGCCCCCGAAGACGTGCGCTGCGAGCTGATGTCGCTGTCGCCCAAGCTCGCCCACGCGACCCCCGACGATCCGGCGTGGGGGCCCCGGCACGAGGCCCGCCGGTGGCAGCCCGAGCTCGTGCGCCGGCTGATGGAGCATCCGTGGCAGCTCAAGCTGGTTGTTCGTGCGCACGATCCGGCGGCGCTCGGTGAGGACCTGCGCGAGGTGGAGTCCATGGTCGCCGAGCTGAACGTAGGGGAGGATGAGCGAGCCCGGGTGCTCTTGATGCCCGAGTGCATCGACCCCGACCGGCTTTGTGCCGACTACGCCGCGCTCGTGCCCGTGTGCATCGAGCACGGTTTCACGCTGGGGCCGCGCTTGCACATCGCGATCTTCGGGCACACCCCGGGAACGTAGTGGCCCAAGAGACCCCCGATTTTCGTCCCTCCTGAGTGCCGCTTGCGCAAGACCGAGGCCGGGCGCGACAGCCGTCGCGCATCCCGAGCCGGCCTCGGCATAGACAGCTCAGTCGCAGACCATGCCCAGCGAGTCGACCCATCCCTGCATCTGAGCGACGCAGGCCGCGACCTGCTCTGGGGAGGTGAGCAACACCTCGTCGAAGACTTCGTTGGTGTAGTCGTTGGCCACGCAGGAGGGCGTCTCGTCGAGCAACACCCCAGCGATCATTTCGATGCCCTCGCTCGGATCATAAGCCATCCCGAGGAAGAAGTCGGGGGTGTCGATGCACTCGGAGCTGTCCAACATAGCGCCCTGGGCGGTGGCGAGGAACGAGTCCCACAGCGGCCCTCCGGCGCAGGGGCAGGCGGAGGGGGGGACCTCGCAAGCCCCGACGCTGGCCACCGAGGCCCCGGCCAGCTGCGCCTCGCAGGAGTTGGCATACGTCACTTCATCGCAGCCACACACCGGCTGGTCGTCGGCCCCGCAGCCCAGCGGGATCGGGGTGCAGGCGCCCGGCCCCGTCTCCCCGCATGCGGTGGTCACGTCGAAGGCACAGTACTGGCCGTCGTTGCACTCGGCGTCCGAGCTGCATGCGTCGGGCGTGCCCTGGAACTTGTACGGACGGCACGCCTCCAGGCCAAAGTCACCGTCGCCGGGCCCGTGGTACCAGTTGGCCGCTTGGGCGTGCACGTCCCATACGCCCACGCCTTCGTACCAACCCAGGCCGTCGACGAAGCCCGAGGCGGTGTCGGCCAGCATGCTCGCGGTCAACAGCGGCGTGGTCAGGTGGTTGATCCCCTCGACGGGGGCCAGGCTGGCCTCGTCGGTGGGCACCGTGCCTACCATCGAGACGTAGGCGGGCGCGGTGTCGTCGAGGTTGAGGGTCACCATGCCACCAAAGGGCAGCGCGAAGTCGCCGAAGGGACCCGCGCCGGCGGAGGTCCACCACCATAGCCACGACTGGGTCTGCTCGTTCCACGCGTGCACGCTGACGACCGAGTCGCCTACCTGGGCGGCGATCTGTGAGGCAACTTCAGGACCATCGAGCATGCACAGGCCAACGTTGACGTAGCCCGGTGCGGTCTCGGTGGTCACCTTGGCCAGCAGGGTCGACTGCTCGCCGACCCCGATGTGGCACAGGTTGGCGTCCGGATCCTCGAAGACCCGCACCACCCGGTAGAAATAGGTCGGGGTGGCCGAGGTCTGGCTGGCGGCCCCCGTGTCGACGTAGGTGGTGGCATCCCCAGGCTCGAGGATGTCGAAGCTGGGGGTGCCAAGCCCACCGCAGAAGGGTTCGAGGTCGTCGGCCTCGAACTCGATGAGCGCGCTCGGGTCTTCGCCGCGCAGGATGAGCATGATGTCCTCGACCGGGCCCTGATCGGTCAGGACGCCGGACGCGGTCCAGTCGAAGGTCACGTCGTCACCGTCGACGGCGATGTCGACGGCGAAGCCGGGGATGGCCTCGGTGCCGCGGTGGGTGGACAGCGCATCCATACCGTCGAAGCCGTCGAGACCGGCCGCGCCGTCGGCGTTCTCGGCCTCGAGGGAGGCACCGAGCTCATCGACCTCGTCAGTCGCGCAGGCGGAGACCAGGGCCACAGGAGCCGCAAGGAGGGTCATCAGGGAGAGCAGATTGCGTCGCATCACATCACGTCCTTTCACTTCACTCGACCGAGGCCTGCGGCGGGGCTGGTCCTCATACGGCTCATTGATGGCCGTCGACAAACAGTCTCGCCTACCGTGACACTGTCGGAATCGACGGGGGAAGCGTCGATTGGGCGGCCCCCGGAGTTCCGAGTCCTCGGTCGTTCGCAAGGGGAGTTGCAGGACCCGGCCCACGGATGAGCCATGGCGAAGAAAAATCTCGGGGACAATCGCGCGTTGGAGCGCCTGATGTAGGCATTTTGACCAAATTGCGCACGAAGAAGAGCTCGCCCTACACTCGATGACGATGTCCAAGAGCGACGCTGCCCTGCTCGAGGCCTGGGGCGCGGGTGACGCGGACGCGGGCAATCGGCTCTTCGATCGCTACTTCTTGCCCGTCAGTCGCTTCTTCGCCAACAAGGTCCCCGAAGAGCACGACGACCTGATCCAAGAGACCTTCGCCGGCTGCCTCAAGGGTCGTGATCGCCTTCGGGACAAGGATAGCTTCCGCTCCTACGTGTTCGCCGTGGCCAGCAACGTGCTGCGGATGCACTTTCGCCGCAAGCGGACGCGTGGCCCGGCGGTGGAGATCGACGAATGCTCGGCCCACGACCTCGCCCCCGGGCCCAGCACCGTGCTTCGTGCCGCCGACCAACAGCAGACCTTGCTCGATGCGCTGCGCCGACTGCCGCTGCCGCTGCAGATCGTCACGGAGCTCTACTACTGGGAGGGCATGCGCACCCACGAGATCGGCGAGGCGGTGGATCTACCCACGGGTACCGTTCGTAGCCACCTACGTCGGGGACGCGCCTTGCTGCTGGATGCGATGCAAGACCCACACGCTCGCGGCGACGACTCGGCTCTGGACGACCTCGACCGATGGGCCCACGAGGTGCGCGAGACCGTGACTCGCAGCTGCGCCTGACGTCGTCATGAGTGAGCTCGCCCAAGAGCCTCGGAGCGAGATCGGCGTGTCCCAGCGCGAGGTCGCCAATGCGGTGCGTCGAGATCGGCTACGCGAGGCCCTTTTTGGCAAGCTCAAGCGCCCGCGCCAGATCGGCCGCTTCGAGGTCTTGGGCACGCTCGGTCGCGGCGGCATGGGGGTGGTGCTCGAGGCGCTCGACCCCACGCTCGACCGCCCGGTGGCGCTCAAGGTGCTCAACCCCCGGCTCGACCGGCAGGAGCAAGAGCGGCTGCTGCGGGAGGCCCAAGCCATGGCGAAGCTCTCGCACCCGAACGTGGTGCAGGTGTACGAGGCGGGCGAGGTCGAGGAGCAGACCTTCATCGCGATGGAGTTGATCGAGGGTATGACCCTTGACCGGTGGATGCGGCGAGAGCCTCCGCCAGGGTGGCGGGAGTGCGTGGAGGTGTTCGTACAGGCCGGCGTGGGCCTGGCCGCCGCCCACGAGCGCGGCCTGGTCCACCGCGACTTCAAGCCCAGCAATGCCATCGTGGACGACGAGGGGCGGGCTCGAGTACTGGACTTCGGGTTGGCCCGACGGGTGGGTACGATGCTCGAGGACGGCTCGACCGTCGCGACTGTCGCGGCTGGGCGCTCCTCCTCTAGCGGCTCTCGGACTCAGCCGCTCCAGGCGTCGCTCACTCGGACGGGAGCGATCGTGGGGACTCCCGCCTATATGCCTCCCGAGCAGATGAAGGGCGAAGAGGCCACGGCTCGTAGCGACCAGTTCAGCTTTTGCGTCGCCCTTTGGGAGGCGGTTTATGGCGAGCGCCCCTTCGAGGGCAACACCCTGCTGGCCGTGATGGTGGCGATCAAGGGCGGGGCGATCCGTCCGGTGCCCAAGGGCAGCACGGTGCCCGTCAAGCTGCGCGCGATCCTTCGGCGGGGGCTGGCGCCGGTACCCGTGGATCGCTGGCCTTCGATGAACGCGCTGCTGGAGCAGCTGCGGCGGCTGGTGGCTCCCCGACGTCCGTGGCTGTTGCTCGGGGTGGGAGTGACCGCGGGTCTGACCGCTGTTGGAGGCGGGCTGGCGTACCAGGCTCGTCTCGATCGGGAGGCGGAGCGCGAGCGGGAGGCCCAGCGGTGTCGCTGGGTGCGCACGGAGCTCGAGGGCATCTGGGACGATGGGCGCAAGCAGGCGGTTCGGGACGCGATCTTGGGGACCGGGCTGCCCTATGCGCCCTACACCTGGGAGCGAGTGGAGCCGCGGCTGAGCGACTATGCGAACGCCTGGACCGACGAGCGGGCCGGGGTCTGCGAGGCCGAGCCCGCCTCAGGTGAGGCGGCGACCGAGACCACGCTCGTGCGGATCCGATGCCTCGGTGAGCGCAAGACGGCCATGCGGGCCACCGTCGACGTGCTCGCTGGAGCCGACGGCGAGGTGGCGCAGAAGGCCGTCGACATGGTGACCGGCCTTCCCCGGCTGGAGCGATGCGACGATCTGGACGCCCTGCTGGCCGAGGTTCCGCCGCCCGAGGACCCCGAGGTGGCCCGGCAGGTGCAGGAGCTGCGCGACGAGCTCGCGGATGCTGTGGCGCGACACCATGCCGGCAAGTACGCCGAGTCACTGCGACGGATCGAGCCCTTGGTGGATTGGGCCGACGCGCTCGGCTACGGGCCCTTGCAGGCCGAGATCGGCTATCGACGAGGGGTGTCGATGTCCTCGGACGGCCAGTATGTCGAAGCGGAGATGTCGCTCAGAACGGCGCACGGCCTGGCCCTCGAGCACGGGCATACCCGGATCGCCATCGATGCGGCCCAGAGCCTTACTCGCTTGGCGGGCAACAAGCTCGAGCGTTATGCCGAGGGCTTGATCTGGGGGGAGGTGGGCCTGGCCCAGGCCAAGCGCACCGGTGACGATGTTGCGCATGCCGAGTGCCTGATCGTGGTGGGCACCGTGCTCGATAGCCAAGGGAGCTACGAGAAGGCCGAGCTCGAGCTGCGGCGAGGGGTCCAGATGCTGGAAGAAGCGCTGCCTGCTGATGATCCGCGCGTGGCCTCGAGCCGGAACAATCTGGGCGTCGTGCTCACGGACAAGGGAGACTACGAGGAGGCCGAGCTCGTCCTGCAGCGAGCGGTGGATGCATTCGAGCAGGCCCTGGGAGCCGACCACCCCCAAGTCGCGGCCGCCTTGCACAACCTCGGAAACGCGGTCCGGCACCAGGGAAGATCCGAACAGGCCGAGCTCCACTACCGACGAGCGCTTCGGATCAACGAGGAGGCCCTAGGCCGCGACCACCCCGAGGTGGCCACGAGCCTTCACAACATCGGCAACGTGCTCCTCGGGCAAGGGGAGTATGAGCAGGCCGAGCTCCACTTTCAGCGCGCATTGCAGATCAAGGAACGGGCCCTGGGGGCCGACCATCCCAGCGTGGCCCTGACCTTGGTCAACCAGGGCCTTGCGCTCTTCTCTCGAGGGGAATTCGAGCGAGCCAAGCACATCTTCGAGCGGGCGCTCCTCATCCAGGAAGCAGCGCTGGGACTCGAGCATGCCGATCTGGCCAAGACCGTGGCCAACCTGGGCAACGTGTACACGCTGCTGGCCGAGTACGAGCAGGCCAAGCTCTACTTCGAGCGAGCGATCCGGATCGACGAGAAAGCGCTGGGTCCCGAGCATCCGAACCTGGCGCTGAGCTCGAGCAACCTGGGCACCGTGTGCCTGAGATTGGGAGAGCACGAGGAGGCCGAGCGTTACTATCAGCGAGCGCTACGGATCGGCGAGAAGGCGCTCGGCCCCGAGCATCCGAACCTGGCCTACCCGCTGGAAGGACTGGCCGAGGTCGCGTTGGATCGGGGTGAGCCCGCGGCTGCTCGCGAGCCAGCCGAGCGCATGGTCTCGATTCGCGAGGCGGCGACGGTGCCCCCCGAGATCCTCGCGAAGAGCCACTTCATGCTCGCTCGGATCCTGTGGCACGACCGGACTCAGCGGGTGCGAGCGCGCGAGATTGCCGAGCAGGCACGGGATGCATTTGCCAAACTCGATGAGAATAGGGCAGCCGAGGTTACCGCCTGGCTGGCCAAGCACCGGCTGCGGTGACGAGCAGGCCCTATGTCGGTGTTGGGTTGGCTCAGTCGCTGCGGCCTGGCTGTACCAGCGTGCGGGGATCGGGGAGCTCCAGACCGATGAAGATCCCGTCGTCCTCGCGCGCGGACTCGTCGTCGTGGCCGGGGAAGGGAGCGCCCGAGAAGCTCATCTGGTCGGAGACGGCTTGTTGCTTCAAGCGCACGTCGGGATGCTCGGGTGCGCCGTTGGGAACAGGCGGCGTGGATGCAGCGGCCGGGACCTCCTGGGTGCGACTCCGGGGCGGTCGGGGGACCACCGGCTGGGGTGTCGACTGAGCGCCCGATTGAGCGCCCGATTGAGCACCCGATGGTGGTTTGGACAGCTCCACTCGGCTCGGGCTCGTTGCCCGCCGCGTCGGGATCCCGTTACCGATCGAGGCTCCGTCGGGTTGGGCTGCCGTGGAGCGGTGCATTGCGCCCGATCGTGGGTTCTCGCCGGTCGCCTTGCGCCGGGCTCCTTCGACCATGGAGTAGAGCCCGGAGTCGAGGTGTCGCCTCGATTCCGTGGCCGAGTACGTCCCGGTCTCGATCCGTCGGGATTCCGCCGTAGGTAGCGGCCCGGTGCCGATCCGGCGCATCTCGGTCGTGGGGCGGGTCTCCGCCTCGATCCGCCGTACTTCTCCGGTGGGTTGTCGCTCGAGCTCGTTCGTGACGTGTCGCTCGCCCGGTATCCCGCTCTCGAGGGGGGCCTCACTGGCTCGTCCGATGTTGGCGTTGGCGTTGGTGTTGGCGTTGGTTCCCCGACCGAGGGTCTCGGCTGCCTCGGCCACCGACCAGCCCTCGGCATCGGCACCTGACATGCCGGAGCGGGGCTGGCAAAGTCGCCAAAAGCGGATCGTCTTCGGCGTCGCGCCCGTCAAGCGGACCATCTCCGCGTCGGTCAGGCGGGGGAGCAGATCGGTGAAACGAGACAGCGCTCGATCCACCTGGATCACCTGCCGCCGTAGGTTGGCGACCACCGCGGGCGGTACCGAGGTCAGCCGCGCCAGCTCGTCGTCCGAGAGCCGGCTGTAGAGGTCGAGATAGGGCACCAGCCGGTTCATCGGGTTGGTGTCCTTGGCCTTGTCCTGTACGTCGGCTCGATTCACCCGCACCTGACGCAGCGCGATGGACCCGAGGGTTTGCCCACCGGAGTCGGCGCTCGATCGATCATCGGCGGAGCGTGGCTCCGTTGGATTCATCGATCGTTCGTCGTCTTGCACCGTATTTTTGTTCCTGCCCTAACCCAGCAACCGTAACATTCGATGCGCGGGTCCCGAAACGAAAAGCGCCCACCTTGGGGGAGCGACCCCCCATTTTCCCGATCATGACCGAACCACGGCCCGGGCCCATCGCCGGCCCGTGGCGGGATCTAGGTGGGATCTAGGTGGGATCTAGGCGGGATCTAGGCGGGATCTAGGCGGGATCTAGGCGGCGCTATGCGCGCGGCGCCTGAACGAAATAGACCGTGCGCGGTGGCTCCTGCGCCGCCGGGAACCGCGATCCGTGGGGCCTACGGTGCTCGCCGTACCTCTCACCGAGCGGCTCGTTGGGTGTCTCGCTGGCCCGATGTACCGTCGGCCGGCCCGTGGTCGATCGACCTGCTAGGCTCGCGTCGTGAGTTACCACTGGCTCCGAGCGCTCCACATCATCTTCGTGGTGACATGGTTTGCCGGCCTCTTTTATATCTTCCGGCTCTACGTCTACCACGTGGAGAACGCTGGCAAGCGCGAGGTCACCGACCTGCTGGAGGTGATGGAGCGGCGCCTTTATCGGGGCATCTGCTGGCCGGCCATGGTGCTTACGACCGTGTTCGGCGTGTGGCTTTGGTCGCGCAGTTTCTCTGGGTATCTCCAGAGCGGCTGGTTTCACGTCAAGCTGACCGCTCTGGCTGGTTTGTTCGCCTATCACTTCTACAGCGGCAAGGTTCGCAAGGATCTCGCCGCTGGTCGCTGCCGCCTCACCTCGCGCCAGTGCCGGTTCATCAACGAGGTGCCCACGATCATCTTGCTCACAGTCGTGATCATGGCCGTGGTCAAGCCCTTCTAGTCTGAACAAGGGCTGAGCGATGGCTGAGCGAGGGACGGCTGAGAGAGGGACGGCTGAACGAGGGACGGCTGAACGATGGCTGATGGTTGTGCGGTGTCATCGTTCGTGGTTGCTCCGAGCGCTCCCGCTCGGGCTAGTGGGCGGGTTTGCCTGCAGCGGCGCGGCGGACGAGACCTGCGAGGTACAGACCTCCGAGATCTCCACCGTCGCCTTGGTCATCGACAGCGGGTTCGACATTCGGGTCGCCGTCGATTTCGAGCTGGGCGACCGCCAGGGGTCGCGCTCCCCGGTGAGCTTGTGTGAGAGCGACACGCTCACCATCAACGGCGCCACGACCACCTCGAGCACGAAGGCCACCCGCGTCGAGTACTCGCTCACGTTGCCGATCGAAGCCGAGCGCAGCTTCGAGTTCGTCCTGGAGCGTGAGGCCGAAGGCGAGACCATCGCCTTCGAGGTCGAGCTGCCGCCGGCGTTCGAGATCCTCACTCCCATGTCCGGCGACCCGCTCCAGGTGGGCGAGGCCCAGTCCGTGACGTGGGAGCCGTCCCTTGGCGAGCAGAGCACTATGCTGGTCGGCCTGACCGAGGCTCTGGGCGGCGGTCAGTGCTTGCTGACGCCACAAGATGATGCTCTATATGAGAGCCTCGGCGGTGTTCCCGTGCCCGACACCGGCCAGTGGTCGGTCAAGGACGACGAGATCGACACCCAGAGCCTCGTCCCCTGCGCCGCTACGTATACGCTCACGCGACTGGTTCTGGGTGACTATCCCACGCAATTCGAGCGGGGTGGACGGGTCGAGGCCCGGGTCGAGCGCTACCGCGACATCGAGATTACGCCCCCACAGTAGCTCCCGAGGGCAGCTCATCGAGGGCAGCTCATCGAGGGCAGCTCATCGAGGGCAGCTCATCGAGGGCAGCTCATTGAGCGCCTCGGTCACGTGTGCCTTGCCTCGGCCCGGGACCTGCTGCTAAGTGCCCTGCATGCGTTGGCCTCGGCGCGGCATCCTGATCCGCCTGGTCATCTATGTCCCCATCATCACCGTGCTCGCGTGGCGGGCGCGAGGGGGTTGTAACACCGAGGCGACCATGGAGCCCGAGGGTGATCTCGAGCAGAAGGTCGCCCCCCATCGTCGGGTGATTACCTTTCCCGACGGCACCCAGCAGTCGATCGTCGAGGTCACACCCGAGCAAGCCGAGGCGATCATCGGTCACCCGATCTCCTCGCTCGACGAGGCCAAGGGCGCGAAGGCCGAGCCTGCCGCCGCAGCGGATCGGACCGCGCCCGACGCCGCCGGTCGTTCCAAGGAAGCCGAGCAAACCAAGACTGGCCCCGCGCAGGCCCGCGATTGACGGTCGCTGGGGGATCGCACAGGCTCATCTCGCATGGAACGCGGACGCTTCCTCCAGCTCTCGACCAAGGCCCTCGAGCACATCGACGAAACCCTCGGTGATCTGGAGCACGAGAACCTCGACGTCGACCTGGCGGGAGACGTGCTCACCCTGGCGTTTTCCGACGGCGTCAAGTTCATCATCAACGCCCACAGCGCGGCCGGGCAGATCTGGATGGCGGCCAAGACCGACGCCTGGCACTTCGACTACGAAGAGGCCCGAGATCGCTGGGTCGCCCACAAGAACGGCGACGAGCTGATGGCCACCCTGGCGCGCATCGTTGGGGAACGCCTCGGTCAGCCCGTTTCGCTGTAGGCTCGGGCATGGCGAGCATTCGAGCCTGTGGCGCCGCGACCCTCTCGGTCGTCCTCGCGCTCCCTGGCTGTGCGCAGATCATCACCCGCTCCACCGTGGAGATCAATCCGCGGGCCGACGCCACCCCTCTGGTGCTCGGCCCCCCCGGAGGCGAGGTGACCGCTCGCGGCATGGAGGCCGAGTGGACCCAAGACGGCGATCGCCTCGTCCTGCAGCTCAAAGAGAGCCGCACCTGCGCCTCGGTTCGGCACGTGCCCGTCGTTCGCGTCGAACGAGTCGACCGCCGGACCGCCGGCGGGGCCATGTGGTTCGAGTACGGGCTGGGTGCTGCCGCCCTCGCCACCGGGCTCGCCGGGCTCATTAGGCCCGAGGCATTCTCCCAGGGGTCGGCCACGGTCGACGGACAGCTCGTGGAGGATACGAGCGCGGGGCTTAGGATCGGCGGGATCTTTACCGGCCTGGGGGCGATCTTGCTGACCGCGGCCGTGGTCGACACGGTGCGTACACGCAACGAGGTGATCTACACCGATGCCTACCGGCGTGAGCAAGGGGGGAGCATCGAGTGTCGCGACCCGCTCGTGCCTCTACAGGCGCAGACCGTCGAGCTGCTCGTGGACGAGTGGAGCACTGTCGAGCCTACGGGTGATGATGGGACCGTGCGGTTCTTGCTGCCAGCGGTGGAGGATCTTCCCGAGCATGCGCGCGAGGTGATCGAAGCGACGGCGAAGTGGGATGCGGCCGAGGCGGAAGCGGAGGCGGCAGCAAAGGCCGCGGAAGAGGCGAGAGCCGCAGCCGAAGCCGAAGCGGCTCGGGGTAAGCGGGGCAAGGGCAAGGGCAAGAGCAAGGGCAAGAGCAAGGGCAAGGGAGCGGAGCCGGAAGCCGCGAGCTCTGCGGATGGGAGTGCGAGCACAGAGGCCAAGCTTGCGCTTGGACCTCGGCCGGAGCCGATGATGATCAAGGGAGTGCTGCGGGTCGACAGCTCGCGGGCGTTGGCGGTGGATTTTCTGGTGCCGTACGAGGCTGAGCGAGCACGCCAGCACCACGGTCAGGGGGCGGTCGAGCCGATCCCGCCGGTGGATCCACCACCGCAGCCTCGGGTGGGTGAACGCGAGCGCGACGCGGAGGACGGAGCGAGCTCGGGAGCGGCGAGCGAAGAGTCGCAGGCGAACGGGGAGGCAGAGGAGCCTGGGTCTACGCGCGAAGAGTCAGGGGCCTCGACTGAGTCAGGGGGGCCCGGGTCTACGCGCGAAGAGTCGGAGACCTCGGCTGAGGCGAAGGAGCCCGGGTCTACGCGTGAAGGTGATCCGCCTGGAGCTAGCTCTAGGCCGTGATTGGCGACGAAGCGGAGGTTCGAGCCTTCGTCGGCCTGGGTGGGAACCTCGGGGACCGACTCGCAACGCTCCGCTCCGCCGTAGAGGTGTTGGCGCGAGATCTACCAGGTACGCAGCTTCGCGCCATGTCGTCGATCTACGAAACCCGGCCAGTTGGGCCGTCCCGTAGGGCGTTCTTCAACGCCGTGGTGGAGCTACGAACACGCTCGACGCCACTGGCGTTGCTCGAGTTGCTGCTGGCGATCGAACAACAGCACGGGCGAGAACGACGGCGCAAGTGGGACGCACGAACCCTGGACCTGGATCTGCTGCTGGTGCAGCGAGCCGACGAGACCCGGTGGACGGGCGTAGAGATCGAGAGCGAGCAGCTGCGACTGCCGCACCCCCGGATGATCGAACGAGACTTTGTGCTGGTGCCGCTCGTGGAGCTGACAGGGGCCTCGATGCTCCTGGGAGATCGAACACTCGGGGAATGGCTCGCGCGGCTGAATACCGACGAAAAAACCGTCCTACGGCGGCTCGACGAGGGGCTACTAGATGACCGCGCGGAAGGAGGTGCGCAGGACGATACAAGCATGCTAGGCTCCGCGCTCCAACGAAAGACGAACCCCGAAGGCGGGTAGCTCAGTGGTAGAGCAGCGTGTTTACACCGCGCTGGTCGCAGGTTCAATTCCTGTCCCGCCTACCGAATTTCGGCTCCTAAGCCTATATAAACGTTGTTCAAGAATTTTGGATCCGGTTGTGGATCCGGTGCGGGCTCTGCACCGGCCTACGCACCTCCGCTAGGCCGAGGCACGAGGCGGTCGATGTGCTCGCAGTGGTCGGGCGACAGGTGAGAGTAGCGCTCGAGCATCGCTAGCGAGCCCCAGCCCGCCCAGTCCATCACGATGCGCGGGGGTAGTCCCCGCATCATGCAGTGGCTCGCCCAGGTGTGCCGCAGCGAGTGACCACCCAGGATCTTCGGCGAGCCGTCGACCCGCGTCAGCTTGGCCGCGCGCATGGTCCTCGTGCACACGCCCCAGAACGTCCGGTCGACCAGGGGCTCGCCGTTGGCCTCGCAAAAGACGAACGCACTACGGCGTGGCAGGTCGCGGAGGACCTGCACCACGTCCCACAACAGCGGGACGTCACGAGCCTTGCCCGACTTGGGTGGGTCAAAGCCCGCCCGGGTCAGCGTCTGGCAGACGTGGATGCGAGGCCGGTGCCCGAACTCGACGTTGCTCCTGTGTAGATCTGGTCCTTCATCGCCCACTCCTCGGCCACATGTCTACACGCTACAGTGCGCCGAGACTCGATGACCCCACCCGACGACAATGGCGACGACATCAGCGACACCGGCGACGACAAGGAGGACATCGCCCATCATCCGCACGATGGCCTGGTGAAACGCATCTTCGGTGATCCCCAGACCGCCGCCGTCGAGCTACGCCAGGTGCTCCCGGCCGCGCTCTGTGAACGGCTCGACTGGGACACCCTACGCGTCGAGCCCAGCTCGTTCATCGATCCCAAGCTCAAGCCACGCCACAGCGACATCCTCTATACGATCACCATCGCCGGCTCGGAGCGTCGGATCTCGCTGTACACCGTGCTCGAGCATCAGAGCAAGCCCGACGGCAAGATGGCCGCTCGCTTCCTCGTGTATGTGGGTCGCCTCTACGAACGCTATATCCGCCAGCACAAGGACAGCACCACGGTCCCGCTGGTCGTCCCGGTCTTGCTGTACCAGGGCCCCACCGGCTGGACCCTGCCGCGACGCCTCTCGGAGTCACTCGACGTGCCTCCCGAGC
>JBCCWC010000024.1:0-98086 GCA_039194325.1 Myxococcota bacterium
GCGACCGCGGCGCAAGAAGCACCGCGGTCGCCCGGTGGCTCTGATCTTCGATCAGTTCGAAGAAATCCTGACCGTCGCCCCCCACGCGGTCGCGGCCAAGCGAGAGTTCTTCACCGCCCTCGGCAAGGCGCTCGAGGGTACCGACTATTGGGTGCTGTTCGTGATCCGAGATGATTTTCTGGCTGCCTTCGCGCCCTACCGCGAGCAGGTTCCGACGCACATGGTCAACACATTTCGCCTCGATCTGCTCGGGCTCGCCGGCGCGCGAGAGGCGGCGCTGAGGCCCGCGGTGGCCGCTGGCCGGTCATTTCCCGCCGTCGACCAGCTGATCCGTGATCTGTCGATGGTCCAGGTCCAGCGTGACGACGGGAGCTTCGTCGCCGAGCAGGGGGTCCATGTCGAGCCCGTGCAATTGCAGGTGGTTTGTCGGCGCTTGTGGGCGGCGATGCCCGAGGCCGACCGGAGCATCGAGTCCGATCACATCGCGGAGTATGCCGACGTCTCAGAGGCGCTCGCGGGCTACTACGCGCAAGCGGTCGACGCGGTCGCGAGGGACGTGGCAACCGAGCGGAGGATACGCGACTGGGTCGGCGAGACGTTGATCGTTGGAGGGATCCGCTCTCAGGTGCGGCACGGGCCCGGCGACAGCGGGGGGCTGGACAACACGCTGATCATGGCGCTACTGGACAGCTACCTGGTGCGCGCCGAGCAGCGCGCGGGGACGAACTGGTACGAGCTAAGCCACGATCGGCTCGTCGAGCCGGTGCTCAACAACAATAAAGACTGGGTCGATGAGCATCTGCATCCGCTGCAGGTCCAGGCCAAGCTGTGGGAGAATAGCCGACGGTCGTCGGCGCTGCTGCTGAGCGCGGAGCAACTTCCGAGCGCGGTCGAGTGGTCCAGCGAGAACTCGGCCCAGGTGACCGAGGGAGAGCGGGAATTTCTGGCTCAGTCGCAGGAGCGTCGGGACAAGGAGCAAGCGGAACAACTACGGCTGAGGATGCTCGCAGCGGTGGCGATGGTGGTCGCGACGATCGTCGTCGGTATGGGGAGCTGGGCGTGGTTCATGCGGGCCAGGGCCGAGGAAAATGAGGCCGCCGCCGTGGCGGCCAAGCAGGTGGCGGTCGAGGAAAAGAACAAAGCCGAGGCGGCCAGGCAGGAGGCGGTCGAACAAAGGGCCAGAGCCGAGGTGGCCAAGCAGATGGCGGTCGAAGAAAAAGACAAAGCGAAAGCGGCCAAGCGGGTGGCGGTCGAACAAAAGGCTAGAGCCGAAGCGGCCGAGCAGGAGGCTATCGAGGAAAAGAACAGGGCAGAGGACGCCGAAACGGTGGCGGTCGCACAAAAGGACAAAGCAAGAGCGGCCAAGGAGGTGGCCGAACAGGAGCGCGAGAAGGCAGAGCAGGCTGTCAGGCGGCAGCGTGGCCAACAGGCCTCGATGATGGTCAATGCGGGTACGTATGACCTCGAGGCGGTCGTGCTGGCGATCGAGGCGATCGGGCCTCACGGGCCCGAGTTCAGCCCGCCGCCCCCGGTCCCCATCACCCGAGGTCTGCTCGATGCGCTGTCGATGAAGCATCTGATCGGCGAATCCGTGGCCCTCGAAGGCCACGGGGGAGCGCTCGTCTCGCTGACCTTCTCGCCCGATGGCTCGCGGCTCGCAACCGCTTCCAACGACGAGGTGCGGCTGTGGGACGTGAAGCCCGGCGCCCCCCCCATGGCCCTCGAGGGCTTGGAGGGCCACGGGGGCAGCGTCGACGCGCTGGCCTTCTCGCCCGATAGCTCGTGGCTCTCAACCACCTCCAAGGACAAGGTGCGGCTGTGGAACACGAAATTCGGCGCTCGTTTGGCGCCCCTCGAAGGGCACGGGGGCGTCGTCCAAGCGCTTGCCTTCTCGCCCGAGGGCTCGCGGCTCGCCACCGCCTCCTCCGACAACACGGCACGACTGTGGGACGCGAAGTCCGGCGCCCTGCTCGAAACTCTCCACGGTCACGAGGACGATGTCGTTGCGCTGGCCTTCTCTGCTGACGGTTCACGGCTCGCCACCGCCTCCTCCGACAACCGCGCGCGGCTGTGGGACGCGAAGTCCGGCGCCTTGCTCGAAACTCTTCAAGGCCACGAGGACGACGTCGTCGCACTGACCTTCTCGCCCGACGGCTTGTGGCTCGCAACCGCCTCCGAGGACAACACGGCGCGGCTGTGGGACGCGAAGTCCGGTGTCCTGCTCGAAACTCTCCAAGGCCACGAAGACGACGTCGTCGCGTTGACCTTCTCGCCCGACGTCTCGCGCATCGCAACCGCATCCGCCGATCGAACCGCGCGGCTGTGGGACACGAAGTTCGGCAACGCCCTCGCCCCCCTCCAAGGCCACCGCGACAACGTCGTCGCGCTGGCGTTCTCCGCCGACGGCTCACGGCTCGCGACCGCGTCCGACGACCACAGCGCGAAGCTGTGGGACGCGAAGTCGGGCGCTCACTTGGCGACCCTCAAAGGCCACGAGGGCCGGGTCGTCGCGCTGGCGTTCTCGCCCGACGGCTCACGGCTCGCAACCGCTTCTGGTGACCATACCGCGCGGCTGTGGGACGTGAAGTCGGGCGCTCACTTGGCGACCCTCGAAGGCCACGAGGACAACGTCATCACACTCGCGTTTTCTCGCGACGACTCGTGGCTCGCAACCGCGTCCGGCGACCACAGCGCGCGGTTGTGGGACGCGAAGTCCGGCGCTCACTCGGCGACCCTCAAAGGCCACGAGGGCCGGGTCGTCGCGCTGGCGTTCTCGCCCGACGGCTTGTGGCTCGCAACCGCTTCGGGGGACCATACAGCGCGCGTGTGGGACGTGAAGTCCCGCGCCGTTCTCGTGACCCTCGAGGGCCACGACGACGATGTCGTTGCGCTGGCGTTCTCGCCCGATGGCTCGCGGCTCGCAACCGCCTCCTCCGACAACAGCGCGCGGCTGTGGGACGCGAAGTCCGGCGCCCTGCTCATGACCTTCGAAGGCCACGAGGACGATGTCGTCGCGCTGGCGTTCTCGCCCGATGGCTCGCGGCTCGCAACCGCTTCGGGGGACCACACTGCGCGGCTATGGGACGTGAGGTCCGGCAACGCCCTCGCGACCCTCGGCCACGAGAGGGGGGTCAACGCGCTGGCGTTTTCTCCCGATGGCTCGCACATCACCACCGTGTCCAACGATCACACCGCGCGGCTGTGGGACGCGAAGTCCGGCAACGCCCTCGCGACCCTCGAAGGCCACGATGGCGAGGTCGTCGCACTGGCGTTCTCGCCCGACGGCACGCGCATCGCGACCGCGTCCAACGATCACACCGCGCGCCTGTGGCCGGCGACAATCGGCATTGCGTTCGAGGTCGCTTGCGAACTCGTGCTGGGCATGCCCGTCTCGGCCTCCATCTACGCCGAACGAGTGGGCCCATACTGCAGCCCAAGCAGCAATTGAAGAGCTGAGCATGTCCACGCGAATGAATTCTCCCCGATCCCAGCAGGCAGGAGTGCTTCACATCATCTGTGCCCTGCTGCTGGTCATCATCACGAGCTGCACATCTCGTATCGAGTATCGATACGCCGAGTACCCGCATGAGACCCTCCGTGGCCACGAGGAAGAGGCCGTCGCGGTGGCCTTCTGTGCTGACGGCTCACGCATCGCGACCGCGTTCTCCGACGGCACCGTGGGCCTGTGGGAGATGACGTCACGTAATACCCCCACGATCCTCGAAGGCCACGAGGGCCGGGTCAACGCGGTGGCCTTCTCTCCCGACGGCTCACGGCTCATAAGCGCCTCCCATGACGGCACCGCGCAGTTGTGGGACGTGAAGTCCGGCAACTCCATCAAGACCCTCGAAGGCCACGGGGGGGGCGTCAACGCGGTGGCCTTCTCTCCCGATGGCTCGCGTATCGCGACCGCGTCCTCCGACGCCACTGTACGCCTGTGGGACGCGAAGTCTGGCGCTCCCCTCGAAACCCTCGAAGGCCACGAGGACGATGTCATCGGGCTGGCCTACTCGCCCGACGGCACACGCATCGCAACCGCATCCAAGGACGCCACCGCGCGGCTGTGGGACGCGAAGTTGGGCACCGCCCTCGCAACCCTCAAAGGCCACGGGGGCCGGGTCGTCGCGGTGGCCTTCTCTGCCGACAGCTTGCACGTCGCAACCGCTTCGAGGGATCGCACCGCGCGGCTGTGGGACGTGAGGTCCGGCGATCTGCTCGCGACCCTCCGAGGCCACGAGGGCTGGGTCAACGCGGTGGCCTTCTCTGCCGATGGCTCGCGCATCGCGACCGCCTCCGACGACGACACCGCGCGGCTGTGGGACGCAAAGTCTGGTGCCCCCCTCGCGACCCTCCAAGGCCACGACTACGACGTCATCGGATTGGCCTTCTCTGCCGACAGCTCGCACGTCGCGACCGCGTCCCGGGACAACAGCGCAAGGCTGTGGGATGCGAAGTCTGGCGCTCCCCTCGCGACCCTCCGAGGCCACGAGGGCTGGGTCAACGCGGTGGCCTTCTCTGCCGAAGGCTCGTGCATCGCGACCGCGTCTCAGGATCACACCGTGCGGCTGTGGGACGCGAAGCCCCGCAGCTCCCTCGCGACCCTCCAAGGCCACACGGCAGGGCTCCACGCGGTGGCGTTCTCTGCCGACGGTACGCGGCTCGCGACTGCGTCCTCCGACAACAGCGCGCGGCTGTGGGACGCGAGGTCTGGCGTTCCGCTCGCGACCCTCGAAGGCCACCGGACGCGGGTCGTCGCGGTGGCGTTCTCTGCCGACGGCACGCGGCTCGCAACCGCGTCCTTTGACACCACCGCGCGGCTGTGGGACGCGAAGTCTGGCGCTCTGCTCGCGACCCTCGAAGGCCACGATGAGGCGGTCGTCGCCCTGGCCTTCTCGCCTGACGGCTCGAGGCTCGCGACCGCGTCTTTCGACGACACCGTGCGGCTGTGGGACGCGAAGTCTGGAACCACTCACCGCACTCTGCGAGGCCACGATGACGATGTCGTCGCGGTGGCGTTCTCTGCCGACGGCACGCGGCTCGCAACCGCGTCCAAGGACGCCACCGCGCTATTGTGGGACGTGCAGTCTGGCAATTCCCGTCTGGCCCTCCGAGGCCACGATGACGATGTCGTCGCGGTGGCGTTCTTTGCCGATGGCACGCGGCTCGCAACCGGGTCCAAGGACGACACCGCGCGACTGTGGGACACGAAGTCCGGGAACTCCCTCGCGACCCTCGAAGGCCACGATGACGATATCGTCGCGCTGGCGTTCTCGCCCGACGGCACGTGGCTCGCAACC
Source organism: Myxococcota bacterium (assembly GCA_039194325.1). Taxonomy (GTDB): domain Bacteria; phylum Myxococcota_A; class Polyangia; order Nannocystales; family Nannocystaceae; genus Paraliomyxa. The sequence continues at coordinate 5,298 of JBCCWC010000024.1, forward strand.
GGGTCCAAGGACACCACCGCGCGGCTGTGGGATGCCAAGTCTGGCAACTCCCTCGCGACCCTCGAATGCCACGTGAACAAGGTCGTCTCGCTCGTCATCTCGCCCGACGGCTCGCGCATTGCAACTGGCTCCGATGACCACACCGCGTGTCTGTGGGATACGAAGTCCGGCAACTCCTCCGCGACCCTCCGAGGCCGCGAGGCGCCCGTTGTCGCGCTGGCGTTCTCACCCGACCGCGCGGGCTCCGACGGCCACACCGCGTGCCCGTGGGTTGAGACGCCCCGAAGATCCACCAAGCCTCTCCAAGGCCACGTGGACAGCGTCGTCGCGCTGGCGTTCTCACCCGACAGCTCGCGGCTCGCAACCGCATCCAAGGACGCCACCGCGCTACTGTGGGACGCGAAGGCCGGCTACATCGACATCCGAGGTCACGAGGCGCCCGTTGTCGCGCTGGCGTTTTCGCCCGACGGCACGCGGCTCGCAACCGCGTCCTTCGACCATAACGCGCGGCTGTGGGATACGAAGTCCGGCAACTCCCTCGCGACCCTCCAAGGCCACGAGGCGCCCATCGTCGCGCTGGCCTTCTCTGCCGACGGCTCGCGCATCGCAACCGCGTCCTCCGACCACAGCGCGCGCCTGTGGTCTGGCGTGTCTGGCGAATTCGAGCACCAGCTCGTGGGTCACGAGAGCTCGGTCTGGGACGTGGCCTTCTCGCCCGACGGCACGCAGGTCGCGACCGCGAGCTTGGACGACACCGCGCGCGTGTGGAGTGCGAGCACCGGCGAGCCCCTCGGCTCGCCGCTCGAGGGCCATCGTGCCGACGTGCTCGCGCTGGCCTTCTCCCCCGATGGCTCGCGCCTCGCTACGGTCGGCGAGGACAGCCGCGCGCGTCTGTGGGACCTCGCCGGCGAGCACGACTTCGCCCCGCTTGAGGGCCACGGGGGCTGGGTCGTCGCGTTGGCCTTCTCCCCCGATGGCGGCCGCCTCGTCACGGCTAGCGCGGATACCACCGCACGCCTATGGAAACTCGGGCCCGGGTCCAGCCGCGAGCCTGTCGTGCTCCGCGGACACACCGAGCGACTGCGCGCCATCGCGTTCTCACCGGGTGGCACACGCGTCGCGACCGCCAGCAACGATGGCAGCGCGCGGCTGTGGTCAGCAGACAGCGGGGCGCCGCTCTCGGGCGCTTTGGTGGATCCGCTGGGGTGGACCGACGACGATGTCGTCGCGCTGGCCTTCTCTGCGGACGGCAAGCGCCTGGTGACGTTGAGCGGAGACGCCGCGTATCTGTGGGACGCCCAGACGAGCGAACTCGTCATTCGAATCGGCCCCCACGACGGGACCACCAGCGCCGTGGCGTTCTCTCCCGACGGAACCCAGCTCGCGGTCGCCAGTTCGAGTTCCGCTGTGCGCCTGTGGGACCTGAGGCCGCTCTAGGAGTCGCGGGCCGAGGTGGCTGAAAGACCAAGAAGGTGCCCAGGCAGTGCCCGGTGGCCCATGTCCTGTCGCTGCTGTTGGCTATAGATTGGATGAGGTAGTAGACATTGAGATTGGCGAAGCTGCTGATCCTGAGCTGGAGCCCGAAGGGCGTCGCGCGGTTCTCAGTATAGCCGAAGTTGCCGTCGCGGAAGTATTGGCCCCAAAACGACTCGTTGTTCACGTAAATTTTCTCGAGCGGGCCGGCCTTGTCGAGCGACCACCCGAGGGTCAGTCGATTTCGTACGCGAAAGGTCGTCGACCGAGTCTCCGTCAGCGGGTCGGAATCTGTCGGATGAAAGAACAGCTCCGCCCGGTTGCGTAGCTGCACGCTGAGGCGACCATCGAGGAGCGTGGTCACCTGTGGGTTGATCTCGAAGTCGACGCGCTGCCACGCCTCATACCGCCCGTTGATACCCAGCATGATGAGCTTCCACGCGGCCCCAGTGTTCAGGTAGGGATTGATCTTATAGTTGACAATGGGCCCGACAAAGACACCAAAGACGTGGGTGGCGTTCTTCGTCATACGAATTTCCCCATACACCCCTAGAGTGAAATCGTCGCCCTTGGGGGTGAACTTGCCATAGCCCTGGGACCAATATTGAAAGTCGTCCGCCGCGAACGAGGCCGAAGACAGCAGCATGGTCATCAGGAAAGAGAAAAATATTAGGACTCGTCTCATCGCATGATCATCGGTGTGTTTGTAACTAAGAAACGCGACTGAGCAGTTGCCTGCCCCACACGAGCTCGCAAACCCGATAGCCGGAAGTCTTGAGCAACCTTGCGGGTTCATCGCCCGAGCAGAGAGCTCGGGTGCCCAGACCGAAGGTCGTCAGATCGTTCTCATTGATGATGCACCCCAGGTCGTCCTTGCTCCCTGTCCGAGGCCGATTGATCAGCCGGCCGCTCAAGACAATGCACACGTCCGTGTCCCTCAGTCCAAGCGACGAATTTGCAGGAAGTGAGACTTGCTCTGCCGACTGGACCAGGCGCAATCGCTCCTCGCAGCTCAAGATCGGACCCAGCACGGATTCGTCGAGGCTCTGCACGAGCCCAAAGAGGGTCTCCTCCTCGCGCTTGAGTTCCTCTCGATAGGGGGCCTCGAACAGCATGCGGTCGAGGGCCTCGCCCGCGCGTCCCATTCGAGCGCTGCAACGATTGTAACCGCCTCGATCACGCTCCGCGAGTGCTCGCCCGGCCTGTTCGCGCAGCAGCGGGCTCGGATGATGCATCATCGCCTCCGATATCCTCTTGTCCCGACCGCTGAGGAACTTCAACGCGCAAGCCTTGGCCCACAACCCAGCCCGGCGAATCTCGCACACCACGATCTCGCGCGCCCACTCGTCTGGAGTTGAGGCTCGCTCGACGATGTGTGATCGGAGCTTGTTCATCGAGAGCATGTCCTTGGGCCCCTGCGCGAGGGGAAGGACGAACTCATGCAGTGGCTTCTTGACGACCTGTCGCAGGACCTCGAGCGCGTGGTCGACATGGTTGACGGTCCCTGCTCGCATGTCCGAGTCGAGGTTGAGCCGGGCACAGTTGATCGCCTCCTTGCGGCTGGGGTAGAGCACCACCAGACAATTGAAGAGCGCGGCCCGCTTGCGACGCAGGTCATCCAGCAGAGCCCTGCGCAGCGCCTCTACGTCCTTGGACTCCGTGTTGTCCACGCTGCTGGACTCTTCCTTGGGCAGCCCGCAGAGCGCGGCGACGAGCCACCCCACGTCGAAAGCCAGGTCCTTGATATCGGCCTCGAGCTTGGCCTGGGCCTTGAGTCGCGCGCCCGCATCGCCGTGTACGCGCAAGATGTTCATCTCGGCCAGGATTGCCATCGCGCTTTCGCGCACACGCGTACGTGGGTGGTTCAGCTGGTTCTGGATCCACTTTTGGGCCTCGCCATCTTTGCGAGCGCCATAGATCGACATGATGCGAAGCTGGATTTCTTCACTCTGTCCAGGTCGGGAGAAGATACGTCCGAGCGCGACGTCGACCGTGGGTCCGAGCCGCGTGAGGGCTTGGACCGCGACGTCGGCCAGGTGTGGGTCGGCCAGCGCGCTGCAGATTCGCTGACTGAAGCGATGGGCGTTGAACGAGGCAGCCGAGCGAATCGCCGCCCGGAAGACGGCAGAGTCGCTGTCCCACAGTAGATTCTCGAGGAGTTCATCTTGCGAGGCCAGGACCCGGTGCGAGGCGATCTGGAGGTTCGGTCGCGACGAGGCGTCCTGGTAGCGCAGAGCATGGGCGCCGAGAATCCGCTCGTGGGAATGCGCGGACTTGGTCATCTTGGCGACATCGTCGATGTTCCGGGCCAGTGTCTCGACATGGTCGTATTCGGCCTTCAGCTTGCTGGCGAGCTGGCCTACGAGCGCGTCCTCGCTCTTGCTTGCTGCGAGCGTAGCCAGTGGCCCACGCAGCGCGAGGTCCCCCGCGTCGCGGACGCGCTGGAGGGCGATCTCTCGAACCCACCGGGGGGCCCTCGGGCTGAAGCTGGTCGGAAGGCGGGTGGACCAGGACACTAGATCAGACAGATCATCTTCATCGGCGCGCCTTACGCTTTTGAAGCGACGGATGCGATCTGCCGAGGACTTCAGACCCTCGATCAAGCGATCCTTGTAGGTCGTGCAGGCGAAGCGGGTCAATACGACCCAGGACGCTGCTAGCACGGCCAGCACGACAAACACCAAGGGACCGTTCGTGCCCTCGTCCCGTAGCGGTGCGAGGACGACCGCCGCAATGACGACCGCCACCTGACGAAAGGTGCCGTCGATGCGTGTTTGGTAGGTCTGACGCTGCTCGGCAGGGACCGCTTGGTAGAGGAGGTTGAACTGAGGGCCGAAGAACGCCCGCCGTAGTACCTCCCACATCCACTTGGCCAGGAGCAGCACGTAGGCCAGCGTAGTGAACCCGCCAAATTCGGGTGTGTGGTCGTAGCCCGTGATGAAGGTGAGGGTCGACATCAAGACGAGCATCAGCGGCAGGAACATCAACATGAGGCGCAGCCCCATGAGCTCGAGCGCACGCGCTGACAGGAATACCTTGGCGAACAGCTCGGTCCCTTTGGACACACCGAAGATCAGGGCCAGCATCGCGCCGACGCCCATGCCTCCACTATCTTCGATCTGCGTCAGTTGGTCCATGAACGCGAAGTCGAGGACGAACAGACAGACGATCGACAACAAGCTGATCCCGGCCATCTGCAAGAAGTAGGGCTCCTTGTATGTGCTGGCGCCGACGACTCGGGATGCCTTGGCGCGCTTGCTCTGCTTGTCTGCTTCGAGCGGGAAGCGCGTACTCGCCCCCCGGAACACGAGCCCGAGCCCGACCAGGGCCAGGGCGCTGGCAAACACGAAGTGGGGAGCCTGGGTGATACCTCGCTCGCTCAGGACGCCGATGGCGATGTAGCAGGAGATGGCCGCGATGACCTCTCCGCCAGCGAGCACGGCGATGAGCCGTCGCTGCTCGCGGAGGGTGAACATCTCGCGAGCCATGCTCCAAAACACCAGCCCGCTCAGCGTCACGAGGGGCGAGAAGCAGGAGTAGGCGATGAGCGCCCAGCCTGCCCATAGCCCCGCCGCGGTGCACGCGAGCGCGGCGAGACCGGTCTGCAGCGCACAAAAGAACACGAGGAGCTGCATGCGCCGGCTGAACTTGGTGCGGCCGCCAGAGCGCTCGAACCCCCACAGCGTGAGCAACCCAAGCACCCCCGAGAGGCCGTAGGCGTAGGGCAGCTCGGCGACACTATAGTGGTCGAGGAAGGCGTGGTTCAGTCCAACGCGTGCGGTCGCGACTGTGCAGCCGAGCAGCGCCGACGCCGTGCCCATCCACAGGACCCGCGGCAGCTCCTTTCGCTCGATCTGGAAGACCGCGAGTAGACTGCCCATACTCAAGTTCGCAGATAGGGCCGGCTGTGGCCTAGGACGTGGAAGCCGGGCACGCGGCGAACGAGGACCCACGCGGCGCGCTCCTGGCACATGGCGACGACATGGTGACCTTGGTGTTCGAGTAGGGGGGCAAGCTGGCGGTAGTCATCGAGAGGGACGAGCTGGACGCCCGCGGGCTTCGAGTCGAGCCACGTCGCGAGTTCGCTCCCGTCGACACGCTGGGAGCCGAGGCCTGCGCGACTCAGCTCGAGGGCGTACTCGAAGCGCGGGGTCCTGAAGTCGGCGAAGGACTCGTGAAAGCGGACGAAGTTGGCCCCGACCTCATGGAGCACCACGCGACACGATCCGAGGTTCGCGGCGGCGATGACGCCACGGCGTACTCGAGCGCCGTCCATGTAGGCGCGCAGCCCCGTGTAGCGGGCGAGGACCCCGCTGAGACGAAAGCCATTCGCGCGCGCGTCGACGCAGGCCCCGATGCTGTACGAGCTATTGTCGCGGTCGGCCGCCGGGGTCTCCAAGTGAGCCGCCACGAGCTCGCCTTCCCCCGTCTCGATGACCTCCCCGCGGCCGCAGCGAAGCGCCCACATGATCTGATAGCCGCCGGCGGGGGAGCTCCCAGCGAAGCAACGATCGTAGAGCGCGCTGACTCGTGGGAAGTCGTCGGGGTGGGCTTCTCGAATCTGCAGCGCCGTGCCATCGCAGGGGAGCTTGATGCTCGAGATCTCAGCCTCGATGCGACCCCGCTCCGCCCGCGCCCACTCCATGTCATCAGGCTCTCGGCTCCAACGCTTCGCCCGTCGGCAGATCAGCGCCGGCTTTGGGATCGGTGAGACCAACGCGTGCTGCTTGGCCGGGGGGATCGGCGAGAGTCGAGGTTGGCTCGAGTGCGAGTCGTTCATTATGGTCTCTGCTAGAACTCGAAGCCGATGCGGCCGAACCCCGAGATTCCGGGTTGTGGATGGGCGGGCGCGTAGATCGCGGCCTCCCGGACGCCAGGATCAGAGTACTGGTAGTTCAGCAGGTTGAGGCCGCTGACCTGAACCCACCAGACTCCGTAGCTCGTGTTGTAGCTATAGGTCAATGCACCGTTGATCGTGGTGTAAGATCGGCAACGGTCAATCTCGTCCTGCGGGAGCTCTTCCCAGGAGTTCTCGGCCCCTTCGCCCTCCAGCCGGGCGCAAAATCCATTTCGCCTCCCGACGATGTTCGTGCGCAAGCTGAGGACGATGTTGGATCGTTTGATTCGATGTGACCCATTGTCCTTCATGAGTTGCAAGGGCTGGATCCTGACACCCACGGTCCCTTTGTGCGGCGCGATATGGGTAGTCGGGTCCCACGTACCGGTGTTGTCCTCGCCGGAGTGCCTCGCGGCGCGTGTCCTGGCGAAGGTGTAGGAGTAGCTGGCGAAGACGCCGAGCCCCCCCTTGTAGCGGTATTCTAGTGTGCTCTGGTTCCCCAACACGCGCGTGTCGTGGTCCAAGAAAGTGGTCTCGCCGTCGACTGTGCGGAGCTGGTGTATGTCCTCGTAGAATGTCCCGTACAACGAGCCCCCTAGCAGAACGCGGTGAGCGGCCGTCGGGTCTTCGCCGATCGTGCCCTGGACCGAGGCTTCGACGTTGTTCGCTGTCTCGAAATCGAGGTAGGGGCTTGGATCACGGGTCGATGAGCTGCTGTAGCGCTGCCAATTCGTGGGGTTGAAGAATGCCCGGGAGTAGAAGAGCTTGGCGATTAGGCGCTGTTTCTTGGTTGCAAAGACGATGGCCGCGCGAGGGCTGAAGACCCCTGCGATTTTCTCGAGGACCCCGCGACCTTGATAGATTACATAGCCGTCGCTCCTGCCGTAGTCGTACCGAAGCCCGCCGCTGATGGTCAGTTGCTTGATGGGGTTGACGGAGAGTGTGGCGAACGCGCCAAGTGCCCACAACAGTCGCTGGTCGCCGATCTGACTGTCTTGCCCGACGGCTGCATTGCCCTCGTCATCGGTCTGGATGGTATCCGGGTTGCGGTAGTTGCCCTGGACCCTTCCGTAGCGGAGGTCGCCGCCGCCGACGATCGACACCCACGAGTTGGGCCGATAGCTAGCGAACATCTCGCTGCGAAGCATCGACGAGTTCCGATAGCGAGTCGCGTGAGTGTAAAGAGATTCCGCATGGACGAGGGCAGGGTCATCGACCAAGCTCCTTGGGTTGGGCCTCCTATGGGTGTACCAGCGAGTGCGCGGACCGAGGTCATGTGTGGTGTAGCGTGCGAAGAGCGTCAGTGAGACCGTCGGAGTGACTCGGTCGCTGTAGCGTGCATGCACCGCCCACATTCGGGGATGCCACAGCGTTCCGCTCGGGTTCCACCGGCGTCCGGTGATGCTCGGTGCCGCGGTCTCTCGAAGCCATCCCGAGTGCCCCTCCAATCGAGACCAGCCCGAGGCACCGACCTCAAACCGGCGCCCGAGCTGGAGCTTCGTCCGGAGTGACCAGTCGCGCGAGAGATCGCGGTAGTCTTCGGCCTCGAAATTGGCGAGATCTGCGAGGCGCAACTCCTCTTGCTTCGCGTCCGTCAGGCGGTATTTCCCATCCTGGTCACTACTCTGGGTCCATGAGCCAGGGGTCTCGCCTTCGGGAAGGTCATAGAGCTCGCCGTAGAAATGCTCCTGGTTCTCGGCGTCATACCTCGACGATTCGAAGTCCCAGGTCGAGAACTCCGACAGGTCTTGCTCCTGACCGGCGTAAAAACGACCCGCGACGCTGAACATGAACCGCCTCTTCTTGTCGCTGAGGACCATCTGTCCGTCGATCACCCGCGAGTTCATTTGGCGGGTCCCCCCTCCGAAGCCAGCGTCCATTCGGAGTCCGAAGACCTCGTGCTCCCGCAGAAGCTTGCTCCCGTCACGGGTCACGACGTTGATCACTCCGGCGTAGGCGTTGGCGCCATAGAGCGTTGACGCCGGGCCGTAGACGACCTCGACCCGCTCGATCTCCGACAAAGAGAACTGACGTGAGATATACGCCACGTTGGTGTGGAGCTCGTTTTGTTCGATACCGTCGATGAGAAAGAGGATCCGATCCGAGCTGTCGGTCCGCAGGCCCCGCATGTAGAGGTTCGAGTAGCTGACTCCGTTGCCGCGTGAAAAGTCGATGCCCGGTACGTCGCGGAGCACCGCTTCGAGGTCGACGTAGCCCCGGTCTCGGATCTGTTGAGCGCTGACGACATAGATTGTCGCAGGGACCAGGCGAATGTCCTCGGCGACGCGGGACACACTCGAGGTCTGGGTTGCCGCCAACTCGGCTCGACCCTCGGCGATGACCGCCGCGAGTTCGGGCTCACGGGTTGGGTCGGGGGCCTCGTCATGGCCGCTGCGAAGCAGCTTGGCCGCGTGTCGCTTGGCCGCTCGGCGGTCGTTGAGGGCGATGTCGGTCCGAACCATCAACAGGTAGCGAGCTTCGACGGCCTCGAGCTTCGAGTAGCTTGCACACCTGTCCGTGTAGAGATGCTCCCTTGCCTCGGAGTAGGCCCCCTTTTCGTAGGCTGTTTCGGCGTCGAGGTAGCAAGTCTCGAAGTTCCTCTTGTGATCCTCCTGCTTGCTAGCATGGGCCAGCCGCGTGACGAGCAGGAGCGATAACCATGTGGCGACCCATGCGAGGGCCGGAAGATCTCGGTGGCGAGACACTAGGGGTGACCTCCGCGAGGGCAGTGAGGTCGCCAAGTGCGGCCATCCTCGTCGAATCGGGCGGCGTTGAGCGCAAAGCGTGAGCGCCAGGTCGGCTCGTCGAGCGGGTCCTCGATCTGAGCGCACAGGCGTTCGTAGATGTCCTCAGAGTCGATGGACCAGATGTAGCATTTGCCCTTGTCGTCACCCGAGTAGAGGTGAATGGTCGACTGTGCGGGGCCGAATCCCAGAGCCCAGGCGCCGCCATCATGTTCGAACTCGAGTGGTGGTCGCGCGGGATTATTGAATTGCGACTTCCCACAACGATCTGCCTTCGCGTCCCAATCGCAGTGTGTCCACACGTAGACCTGTCCGTCCGCTCCGGCCGCCGCGACCTGACCGTGACCGTCGAAGGCCAGCGCCATCACGCGCGCTCGAGGGGTCGTCTTTCGACGTTCTCCTGCCTTGGCCCCCAACCCCCAGACGAACACATCTCCGCTGGCGAGCCCCACCGCCACGCGGGTTCCGGCTGGGTCCATGGCGAATGCGCTGGCCTCCTTGTCCCCTGTCGCCCGCTCGTTGGTCTTGACCCAAGCGCCGGACTTGTGGGAGTAGCGGGCGATCTGCAGCCCCTTCGTGTCGTGCGAAGCGATCGCCAAGATGCGACCATCCCGATTCGTGGTGAGGAACGCCATGGTGCTCTTGTCGACGCCGTCGAGTTTGACGCCCGGTATGTCGGCGCCGGCCCAGCCTTCGCGGGGACCCGAAAGATCGATGAGGCCAACCTCCCCTCCTGCGGTCGCGTAGAGCACCTGGTCGCGGCGGTGGCCGACCGCCAAGGACGTGATGCTCGCGCCAGCGTCGAGCGCCAGCGTCTTGTCGTCCCGCTTCGAATCCTCGGTGTCGATGGGCTGCACCCAGACCTCCCAGCTGAAGCAGCCGACGACGAGCAGCCGTCCGTCCTCGTTCGATGACAGGGTGAGGCTGCGGACGGAGTCGCACCCGCTGTCGTAGCGCTTGTCCTCGGGCGTGGCCTCCTTGGTCAGGCCGGTAGGCCTTGAGATGACATCGCCGTTACCCAGGCCGTAGAAGACCTCGGCTCGGTTGGGTCGAGACGAGTCGATAGCGAGGGCACGAACAGGGACGCCTGAGAAGGAGTGGTTCTCTCCAGAGGTGCCGTCGAAATCTCGCCAGACCTCGCTGAGGGCCAAGCTGAGGGCGGCTTCGTCTTCGGGGGTCATCGCCCTCCAGTCCTCGGCCGGGAGGGCGATCCCCTCTCCGACCTTCTGCAGCTCTTCATTGACTGCTTTGCAGGCATTGTTGCCCTCGGTCTCGTGGAGCTCAGTGTCCTCGTCGGCGAGCCCTCGGACAGTTTTGTGGGCTTCGAGAACCAGAGCCGCACCGAGTTGGCGATCCCGACGCGCGACAAGGGGAGCCGCGCGCGCTACCTGCAGCGCCTCACGCACCATTCGCGTGAGTTCAGTGCGATGATCGACGATCCCGGAGATGTAGTTGTGACATTCGATCTGGCTCGCAGATATCTTCATCTCAGCGATCAGCTTCATTTGCTTACCTTGGGCCTGTTTTAGATCGCGCTCGGTGTTCTTGACTCGAGCGAGCGCTCTTGCTTGTCGCCTGGCGTACTTCTCGGATTCTTGTTGAGCCGTGGCCGCCTCGTTCTGCGCAGCGTTGGCCCTTTTTTGGGCCAGGGCTGCGTCAGCCTCGGCCTGGTCAGCGGCCTTCTTGGCTTTGTCAGCAGTTCGTCGCTTCAGCTCCGCTTCCTCACTTGCCTCGCGAGCCTTGTTCTTCGCATAGGCAGCGACCTCTTCAGCATCCGCGGCCTCTTTCTTGGCGGCCTCGGCCTTCTCGCTGGCCTCCGTGGCCGAGTTCATTGCGGCCACGGCGCTCTGGCTTGCGTTCCACCCCCACAATATGAGGATGATGAAGGCCGCCAGCGCCATGGCAGCGACCCCCGCCACGACCTTCCACATGAGTAATACCCGGTTGCGCTTCCTCTGCTCGGCTGTGTTCTTGTCGTCGCGGTCATTCTTGCTCGCCTCGAGGAACTCTTCCACCAGGTCGAATGCTGGGTTATAGCGCTGCGCCCAGGCTCGGGTAGGACGTGAGCTCTCTTTCCAGTCGAGGGCGGTCTGTAGCTTCGGGTCTGCCAAGTGGTTCTCGAGCTCCTCACCCAAGCCCATGTACTGTTTATGCAGGTCCTGATACATGCGGGCGTCTTCAATCTCCTCTTCTATCCACTGGACCAGCCTCTTCCAGGCTCGCATGAGGTGCTCGTGCGAGATATCGACGATCGTATCGTCGGTGATTGTTTCGTTGGCCGTGCGGAGGAAGCTGCGGTCAGCCTTACAGAAGACCTTCACGACGTGGATCACTTTTTCCTTGGTGTCGTCCTCGTCCTCGTCCTCCTCACGGCCTGCGGCAGCGACGATGGCTCGCAGGGTCTGCGGCCGGCGAGTCCCCTTGGCGCCGTCTGTGATCATGCGGAAGACCGACCGGCAGATCTCCATGGTGCGTTCGTTGGGCAACTCGTTGTACGTCTCGTCCGCGTGGCGATCTAGCGCACCCGCCATCGCACCGACCGCGTCGTAGTGACGCGTGTTGATCTGCTCATCGGGGCTGTGGCGGTTCTCGGACCAGTACTCCCAGGTGCGCATGAGGGCATGCTGAAGCACCGGGAGTTGATCTTGACTCGTGCCGATCTGGTCGAGCAATTGCTCGACCAGACGCGGCGCAATTGTTCCTCCGCGGATCTTGACGGGGCCAGCGATCGCCTCACGGTAGTCGTCGCGTGCCATCCGTGGGACGAGGTACTGGCCATCGTTGATGGCTTCAGCCAGGCCGGGGATCTCCGCGCACTGACCGATGAAGTCCGACCGCACCGTCAAGAGGATGTAGATCGGGCAATCTCGCTGGGCGGCAGCCTCGAGCAGAAGTTGGGTGAAGGCGATGGTCTCGTCCTCGCGACGACGATCCTCGGTCTCACCCGTTTGGCGGTACCGGAACAGCTCGTCGAACTGATCGACGACGACTAGCAGGTTCTCATTGTCCGGCCGGCCACGGGCCTGATAGTAGGTCGTCAGCCCAGCGCTGCTGCGTCGTAGCATCGCCTCGAGAGAGCTCAGGTTCATCTCGGCATCCGAGCCGGCGCGGAGCAGAACCTCCGGCTTGCTGAGATTCTTTGCGAGGTTGCCGATGGGATCGTCGCCGGGGAAAGTCACCGCGACGCGCCATCTGGTCCCCGCCTTCGTCATGGATCCCCGGTGGAGATTGGGGATGAGGCCCGCTCGTATTAGCGAGGACTTTCCGCTCCCCGAGGCGCCCACCACGGCCAGGAAGTGCGTGTTCCCCAGTCGGTCGAGCAGCTGAACGACTTGGTCGTCGCGTCCGAAGAAGAGATCACCCTCGTCCTCTCCAAAGGCGCGCAATCCTACAAATGGGTTATTGGACTGATCGTCGTGTGCGGCGGTGTTCATCCTCTAGACCTCCCCCCTTCACCGCGCCTTCGAAGCCAGCGAGGAAGTCGGGTCGAATTCGGCATTCGGCTCGAAGACTCGACCCTTGTTGTCAGCCCGTAGCCGGTCTCCCACCTCCGTTGGGTCGGACGGTGTGCCCGTGTGCCCCGTGTGCCCCGTGTGTTCCGTGTGCCCTGTGGGCCAATACAACGCTGCCTCTCACACCGATCATCACCGCGGTGCTTTCGGGTCGATCATCGCCGAGGTCCGGAGGATGGCCTCGGTGATGTGGGCCTCAGCGCACACCCGTTGCGCCGTTGTCCACGGTGAAGTCATCGAGCGAGCATCCACAGTGCGTAGCCCCAGTCGATCGATGCAATTCGACGATACATGAGCTATACCAGCGATGCTCTTCGTTTTCGCCCCCTCTATGTGGGGGTTGACATGGACCAAGAACCAGGTCCCGGTAAAATCTTGTGTTGCCGTGTGAGTGTCACTCGGTAAGAGTTCGACGCGGCGTAGCAGTATGTCGATTTCCGAAGGTCGGTGAGACCACCCGTGTGGGGGGGCGGACGGGCGTATCGCGGGAGCTCTCGAGGATGGTAAGGTTGGGGTCTTGCGCTCCCCATACGTACCACGAGACCGCGCTGACTGCGTACTCAACCATTCTCTCGAGTCTCTGCTCGTCAGCGGTGGCGACGGGCGCATTTGGGTCCACCCCCAAAGCGGGCTGAACAAGTACGGCTGCGCGCCGCGGCTCCGCGACGCCATCGCCTTCGGCAGCTGCACCGCGTCCTCGCCGACCGAGCTCGGCCTCCGCGGCGCGCGTCGCTACCTTGAGCGACTCCGCATCGCCGCCCGCGCCGGCGGGCAAGAGGCCGTCGACGCCGAGGCCGAGGCGCTGCTCGAGGAGTCGCGCGCGTGGCTCCTGCACGAACTCCGGCTCGAGCCGAGCCGAGTCCGCGTCGCCTTTTGTCCATCAGGCACCGACGCCGAGTTTCTCGCCCTCGCGCTCGCCCGTGCCTCCTCGAGCGCGCCGATCGTCAACATCATTGCGGGACCCAGCGAGGTCGGCGGGGGCACGATCGACGCCGCTGCGGGGCGCTACTTTGACCCCTCGGTCCCCGCGGGGGGTGAGCGCGTCGTCGGCGAGCCCATCGACGCCGAGCTCAGCGCCTCCGTTCGCATTCGAACCATCGCTCTGCGCACCGCCGAGGGCGTCATGCGAGAGCCCGAGGTCATGGACGCGGTCGCGGTGCGGCAGGTCGAGGAGGCCCTCGCCGACGACGCTCGGGTCATGCTCCATGTCGTCGCCCACTCCAAGACCGGCGCGCACGCGCCCAGCCTCGAGTGCGTGGCGACCCTCCGCGAGCGCTTCGGCGAGCGGATCACCGTGATGATCGACGCGGCCCAGGGTCGCCTCAGCCGCCGCGGGCTCAACGAGGCGATCGCCGAGGGTTATCTCGTGGAATTCACCGGTTCGAAATTCTACGGTGGGCTGCCCTTCTCGGGCGCGCTCTTCGTGCCGCCCGAGCTGTGGCCCGAGCGCACCGGTATCACGGCCCTGTCCCCGGGGCTGTCGGACTTCTCGTGCGCCCCCGAGCTCCCCCGAGACTGGATCGAGCTTCGCGCCTCGCTCCCCGCCGCCCCCAACCTCGGCCTCGTCTTGCGCTGGGGTGCCGCCCTTGCGCAGATCGAGGCGTACTACAAGACCGAAGCCGACAGCCGCCTCGCGATCTTGCGCACCTGGGAGGCCGAAGTCCCCAAGCTGCTCGGTGCCTCGCCCCACGTTTCGCTGTTTCCCGTCGAGCCCGTGCTCGATCCGGACATCCATCGCCTCCTCGAGTCGAAGACGACCGTGTTTCCCTTCTTCGTCCGCCGCGATCCCCAAGGTCCTCCCTTGGCCAAGGCCCAGCTCGTTCGCATCTTTCACTGGCTCAACCGCGATCTCACGGGCCTGCTCCCCGAGCTCGACGAGCCGCAAAAAGCCGTCCTCGCCCGCGAGCTCCACATCGGCCAGCCGGTCTTGCTGACCGACAACACCGATCGCGAGCGCTGCGTGCTGCGCCTGGCCCTCGGCGGCTCGCTCATCACCCGGGTCGCCAGCGAGCTCCGCCTCGGACCGACCCTCGCGGCGCGCGAGGACTGGCTGCGCGCACAGATCCAGATCACCCGCAAGAAGCTGGAGCTGATCGTCGAACACCTCGACACGCTCCTGGACCGGGATCGGCAATGACCACCACGAAGGGGCGCCTCAGCCTAATGACTCTCGCCACTCGTACAGCGCGGCTGGTCGCCGAGGGGTAGCGCGAGGGTCAGCGCGCGGTCTTTGTCCGCGATCTCGACCATCGGCCACGGGCGGCTGCTGGCGATGCTCGAGCCACGGGGGCGGGACCTGCGAGTGCGGCACCTGCTGCGGCAATGGCTCGGCCACGTGGTGGACGATGGGGGGGCGTACCGGCGGGTGACGCGGGGGATCTCGCTGGGGTGCGCGCTGTCACCCCTCGTTGGGGCCGTGTAGCTGTCGCCGCTCGATGCGGCGATGGACGCCACCGGGCTGTTCTACCGCAGGTTCATGGACGACTGGGGGGTGCTGGCACCCACGCGGTGGGAGCTTCGACGAGCGACCCGCGGCTGCAACCGGGTGCTGGCCGACCTGAAGGTGACACATCACCCGGATAAGACCTTCACTGGGAGGACCTCGCGGGGGTTCGACTTCTTGGGGGACCATGTGCGCCTGGGCGAGGTGAGAGTGGCGGCGGCCACGATCGACCGAATGCTCGAGCGTGCGTGCCGGCTTTATGAGCAACACGATGACTTCGGTCGCGTGGGGGCGCCGCCGTTGCCCCCCTTAGAGGGGGGCGGAATCGGCAGCGGTGATCGCATAGCGTCGCTCGTGGACACAACCCATGACCGATTTTCAAGATACGCACTCGCGGCTCGATGCGCTGTCCTCGATGCTGGATCAGCAGGTGGATGCACCCCTGAACTCGATCTGGGGGGAGGGCGAGCGGGCCGTCAACAATGGCCTGCCCTCTCGCCAAGAACTCGACCACCGGCTTGTCGCCGTCCGTCGGGCGTTCGCCTTTTACCGACCCTTTGCCGAGCACCAACCTCCGATCCCACAGCGCACGCAGGCGCTGGCGAAGATCGGGGATGCGACCGCTAGCCTTCAGGAGTACGTGAGCACGGCGATCTCGTCGGTGCAAGGGATCTTGGAGCAGAGCTTAGGAGACGATGCGCGGGCGCTCGGAGCGATCAAGGGCGAGCTTTCCAATATCCAGGTGGTGTTGGATGGCTGGGCGGGGCAACTCCACGCGATGGACGGGGGGCTCGGTGGCGAGGGATCTATCGAGACGGAGACCCCGAGCGTTGCTGAGGGGGCTGTCGCGCCCGAAGTGGAGGCGTTGGTGGACTTTAGTGTTGGCGCCAGCGACCCGTCGCAGGGCGAGCCCGCGCAAGAGCCGGTGGGCACGGAGGGCGAGGGGAGCGGTGGTGGGGGACAGCGGTGGGCTCACTTCATCGATTTCGATGACGACGACGACTGGTGAGCCGCGGGCGCCGTCGGGGGGGCTCCGTACCGTGGAGCTCGCCTCTCGCATCCACGCTCTCCTATACCTCAATGATGGCGGTTCGGACTGATGGAGCTGAGGCTCGCGAGCCACTGATGGAGATGAGCGCCGGTGACTGCACGCTCAACGTGGCCCACACCTGGTTGTGCCGAGCGCACAGGCGTCACCACGACAACGAATGTGTGTGGGACCTGCGGTGGCGCTGGGCCGAACGCAAGCTGCAGCTGCAGGCGGCGCTGCGAGCCGGACCAGTTCGTGTTTAAGAGCATTGTCAAGGGCTACTACGCGAGCATCGACAACGCGCGGCTGCGGTCGATGGTGGAGCCTCACGTGCGAGGCCTGAGGCCGGACCTCATGTGCCTGGCCTTGCTCGGGGAGCCCGTGGTGGAAGAGGCTCATCTGCTGGATGACCTTATCAAGCCTCGGACCGATGGTGAAGATCAGCGGTATTCTTCGCACGTCCTACTCGGCATCATCGAAGTCATCGCCCTTGAGGTGACAAGCGCTTTCTACGCACCGGTCAATTCTCAGGTTATGTGTCAATTCCTTGGCTACTGCGACCGCGCCCGATCACCGGAGGCGAACATGGATGATACGCCGGCCTCTACGTACAACCGCAACCTAATACGATCCACCCGGAATCCCGACAGCCAGACTAACTTCATCCGTCCACCCCACTCAGTAGTCTTCGTGGAAAAACCGTCGATGACATTATAGTCCCCCCTCGGGGATGGGTGAAAACCCACGCCTTCAGGCGGAGCCTTCAGAAGGCTTGCGGTACGTTGTTGTAGGCGAAGATGCCGCAAGGTCCTATACAGTGTACCGATGCCACTACCACTTGGTGTTCATCACTAAGTACCGTAAGCTGGTGCTCCGTGGGGAGATTGGCCTCCGAGTAAGGGAACTGACCCGAGAGATTTGCCGGACGCACGACATCGAGTTCGTGAAGATACATGTTCGACCGGACCATGTACACCTACTGCTGAGCGTGCCGCCGACGATGGCACTGAGTCGCGTGATGCAGGCCATCAAGGGGAAGGCAGCGCGCACCCTTCGCAGGACGTTCTGGGGTAAGCTTTTCTTGGCACGGGGGGGATTTCGTCTCAACGAGCGGTAACGTGACGGAGGAAATGCTGAAGACGTGTATCGAGGAACAGGACTTGAAGCCAGACGACAAGGACTTTCGGGTCACCGAGTGGTGATGCGATCTACGACGCCTGCGTCTCGCGACTCCTTCAGTTTAGGCGACTTCTGTCGCCGGCTGAACCCACCGCCTGCTGTCGGTGGTCGGTCAGTCAGGTTTATGGAGCTTCAATACCGGCTCCGCCTTCCATGCCCTCTCTACCCATGTTTCATCCGTTGCTTCGATCGTTACATTCTTCAGCTTCGGTAGTATCCCTATCATCTTATTCTTGTAGTATTTTTTCTTTACGTCGCCTAGTTTGACTTCAGCTAGTCCTCGTACGTTCCCTATGACTTCTACGATTGTCGTTGGGTTCGCGAGATTGTATTTAGTTTGTTCGTTTTTTCGATCTGCTAAAGTAAGCGCAATTGCCATTTCATCTAATGAATGATGGCCGGATAAACACATTGTTGTAATGCAGGACAAAACGTGGTACGTTCTGGTATGCTCCCTTTTTACGTGTTCGCCATCTTCTTGTCTGTAACAAACTAAACTGTACCCGACTGCGTCGGTCGTTGTTCCTGAGATATCACACCGGTTCGGAAGGTCGTATTCCTTACGTATCCCTCCTAGCGTAGATCTATCCGTCGGATTCTTATAATGCGCACCGGCGTCAAGTGCAAGCACCGGATCTAGGTGGCCTTCGGTCGCAGGCTGCCTCTTCCTGTGGAATGTTACTGAAAATGGAATATGCACCAGTTTCCTTATTTGGTCCAAAGTATTTACTGTTGCGGTCGTTGGGTCCTTCAAAAGGCTATCACATTCTTTAAGCTTACCAGTCACTTCTTTCCTCTGGGGTTCTGTGCTATATTCGTCTCTGATCCATTGCCCCTCCTCGCTCCTGTATTTCTTAATTTCCTTAAACGCGTCTATTTCGTTCAATAGATCTGATTCGCCCGGTAGCGTCCGCAATCTTGGGTACATACACGACAATGCCACCTCGAATAACCTTGATGACTTTACTCCGCCTTCTCTTGTGTACAACTCCGCTGCTAGCGCGATCTTTCGATTGAAATATGCAATTACGTACATCCAATATAGGGTGCCCTGCCTGATTTTTTGCTTTCTCGGCTGTTGTTCCTCCAATTTCACCTTCTCCTTGTCGTAACCAGCCCTCCTCATATATTGGGTCCCTTTCACCGGCTCTAACTTCTCCCGTTTTATCGTAACGTCTACTTCTGCACCCCCCTGATTTGTCATCGGAGACGCTATCCTTCGTGCCTGGGCCGATAAGCCGGATATCTGAACCATAACTTCTTGATCGATCGTTTCTACTTCTTCCTTCGTAAGAACTAGATTGCCGACGATCGGATCTGTGCTCAAGATGTTGTTCAAGAAAAATGCCATCTCTGGATCTGCTAATATTATCTCAAGCTCTGAATTTTCCAGTCCTTTTATTTCTTTTAGATCTTGCTCCATTTCTTGTATTATCGTTAAGGCGTACTTGGGTATCATTACTTGTTCAATGCCGAATAGGCCCGCTATGTGCCTATAATAACACGATCTATTCTCTGCGTTGGCATGGTTTTCATAGTATAATTCCCAATTGTTTTCTTTGTATGTATTTGTATGTATGTCTACCAGCAAGTGGGCGTGGAGTTGCCATACTTGTGCCTCCTGGATCTTATTCAGCATCGTCTTTTCCTTTACTTTTTTCCGTTGCCACGCTCTTTTTGCTCTTTTTGTCGATTGACACTTCGTCTCTCAAAACCGTTAATGACAACCTCTAGCGTTCTCGTTGATGTTGAGAACGTTAATATAAAAAATCTTCTTCTCCCACCACCCTTATGGGGGGAGTAGCTTCATGCTCCCTTTGCCTTTGTCAACGCTTGTGCCACGTTGCTAGTATGGTGGCTCACACTCGTCCAGGATATGCTAACTATCCGGTGCGTTGCGCCTTCAGGGCGAGACCAAGACCAAGACCAACGAGATCGATATCCTTGGCCGACGAGGGCTCGACGGAGTTGGCAGGTGATCTTCAACTTGCGTTGGGGCCCCAGTTGAGAGGAGCGCTTGACCACGAGGTGGGTCGAGCACCACGGTAGGCAAGTGGTCGTGGTAGTCTGCTGGGCAGTTCCCAAGGTTGGTTCGGTGGCTAGGGCAAGCGGCACACTTCATCGGGGGTGGGGGAACTGTTCGAGCGACACACTGCCGCCACTGGTCCGCGCTTTTCGCCCGAGGCGACAGCACGGATACATACGTTGGGCCAAGGGCACTCGTGGCTGACCAACGCGCTGGTCGATCAGATCATGCGCCGAGATGTGAACAATCTCGAGATCGAGATCACTACAGAGTACGTGGACGCGGCCAGCCGGGGAAACGAGCATCCAACAGCGACGCTCGCAGATCGGTTCGCTGGTGGCGCGGTTACGAGAAGACCGGGTGCGGCGGAGCATGGCGCCAATGCTCACGGGCGATACCACCGACTGGGATGTGCTCGAGCGTCGGTTCACATCCCGCCCCCCCGCGCGTCTCATACCCGCCACCCGTGGTGGCTCACCGCCGTGATGAACGCCTCGAGCATCGAATTCTTAGCTGCGGATGGAGGTCCGCCCAGTCCCTACGTGCCGCTCCACGGGGAGATCGTCTTCGAGGCTCGGCCCGACAGCAAGGTCAACTACCTTTGCTGGAGGGCGACCGGAGGGCTGCAGATCATCGCGGGGAAGGAGTCCCGTCGGGTGACGGTGCGAGGCCGGTCGGTCGACCACCAGGTCGGTGCATCGACCCTCTCGGTGACGGTCGACAACGGGCGGCTCACCGCGGTGTTCCAGCTGACCGTGGTGTCGTTCGACCGGATCTCGGCGCAGATCCCCGCGACGCCGTCGTCGCCCGCGAACTCGGCCCATGCCGCGCTCGAGCTGACCGACAGCGCACCTTTGAAGTTTGCCACCGACAACGGCAAGAGCCTGGTGATGTTCGGCGGAACGTTCCCCGACCTGACCTTGACCGCCGAAGTTCGGCCGAGCGACGTGCCGATCTTGTGGATATCCGTTCGTGATCTGGCCGATGGTGTCGAAGGTCCGGGACTCTCGCTCGGCTCGACCTCGGGGGCGAGCACCACCATCTCGGTTGATGCGATCGGTTCCTACTTCGTGACCGCCCAGATCGATGTTCGCCAGCAGCTACTAGAGTCCAACCTCTTTTCCAAGACGCTGCCCGTAGTGTTGGTGGGGGTCACCAAGGTCACCGATGAATCCGAGATCGAGGCGCAGTTCGAGCCACGGGACACGCTGGAGACCCTACGTTTCGCAAGCGACGACTTCTTGCTCGGTCACCGGCCATCGCGTGTGCTGACGCTGCGTGGCGGGAAGGGCGGAGCACAGCTCGCTGCCTCGGTCGAACTGCTGAGCGGTGGCCCGAACGGTCGGCTGTTTCTCGACCGGGTTCGGGTTGGCTGGATCCAGACCGTACGAGGAGGAAAGGACGGGGGGGCGGAGTGCCTGGGGATCTACAAGAGTGGCGCGACGGCCGAGTCGGTGCTCGTGCCGTCCGTACTTCGGCGAGGGCAGACGTATGTCTTCGATGAGTCGGTGCGCGCCTCGCTGACCTATCCGATGCCGGAGGCGCCCGATGCAAGGGTGCCGCCGTTGGTCGACGGACACGAGACAACGGTTGGCCCGGCGCTCGAACGGGGAAGCGCACGAACCGTTCGGGCAAAGTGGCGGCCCCAGCACAGCATGCCGTTGTTCTTTGGTGGCGGTGACGGCGAGCATGGAGATCCACTCCACACATTCGTGCTCGACCTGAACTTCTCCGCCTATCTATGCGTCTGGACCATGGACATGCCCCAGGTCCTCGGGGTGGCCTACCGGCTCGACTGGAAGGTGGAGGGCGCCCAGTGGTGCATCGATCGCATCTCGCCGCTCGAGATCACCGCGATGGGCGAGCCGACGGTCAGCAAGGATGGCGCGGTGGTGGACCCGGTGGAGTCGGCCGATACGAGAGAGGCCGAAGTGCGCGGGCCGGGGACCGTAGAGCACCGAGCGTTGATGCAGACCAAGGCGCATCCCAGTTAACCTCGGTCGCGATCGCCCCTCATCAGCATCATCATCCTCGCAGATCGCATCGAAGTCCCCAAAGTCCCTGAAAAAGGGCGACCGCCTCCGCGTGCCCGGGCCAGCCCGAGCGCACGGAGGCGGTCTTTTGGCAACCCGCGAAGGGACAGGAACACCCACCCGAGTCGCTACGCGAACAGCTCCTCGGGATCATCATCCGGCTCGTCTTGCCAGTCGTAGTCGAACTCGGGCTCGCTCTGTTCTCTAGCCGTGATCTCGCTCTCGCGTTCGCCCCCGCCCCCGCCCCCGCCTTGTTGGTCGAAGGCGTCGAGCGCTGCGCGGCCGGTCACGCGCACCTTGAACAGATCCAGCGCGACCGGGCCACGCCCTCCGACGATCCGCAGCGCATCCGAGGCCGACGAGGACACGTCGATCGCCGCCGAGGCGTTGCCCACCTCGAGCTGCTTGAGGGCGTCGGCCTGGCCGGTCAGGCTAAAGCTCACGTTTCGCTCGGCCGACGCGAGGATCACCGGGTTGTCGGCCACGTACACCTTTCGCACGATCCGCCAGCCCAGCTTCCACCGGCGCCCGTGGGGATCCTTGTGGCCGCGCAGCTGATACGCGGCCGCGTCGACGTTGGGCATCTCCGTCACCTCGAGCGCGTTGGTGCGAATGTAGGTGCAGCGTTGCCCGCTGAACTGGATCGACAGTTGTGCCTCGACCGGCTGAGCGGGGAACACGTCGACTTGGGCGCCGGCCTGGGTCCGCACCATCACCGCGCCCGACGAGGTCAAGGAGAACTTGACGGTCGAGGCTCCTATCCTCGGCTTGGGATCTACGCCAAACTCGCGGATGTTGCCCAGCTTTTGGAACACGCCGCCGCGAAAGGCTCCGAAGTCACCGACCTCGTAGCGATCGGTGATCGGGCTCCACGCGGCGTAGTGGTGAAGCCGTTGCTTGAGCAGGGTATTGTACTCCTTGGCGAGCTTCATGGTGTACTCCTCTGGCCGCCCGGGGTGAGACCCTCGCATGGGCTCACGAGCCCGCCCCCTCGCCCGTGCATTCGTTGTACATCGTATATAGGCACGGGTCGTTTCGACGGAATCTTCGACCCTGCGAGGGTCTCACCCCGGGCGGCCAACGGTCAGCGGCCAGCGGCCAGCGGCTAGCGGAACAGGCCGAGCATCGCGTCCATCATCTGGCGGCGATACTCGATGGCCGACTTTACGTTCTGCACATGGAGATCGTAGAGGGTGGTGTCGATCTCCCACTTGCCGGCCTCGTTCTTGACCCCGGGGATCACCGACGTATTGTCCCCATCGAGCGAGATCGCGGTCGACGCGGCGAGTGTGGGATCACCGGTTGCCCCGACCTCCTTGAGCTTGGTCTCCACCTCGAGCACGGCGGCATTGCGCAGGTACTTGGTGACGGTGTTGGCTGCGTTGCGCAGCGCCTCTTTGATCTCACTATTTGCCATCGTGTTCCTCCCAAGAGTTCCCGGCGCCGGGGCGCCAGGCCTCGTTGTGATCACTTGACCAGTCCCACCATTCTCGCGGCGGCATCGATGATCGTCTTCATCGTCTGGGTTCGTGACGCCTGGGCCCGCTCGACCATCTGCATGTGGAGCTCGAGCACGGCTTGGTCGATCTCTCCGTTGCGTTGGGGCAGGCACAACACCGTGTCGCCGTCGAAGCTGATCTTGGTATACGCGCGAAGCTGAGCCCCTTGCGGCTTGCCTTCGGCGATCGTGACCTCGTCGGCGTCGGCGACGATGTGGGTCTCGACCTCGAGGGTGGCCACGTCTTCGAGGGCATTGGAGATCGTCTGGCCAAGCTTGCGCACGAAGCCCTTGAGCGATCCCACCGCTCCGTCTTCGCGGCTGGTGCTGTCGCCTTCGCTTCGACTGAACAGCCCGAAGGACTCGAGGGCGTCGGGATCTTCGGCCGCGACGGCCGCGTCGGGCTCCTTGGGCGCTGTTCGATCCACCGATCGCACCTCGATCGCGCCTTGCTGCGCACTGGGTCCGGCGTGATGTGCGGGAACGCGCACCGCCGGATCCCCCAGCACCACATAGTTGCGGGCATCGTTGGCGATCGTCCAGTCGTTGGCGATCTCGATCTCCGAGATCGACGCGTCGCCGTACTGCAGGTCTTCGAGCTTTTGCAGCAGCTCGCTCGACACCTCACCATAGCGGCTGCCGAAGTACTCCAGCGCGGAGCCTATGGGGTGTCCGTCGAGCAGTCGGTGCAGGGTGCTCTCGAACAGCGCGATCTGGCGACCACCCCGGGATTCGAAGAACGAGCAACCCCAGGCCCGCTCGATGTGAGCGATCACCGCCAGGGCGCCCCCTCCGGGGTGGCCGAGCATGCGCTGGGGCAGGCGGGCAATGAAGGAATGGGGCGCGATCTGCCGCGGCGGGGCGCCGCTGCGGTGGCCAAAGGCGTCGTATCGCGGGGTGCCGCCCCCGTAGCAGGCGAACAAGAACGCGATGAGTCCCCCGAGTCGAGCCGAGCGGCCCAGATCTTCGCCCGCAAAGTACATCTGGGGGGTCAGCTCGCCCGACCGTGGGCCTGCCCAGTCCTGGCACAGCAGCGCCCCTTGGTGGGCCACCTGGTGGGGGTTGCCGAGCGGGAAGCCTACGCCGTGGCTGGCGGTGAACAGCACCGCGGGGGTCTGCGCGCCCCCCAGCACCTCGGCCAGCGCGGCCTTGGTGGCCTGCTCGGCAACCCGTGATTCCACCGACCACGGGGGCAGCCGTTGGCTGGCGCACTGGGCTCGGACGTACTCGCCCAGGCCCGCGATCAGATGATCGGCGCTGAGCTGCGTGGCCCGATCATCGGGGTTGCGCACCCCAAACAGCCCCAGTCGCCGGTCGACCCGGACCTCGCCGCGCTCAGCCGCGACGACGCTGCGTGCATAGTGATCGTACTGTTCGACCGTGTCGAAGTGGAGGCGGCCTACGCCATACTGAAGGTCGAGCTGGGCCTGGAACTCGATGGGGATCGCGTCGGGGCTGCCCACCAGCAGCAGGTAGTAGGGCATGCGATCGGGGTCGACGGGCCCCGAGGTGGGCGCCTCGTGGCGCCGGAGGAACTTGCTCTTGCGCTCGCCCGGCCGATAGCCGTCTGGCCCCCAAAACTCGCGGTAGCGATCCCCCGCCTGTGACTTGCGCAGCGCCAGCAGCGGCTGGAGGGCCTCGCGCACGGCCGGATCTTCGTCGGGGGTAAAGATCACGCCCCATCCGCTCTGTGCGATGCTCTTGGGGTCGACGCCCTCGCGAAGGGCGAACTGCTCGAGCCCCGACGCCTCGAAGCGGGTGGCCGCATCCTTTTGGGCCTCGTCGGGCCCCTTGCCACGCACCAGCTCCACCACCTGCGCCGGGGTCATCTGCGGCCATAGGTACTCGCCGGTGGCCCCATCGACGCCGTTGAATACGAACCGTTCCTCCCCCTGCCTCGGCATGCCTGGCCACACCATGCGCCATGGCCGACAGGGCCGCAAAGGCATTGGCCATGATCCCCCTTGTCGAGGGGGGCCTGCGGTCTGGGGTGGCTGGCATCATCGACCATGGGAGACATGTTCGTCTTCGAGTGCCGAGCGTGTCGGATCGGCGTGCGCGGATCCGATTCGCGGGGCCTGCGAATGCCCGCGCCGGCATGTTGAACTTTGGTTGCAACGCCGGTGGTGGCCCGTTGGGCGGTTGTCCATCTGCTTAACTTCATTTGGGAAAATGACTAGGTGCGTCGCGGATGAACCACGATATCTGAATAACCACGGATGGCACGAATGTACCATCTCATAGTTTGATCACCAATGAACACTCTTCGAGTGGTTGCGGCTTGGTGTGATCTATTTTGATGTTCTCGAAAACGAGCGCATTGGCATTGCCTGTTCGCGTGCGGCCAATGCTCGGCAGCTCGGGCAGCTCGGCAGCTCGGCCAGCTCGGCAGGCCAATGCAGAAGGATGCAGAGCCAGCGGAACGATGTCGAACGTGCATTGGGATGATCCGGGGAAGATTCCTTACGTGGGCCACTATGGCCTTGCGAGTAGCAGTACGGTTGCGCGTAGTTTTGATCGCGTTCGTCGGGAGAATTTTAAAAAATTTCTCGAAATTCAGCGCTGAGTGCCATACCAAGGGCTCTCGAGCGCGAAGGGCCGGATCGCGTGCGCTCGCGGGTGGCTGCGCTTGGGTGCAATCACATCGTGAACAGATGTTCGGTCGAGTGACCGCTCGTCGCGTGTATCCTGGACCTTTAGGGGGTGTTCGAGGCCGTCGGGCAAGCGTATGCTGGAATTTAGAATGGCCGTATTCATCGCACGCAGCGATCATGTAGTAGTTCACATTCATCCCTGTAGTTCGTCAGCATGGGGGAGTCGGATACTCCAACGAGGCGACCGAACTGCAATTGGCCGGTTGCCACGCCAGCTACACCAAACGTCACTGGAACCTATGAGCGGTGACGAGAAGATGCATTGCATGTTCGCCGACGTTGCGACACCAGCATGGGCAGATGTTCCACTGCCGCGTGAAGTGGTCCGACGTCGCCGTGCGCAGCGCCGTGCGCGGCGACGTCGGTCTGGTGGTAGATGCAGCGAAGACAACGACCGATGGCAGGCATGGATCGAGAACCGTGACTTGCTGTACCGGCGCTGCCTGGGGTGGACCAATGGCAACATCACGGAGGCCGAGGACTTGCTCGGCCAACTGTTGATGCGCTTGCTTCGTATCGAATACTCGCAGTTCGAGAAGATCAAGTCTCCGCGAGCCTGGATGATCCGGGTGCTTCGTCACCTCTATGTAGATCTCGTGCGCGGTAACTCGCGAGCACAGGCTCACGATGCAGAGGTCGAGCGCGTGCTGTATGGGGGCCAGGGGCGCGATCCCGCCCGGGAAGTCTGGCGAGGAGAGCTCTCGGCGGCTCTCCAGTCTGCGATCGATGCGCTGCCCGCCACGCTGCGAGGCCCGCTGGTCCAGCGCTACATCGAGGGACTCGACTACCAACAGATCGCCGACCGCTACGACATTACGATCCCCACGGCGCGCAAGCGCTGCCAGCTCGCGCGAGACCGAATCAAGCAGTCGCTCAAGCACACCATCACGCAGACCTGAGGCTCCATGGACAAGATTCACGTCACTTTGGCGATTCACTGGGAGGGACGACACCTCGACGGGGTCGAGTACCTCGCGAGCGCGCGTGCCCGGCTGCTGCCGGGTGTACCGGTGACTCACTTCGTCTCCTCTGCATATTTTGCGCGGGGAGGCAACATCGAGACCATCGTCGAGGCGATGCTACCCGCCTTCGAGAGCAACGACGAGGTTGCGCTCCACGTTCCCGCCTGGCGAAGTGTTCGCGGTGCCGCCCACGAGCCCGGGCGCACAGTGGTCGTGGGAGAAGATCCGGAGCTAATCGTAGAGTACCCGGGGATCACCTCGCAGATCGACCGCGGGTATACTCTCCCGATCTCGGGGCATGACAAGCCCACCATCGAGTCGTTCATCGTGACCTCCAAGCTCTTGCTGCGGCCGCTGCTCAGCGAGCTGCTCGTGCGCCGCAAGCTCGTGGTCGAGCGCATGCTGCGGGGGATCCGAGCCGGGCACGGCATGGCATCCGACATGTTCCTGGCCGCGGCGTGCAACGCCGGCTTTGCCTACGATGCCTCGGGGATGGACAGCGTGTGGGCCCGGGCGGCCGGGCAGCGCGCCGAGGCCGATGCCGAGCGCGGCGTGGAGATGTTTGCGCCGCTGTGGAACGACTGGGCTCGCCTGTGGGGCCCGCAAGAGCAAGCCGATCCCTACTTCAGCAATCGCGGCGCATGGATCGGTACCCGGGGCGCGGGGATCAACGCGAACACTCAGCCATTCTTCATTGCCCACTGCGGGTCCTCTCGGCTGCTCGAGCTCCCGCTCAACGGCGGCGTGGTCCCCCCGACCAATCCCGAGCACATTGCCGAGCTGCTGAGCAATTCACTTGAGTCTCCGCCGGGTGTATCCCGGACGCTCAGCCTGGCCATTCGCCAGGAGACCGCCGAGGGCTGCCTTGATGCCCTGCTCGACATCGAGGCCTTTCGCGCGTCGCGGATCCACTGGACGACCAACGTCGATCTGCTCGTCGACCTACTCGGAGAGCCGCCCGTGTCCGAGCCGATCGGCGTGCGCGACCGTCCGCTGCAGGCCCTGCGCGAGCAAATGGCGCAGGGAAACCTGGCATCATCTGTGGCCGTGGCCCCCGCGGGGCCGCCTCCTGGACGGGCTGTGCCTTCGGTCGTTGTCCCGGCCATTCAGGTTCCTTTGCTCAAGACCTGAGCACACGCCGACCTCTCGCACGATGACGGGGTGCGCTCCGCGTGTCGAACCTCGGGGGCCGGGCCACGGGCGAGGACTCTCGCCCTTGGTTCGGCCCGAGGCGCGTCGAGCCTCGACCCCCGAGCCTCGACCCCCAAGGTGACGAAGAGAGGCGAAGAGAGGCGAAGGGAGGCGAAGAGAGGCGAAGAGAGGCGAAGAGAGGCGAAGAGAGGCGAGGAGTCGCGAAGAGTGGCGAGGAGTCGCGAAGAGTCGCGAGGAGTCGCGAGGAGTCGCGAAGAGTCGCGAGGAGTCGCGACGTTGGCCTTTCGACGCCAGGCCGGGTCGTAACCCCAGCGCTCACGCGCGAACGGGGGCCGTGCACTCCATGGGTGAAGGCGGCACGGGGAGAGCTCGTGCGCACATGTTTCGAAAGTCGTTGCGGGCCGCTTGTGCCATGAAGTGGGAAGAATCGGCGAAGGGGACGAAGGATCTCGCTTCTTCGCTCCACATCGTGGAGAGGATCCAATTGTGAGGGTGACGAGCCCAGCGTTCTGGAGCACTGGTCGGGTACAACCTGACGATGGGGCGCCCCGCTTGCGCAAATAGTTCGAGCCACTTGGCTTGGGTCTCGCTGCCCAGGGTGAAGATCGCGTTGGCGAGGACCAACGGGGCACTCGCGACCACACTCGACAGGAAGCTGGGTTCTTCGAGCAGGGGCGCCGGCTCGGGTACACCGGTGAACACATCGAGCAGAACGAAGTCGTAGGAGGAGCCTGCACCGACCACGTCGCGAGCATCCGCCTGGACGATCTCGAGGCGTCGCTGCCGCTGCAGGCGAGCCAGGCGAGGGAAGAAGCGCAGCGCAATCTCGATGATCTGGGGATCGATCTCGACCACCTTCAGGCGTAGCGTGGGGAAGTTGGCCAGTAGAGTCATGGCCCCTGCGCCGCTGCCCAGGCCCAGCATCAGGCCACGACCCTGAGGATAGCGACAGCCGGCCAACAGCCAACCCATGGTAAACTGACTGACGGCAAAGGGCCCGGGCTCGGGGCCGCCGTCGTCCACTGCGCGGTGCATGGCCCCCTGACACTGCGAACCGATGAATAGCCCGCGAAGATCCTCGTCTTCGATCACTCGCAGCACGCCGAAGGTCCCGGAGATCTCGTGCAAGAGTTTCGGTGATGGCTCGTGATGAACCTGCTCTCCGCCCGCCTGGCGGACACGCATGAAGCAAAACCGGGCCTCGCGCAATCGTCCCAGGTGTCGCAGCAGCAACCCGCGGTTGAGCCACGCTTCGCCAAGGTGGGGGTGGAGCGCCAGGCTCCGCTGGTAGTGCTCGAGGGCCTGGGCCACGTCGCCCATGCGGTGCCGAGCGGTCCCGGCGTTGAAGTGGCACTCTGGCTGATCCGGGTAGCGCTTGGCGAGACTTTCGGCCAGGATCACCGCCTCGGCATCATCCCCGCGATGAAGCAGACACCGCGTCTGAATGAGCCCCAGGTCCAGCTGCGCCGGAGGCAGGTGAGTGTCGATCTGGTCGAGGGCTACCTGGGCGGGTACGCAGTTGTGGCCCGCTTCGCGGAGCAGCTCGTTGAGGATCACGAAGAGCTTGGTCGATAGCCCGCAGCTGCAGCGGTGTTCGACGGTGGAGTAGAATAATGAGCCGATCTTCTGGTAGTCGGCGCTGGTGTCCCAGTGCTCTGCTTGCGTATGACCGGTTCGGTTGCAAGCACGACACAGGTGGTTCATCAGCATCTGAGCCAGCTGGTCGGTGGAGCGAGGGCGGTAGGCGGAACGAAGCGATTCGCCCTGTTCGCCGGGGCGCGGCTCGAGAATGGAGTCGGACCTCGTCACGGGGGAACAGACGTACGAATAGGTCGACTGTGAAGGCGCTTCACAAGTGGGATGGTGCGGCGTCCTCATCGCAAGAGCATGATCTCCGACGATGTCGAGCTGGCCTGCGCGGGGCCCCGCGAGCCTCCGAGTGGGCTCGAGGCAGAGGGCCAAGCAGAGGGCCAAGTAGAGGGCCAAGCAGAGAGCCAAGCAGGGGGCCAAGCAGAGGGCCAAGCAGAGGTCGAACATAGGCGCCCGCGTTTCGACTCCAGTGACGAGTTCTTCGAGTGGCTGCGGGATCACCTCGTAGAAGAAGGACAGCTCACCGGCGCCGAGAAGGAAACGTGTGAGCTGCTGCTGCTTGGGCGCAACTACGTCGAGATCGCGGCGGCGCGTCACGTCTCCCTCGAGACGATCAAGTGGCACGTCAAGCGGATCCTTCGAAAGCTGGGCATCGGCTCCACTCGCGAGCTGCTGTGGGTGATAGGCTACCGCATCGATCGCCAACACTGACTCCATTGCGCATCCTCGTGGCGCGAAGTCGGCGTACCACAGGTCCGGTGGGGGCCGGCCTGGCCGGCCTGGTCCATCGTGCATTGTGGTTCGATGTCCGAACATGCTCCTCGGACCAGCCGCAACCCCTGCGGCGAGGGGTCGACGTGTAACGCCGCTGGGCCCCCCCCCATCGGGGAGGGGCCATGTCCGCGATCTGCGGTAGACTCTAGTCGTCGGCCTCGGTCATATCGGGGGCCTCGGCCGTATCGGCAGGGAGCGGCGAGGCTCGCAGCAGATCGTAGCCTCGAAGGATGTGCTGGGCGGCGTTGATGATGCTACGGCGGGCTGGTTGTAGACCGAACTCGGGATCGATCATGTCCTCGACATACTCATCGATCTGCGACGACTCGACGGGACAAGGGCGACCCGGCGAGTGGAAGGGGCGCAACGCCGTCAGCAGCACCAGCAGGTTGGCGGTGGTCTCGGCCGAGAGCGCCTCGAGCTGGTGTTTCTCTCCCATCAGCTGGTCGAGCAGGCCACGTAGGTCGTCGGCGATACGCCGGATCTCCGGCAGCGGCGACTCGGCCGCGGGGCCGCGCCCGGTCGTCTCGGTGGGCTCGGGCGGAGGCTCGGTGTGCTGGTCCTCCGGACCATCGGAGCGGGACGTGTTCGAGGTGTCGGCCACAAGGCCCAGACGCGTAGCTCCCCATTTTGTGAAGGACCATCATGGCAGACCATCATGGAAGACTTTGACCTCACCAAGATTCCCGAGACCGTGGCGGGGCGGCTCGATGCCGTCGCCGGTGATTGTCGCACGAGGGCTGCAGACATGTTCGAGCAGGCGCTCGCGGACCAGCGTACGCTCCTCGAGGGGGTTGCCAAGTCGCTGGGGGCCTTGATGGCCGCGAGCACGACCCGCGTGGACTCGCTGGTCGCGGGTTCTGGCGGTCGAGCTTCAGAGCAGTCCGGTTCGCCGGGTTCGCCGGGTTCGCCGGGCGAGTCGGACCAGAGCGCTGACCGCCGCGCCGCGCCGGACTCGAGCTCTACCGACGCCGAACCGAGCGAAGGACGGTGATGCGCGCATGGCTGGCTGGACCCTCGTCGATGTCGCTGATAGCTCTGCTCAATATGTTGGAAAGGTCTTGGAGGAATCGGCCAAGGTCGCCAAGTCCAACCACGACAAGGAAGCCTCTCGTCTCAATGAGGTCGCCGATACCGCCAAGGGGGTCTTCGTGGCTCAGATCGCCAAGGCCGCCGGATGAGCGCCAAGGCCATCGTCTCGCAGGCCATCGTCATGCCATCCACGGTTCAGGCGGCCACGGATGCGGTGCTCTACGTGCAGCGGCAGGCGCAGCTGGTGAGCGCAGCGGTGCCCATCGCCATTGCCCTACTCGCAGCGGGCAAGCCACAAGGGGCTCCAGTGATTGCGGTTGCCCCCGTCATCACCGCGGCGGCTGGTCGGTTTCAAGCCGCGCTCGCGGCTGCCGCCGCGGTCGCTCAGGGGTCCTTCTGACCGTTCGTACGTCGTTGGCTCGTCGTCATGAGCGGGCCGGGACAGAGCGTGGCACTCACAAGAGTCGTTACCTTCGCCACAGAGTGCTGCCTTCCCCTCCTGCTGGCCGGCGAGTACGGCCTCGAGCCGTTCCTTGCCGGCGGGGTGAGAATCGGTGGCATCCGATGCGTCCCAGACCAGCAGGTAGAGCAGTGGCGCGACCGAGGAGCCGCCCTGCTCGAGGAGTCGACCCGCGGTACGATCCGCCCTGAGCTCGGCGGCGTGACCCTTCGTCGAGCGGTCGGAGCGCTTGGAGCGCTCGCGTGCATCGGTCACGTGACTCCACTCGTGGCCGGCGATCCCCCGCACCAGATCTCGCTGACAGATCATTCGCCCCCCGCAGATCTCGTCGCTGACTCGCTCCATCCACTCCGGGTTGACCACCACGACCTCGGCGTTGGCTCCGACGTTGGGCACCCGCCGGTTCTCGACCACCACCGGAGGCGGGCCGTGTCCTTCGGATGCGCTGATGCGAGCGAACGTACGTTCGAAGCGCGGACGCCAGACCGTGGACGGCGGGCGGAGATTCGCTCCGTGCCGTCGGATCCGAAAGCGCCGCCTCTGTCGCCGAGCCCTCAGGTACATTCGCGACCGCTTGCGGGCCTGGAGATATTGCCGGAGGTTTCCGGCCAGCAGGACGAGCGCTTCGAGCAAGGACTGCCGCGACATGGGAGTCACGACGGGACGCCGAGAGCGGCGACCGAGACGTTGGGGACGAAGACCATGGGGTTGCCGGGCACGACCACCCGGAAGAGCATGCCGCCGGGGACCGGCAACACATAGACCGGAGGCTCGAGGACCATCGTGGCGTTGTTGGGCACCAGTCGAAACCACTCCATCGCTACGTTGATCTTCTTGGGCTCGCCAGGCATCGATCTATTAGACGAGGCTGGGGCACGGCTGTGAAGGCACGGCGTGGTTCACAAGCCCGCCCGTCGCTCGTCTGTATCGCGAGCCGCTGAGATTGGCGAGCTTCAGTCGCGGTGAAGTACCTACCGTGCCCGAGGGAGGCTTGTGATGGCCGACGACAACGAACAAATAGACAGTGAAAGCAGCCATGAAGCCTACGATTCTCACCAAGAAGCCGAGGAGCTACTGGCCGGAAGTAGGAACAAGATACTGCAACAATTTGACCAGAAGCTTAAGAACATTCAGGGGACCCTCGACTCGGTGAGCGAGGGTCTCCAGAACCTCAAGGACGCCCAGGATGCTCAGAGCGCCCAGAATGTCCAGAACGGCCAGGGGTCCCCGCAGGCCAGCTCCGGCGCGCACGCGGGCGGACAACAGGTCCAGGATCAACTCCATCAAGACGTGGAAAGCTACGGGGTCTCACCTTCTCAGGCGGCGGACACGGCTCAGAAGGCCGCGAGTAAGGTGGACGATATCGTTCAGAGCAATGACTCCGCCGCCACCGACGAGGAGATCGCCGGTGCGATTCGCGACATCCCTCCGGAGCACGCCACGGAACTCCAGGATTATGCGGATGCCGTCCGGGATGCCGTAAGAGATGTCGTGCTCGGCCCCGATGGCAGCCGCTCCAAGGACACCAGCCTCCTCGACGAGCTGCGCGACTTGATCGCGAAGGCCGGCCAAGGCGAGCCGACCCCCACCGGTAGCCCCGCTCCCGCTCCTGCTCCCGCCCAGCTCGGCCCCCCGGCCACGGCCAGCAGCGAGGTCATGCGCGATGTCAGCCACCTGACGACCCTGCTGCTCGGCTCGAGCCCGGCCTTCGCCGAAGCGATGCGGTTGCAGAGCGATGCACTCGCCCATTCTCTCGCCTCGCTCAACAAGGTGGGAGACATGCAGCGCCAGGATGCGCTCGGGTTGGCGATTACCGCCCGGGCGGCGGCCTCCAAGCTCGAGCATCAATAGCCGCCCACCTCTAGCCCAATAAGGCGAGCACAACGATGGCAGACTCAGTGAATCGAGGGATCACCGACAGCGTCACGCAGGTCAATACCATGGTCCTTGGCGATGCCCCCGCCCAGGCGATGGCGACGCTCTTCCAGACCTCGGCCGCCTCCGCAGGTATTGCGATGCAGAACGCCGTACATGCTCAGAATAACCAGCATGCGATCAACGTGGCGGCAACGGCCGAGGCGATCTCCATGCTGCTCAACAATTCGACGGCGGCCTCTGCGGCGGCCGCGACCAAGCTAGACGAGGGACAGCTCGCCGTGCTTGAGCGCTTGACCTCGATCATCGAGAAGCTCACCGGGAACGAGCCTCCCACCAAGTAAACAGCCCCGCCAAGCGTCTCACGGGGTGGTTAGATCGAGATAGCTCGACTTGGATCGGATCCAAGAAGACGATCGTAGAGGCGCAGCAACCAGAAGCAACCAAGAGAAGAAGAGTAATACGATGGCAGACGTAGCACCCATG
Source organism: Myxococcota bacterium (assembly GCA_039194325.1). Taxonomy (GTDB): domain Bacteria; phylum Myxococcota_A; class Polyangia; order Nannocystales; family Nannocystaceae; genus Paraliomyxa. Next base: position 39,058 of record JBCCWC010000024.1, read on the forward strand.
ATCACTGACTCCATCACCCAGGTCAATACCAAGGTCCTGGGAGACGCACCCGCGCAGGCGATGGGGACCCTCTACCAGACGTCGGGGGCCACCTCGGGCATTGCGCTGCAGAACGCAGTGCATGCGCAGAACAACCAGTACGCGCTCAACAACGCGGCCACCACCGAAGCCGTCAACCTGCTGTACACCTCGCCCACCGCGGCATCCGCCCAGGCGGCGACGAAGATCGATTCCGCCTTCGAGGGGGTCATGTCCCGTCTCGATGGCCTCATCCTCAACTTCCGCAACGTGAGTGGCCGCTAGTACACGCCGCGTGAGGGGCCCCGATTGACTCGGGGTCCCTCACGAACTCCGCGCGCCGATCCAACCGCCAAGAACGGAGAATAGACGATGGCAGAGAACGTATCATCCATGATCACCGACTCGGTCACTCAGGTGAACACCAAGGTCCTGGGAGATGCCCCTGCGCAAGCGATGGGGACCCTTTACCAGACCGCCGCCGCCACCTCGGGCATCGCAATACAGAATGCCGTGCACGCCCAGAACAACCAATACGCGCTCAACAACGCGACCACCATCGAAGGGATCAACCTGCTGTACACTTCGCCAACCGCGGCCTCAGCGGCCGCCACGACGAAGATCGACGCAGGATTCGAAGGGATCATGGCACGCCTGGATGGGCTGATCATCAACGCGCGTACCATCTCGGGTCGCCAGTGATTCAGGGCCGTACCGAGCCTCCGTGACTCGTGTACGGGATCGGTGGCCGCGCTCGCACGGTCACCGGCCACCTCCCATGGAGCGGCGCAGATGAGGGAACGACATGGCGGACAGTCCTACTACGGTGAACCCGCAGATCACGGACGCGATCACCCAGGCCAATACCAAGGTTGTGGCCGAGGCTCCCGCCATGTCGGTCGCGCTGGTGTACCAGATGTTCGCCCAGAGCGTCGGCCTGGCGATCCAGAACTCGACTGCGAATCAGCAAAACATGCAGGCCCTCGCCGGAGCGGCGACGGCCAAGGCGATCGAGAAGATCTCCATGATCAAATGACCCAGTGTTGTAGGAGTAGCCCATGCCAGATGTAGTCAACGCCCAGGTGATTGATGCCGTCGAGCAGGCGCAAAAATTCGTCATCGACGCCAATCCCAACTTCGCCGGTCGTGTCGTCCAGTCCAACGTAACCCACGCCGTGGGCCTGGCCATTACTGATGCGACCGATTACGTACGCAACCTGACGGCGCTGAGCACGGCCATCACGGGCGTTGCCCTGCGCAAGATGCTCGAGGATGTCAGCAATGTTCCCCAGGCGAGCGCCGCCCTCACCGCGGCGATGTCTGCGGTAGAGAATGCTACCAAGAATCTAGAATCGGTTGGCAAAGCGGCCGGCCAAGTGTTGTCGGTTTGGCCAGCCGGCCAGTAGAACGGCCTCCGTATGCGCTCGTCCCATCGGTCATGGGCCGCTGTTGCTCAATAGCGACGGTTGAGGAGCGGGTCAGGGCACCAGCTCGACCCGCGCCTGGACCTCGGGGGGCCCTTCCCACCCGTGCCCGATGTCTTCGAAGGGGGGGAGCCCGGCGGCCAGGGGTTGGCCGTCGCAGTCGAATGCGCCCACCGGATCGGCGCAGCCACCCCAGGTTGCCTCGGGTATGGCCAGGTCCAGTACGTTGTCGTCGTCCCAGACGCGGGTCGACCCGGGCATGGCGGGGAGGGGGGGCATGGGCACCACCTCGCATCGTGAGCGCCCATCCTGACCCGTGGCTTGCCACCCCGCCAGATCGACCACCATGGCGCCGGCCTCGAACGAGCAATCGCCCGCCATGGTTCGGCCGTAGACGTTGTGATCGGCGGTCACGTCCATCACGTTGACCACCGAGAGCAACGGCTCGTTCATGGCGATCACCAGGTTGTCGTGCATCGACCAGCCTGTGGACGTGTTGGGCACGGTGATGGCGGTGTACGGGTGCGACTGCAGCACGGTGTTGAAGGCCCACTCCCCACGGCCGTCGAGCCAGACCGGTAGGTCGACGTCGAACACAATGTTGCCGCGCGCGATGACTTGGCCGCTGCCCGCGTGATCCAGCCCAGCATCATTGTCGTCGCCGGCCCGGGCCACTACGTTGCCTACCAACCAGGCGTGGGTGTTCACCCGCGAGTGCAGGCCGCGATCGTTCGAACCTCGCAGGTAGTTGCCCACCACCTTGACGTCGTCGGCGCCGCCGGTCGTGATGTTGAGCGAGTTGTATGTGCCTCCGCCGTCGACGCGGTTGTCGACGAACCAGTGGTGATCGCCCAGAGGAGCGCCCTGTGCGAGCAAAGAGATCCCATAGGTCTCGATGCCGCAGCTCCAGGCCTCGCAGCCGATCACCGCGGTGTACGTGCTCCCCGTGCGAACCTGGATGCAGCCCGTGCTGGCCTCGAAGGCCTGGCAATTGAGCACGGTGGCGTGCTCGACTCCGGTGAGCCTCAGGGCCGTACCGGTAGGGTTGGTGACCTGTAAGTCTTGGATCCGGACGCCGACCGAGTCGCTCAAGACCAAGCCCTGGCTTATCAGGGGCCCGGGGCCGTCATTATCCTCTAGGTCGTAGGCGCCCACGATGATCGGTGCGTCTTCGGTACCCTGGAGACCCGTGAGCTGTAGCGCCTCGTCCCAGCTCTGGTTACGTCGAAGCACGAGTGCCTCTCCGGGCTCGAGCGAAGGCGCCAGCTCGGCGGCCCGGGCCAGGGTGCGGATAGGCTGGGCCTTACTGGTGCCCGGGTTGGCGTCGTCACCTTGCTCTGCATCGACCCATAGGCAGGTGGTCCCGGGACAGCCCGCTTCTATGCAGCGGAGATCTTGGTCCACGAAACCCTCCTCGCACACGCAGGTCGGCTGCTCGCCTTGGGGCTCACACTGACCATTCGGGCCGCAGTCGACCATCAGGCACGGGTCGGGACCCTCGGAGCTGCTCGGGTCGTCGCTCGTGGTGGATGCGGCGGTCGAGCCGGTGGGAGCGGTGGTGGGGTCGGGGGTTGGATCGGTGGCCGAGCCCATCGCGTCCACGCACTCTCCGCCGCTCGGGCCCGCATGCTCACTGTAGCGCTGGCCCGAGGGGCAATCGGAATCAGGGTAGCTGCACCGTGCGTTGGGTTCACACACACCTTGGGACGCCAAGGTGCACTGGTCGTCGCGTTCGCAGACGAATTGCGGGGCGTTGCAGCCCATCATAGTCAGAGGGCCGAGCAGCGTCGTGATCCACGAGCGCATGCTCCGCATGGTACCAGTCTACACCCGCCGATGGTCCGGCGTGATCGGCGACCTGGCACAATGGGACGGTGAAGCGACGCAGCGGCGATCGAGACCGGTGGCGATGGAGCGCCTGGGTGCTCGCGGGCGCGCTCGCGTGTGGTCCCTCAGTGGGATCGGAGGGAGTGACCGGGCCGGGGGGGTCGTCCACCGCCGTCCGACCTAGTGCTTCGGGGCCGACCGCGACCGGGGTCGACCCGGCGCCGAGCACCACCGAGGTCGATGGCACCGCGACCAGCATCGGTCCGACCACCGCGGGGTCCATGGGGTCCACGGGGTCCACGGGGTCCACGGGGTCCACGGGGATGGATTCGCCGACTCCGGTGGAGTGCATCGATCGTTCTCCGGTCGCGGTGCCCGATCCCCCACCGGGGTGTCGCTCGGCGTACCTGCGCGGCCCGACGGGGTCGGTCGATCCCGAGCGGCCGGCGGGGTACTGGATCTGCGGTCGCGAGCGCTCCCATGACGCGGTCTATCGGGTGGCGGCCGTGGCCTGCAATTGCGACTACCAGTTTCCGCCGTGCGCCGAAGGAGGCCCGGACGATTGCGGCGACCAGGGGGCGTGCGCGGCGGGGGAGAGCTGCTCGAGGGTTAGCGGAGGGGCCTGCCGCTGCTTGGTGCCGTGCACCCAGGATTCCGACTGCGGGCCGGGTCAGGCCTGCTTGTGCGCCAGCGGGGCGCTCGAAGGGGGTACGCTGTCCTCGTTCAACCGCTGTGTGCCGGCCGATTGTACGGATGATGCTGGGTGTTCGGGAGATCGGCGGTGCAAGATCGCGGATGATATTTGTTGGCAGCCTTGGTCGCTGCGCTGCACCACGCCGGTCGACGAGTGTGTCGCGCACTCTGACTGTCCTGCGGACTATTGCCGCTGGGACGAGGTGGAAGAGTTTTGGATGTGCGATGCGGGGGCGATCTGCGAGTGAGGTGGGGGCGAGCGGAGCCGACGTGTCGCGGGTCAATCCGGGTCGTGGAGTAACTCATTGCGGAGTTGCTCGAGCACAGGGCGTCGGTTGGCCGGGAGTCGACGCTCGGAATCCAGCGTGGCCCACAGATCGACCGCTTCGGAAAGTTCACGCGAGGAGCGCTCGGGCTGATCGTCGGCGAGGAGTAGATCCGCGTACAGATGCCGGCAAAGCGCGAGCTCGTCCATCGCGTCGGTGGACTCGGGCTCCTGGTCCACGAGGTGCTCAGCTATCGCGATGGCGGACTCGCAGTAGTCGAGCGCTCGCCGAAGGTCCTGTTGTCGCCAGAACAGCGCAGCCATGCGCCGGTAGGTGGCCGATAGGGCGTGCTGGATGGTGGGACTGGTGGGACCGGCTCTCGCGAGTTCGTCGAGGATAGAGCGTGAACGCTCGAGCTTGGCGTGGGCGTCTTCGAGGGCATTGGCGTGGGTGGCGATCTCACCCAGACGGCTCAGGGTGTAGGCGAGGCTGTAGCGGTCGATCGCCTGGCCGTGCTCGGAGTCTGTGAGTTTCTGAAGAATGGTGATGGACTGGTCATAGTACGGTCTAGCCTCTTGGATCGAGCCGCCGTCCCAGTGCGAGTCGCCGCGGCGGAGGAGCTCGATGGCGAGCAGCCGCCTGGCGCTTGAGGTGGCGGAAGCTGTCTCGTTGGCGAGACGTTCAACTTCCGGGGAATCGTTGGCCAACGCTGCGTGCAAGGCACGCGCAGCGAGTGTATGTGGCTCGATGATCTTATTGGGAAGGGAGGGCCCGAGCTCGTGGGCGACCGTCATTGCTTCGGTGAGGACCTGCTGTGCCTGTATGAATTTCCCGACCGATATCAGGTGGTTCGCGTTTTCGAGGCATAGCTGTAGCAGTATGAGCCCTGCTGGAGCATTTCCATCGCGCCACGCTCGTCGAGCCCAGTACTCTGCGACATCCGTTAGATCTACGTCGACGGCCTGCACCAGGGCGCGGGCATTTTCTTGATGTGCCGAGGTGCGCAGTACCTCCATGAAGTTCGGCTCGGGCGCGACGATGCGCGGTCGTTGAGCCGAGGTCTCGTCCTTGAGGTCTCGGAGGGCCGCTTCGAGCCGTGGGTAGGGCCGGTGGTGGGCTCGGAGTGTCTCGGCCAGATCTTCCCATTGTGCAGCGCGGGCATCCACCAGCGGTACTACCGGCGGGATCACTGAGGGCTCCACCAGCAAGACCCGATGGGCCCACTGAGCCTGGGCATGAGCGAGCATCAGTCGCCATGCGTCCCTATCGTCTTCGAGCGATCCAACCACGACATTTGACGACGCCATCGCTTCGAAGAGCTCGCCGAAGGGCTGTGAGGCGTGGACCTCGTGCCACGTGCCTCCGAGGTTGGTGACCAGTGACGGCGAGCCCCGTAGCGCGGTCCATCGCGAGTGCGTCAGCACGCGTCGCAGCCTCACCCGCGCATGGGCCGGAGCAAACATCGGGATGTCGATCCGATGCGATACCCAGTCCAGGAAATCGGGTGCGTGCGTTCGTAGCGATGCGAGCTGTTCCTCGCTTCCCCAGACGAATACCGCGAGTGAGCGCTCCTGGACGACCGGTCGGTGCCGATTGAGCCATGTTGGGTCGCGATCTACACCAAGGAGGACCACTCGCGCCTGCTGCGGGACGTCGAGCAACTCAGGGGAGGAGAAGCACACTCGCACGCACGGGGCCCCAGGATCATCGGGAGCATGTCCTTCGAGCAGCGTCTGCACGAGTGGTCGCGCCGCGGCGGGGTGTGCACCCCGGAGCACCACCACGATTCCTCCCCGGCGAACCTCCAAGAGCGTCCGGATCTTGGCTCGCCAAGCCGACTCGGGTCCGTCTAGAGCAGCTTGAGGGTCAATACCGGGTGGGGGAGATACCACGTGGACTCGTTGGGGTAGGCGAGCAATAGATGTTTGTCGAGCAGACCTAGTGCGACCTCTCCACCCGGCAGGCGATGCTTGGGATCTTTGAGGACTCTTTGGAGTTCCGCGATTTCGTCGGCGTTGAGGCCCCCCTCCTTTTCGCGACGCAGATCGTCGATGACTGCCTCGACTGCATCGCTCGACACCACATCGACCTCATCCATCAGCCCGCGGATTGCGATCTCGCGGACGAGGCTCATGAAGTCACGCAGTCGGCCCCCGGAGCACCAGGCCAGGCGCTCGATCATCTCCGCGGTGAATGCATTCGGTGAGAGCGGGACCTCGGGGGCTCCGAGCCGTCGACGCACCAGATCGTGGAAGAAACCCACCCCGTCACCCACCAATGTGGGGTCGTCCCGTCGCGCAACCGGGATGTTGGTGACCTCGAAGGTCTTGGTGATCCTCATGCGGCTGCGGTAGCGTTGCACCAGCGCCAGCTCGGCGCAGACCACCACGTCGCACGCTAGCTCTCGCAGCAGGTTCGAATCGACGAACAGATCCTCGAAGGTCGCGGGTACGCGGACGCGGTCTAGCCCGTCGATGACGAGGATCAGCTTGCGCTGATAGGCGTCGCGGAGCGTCTGGATGACGCCGTTGGTGGCATCGAGGACCCGACGGACCCGCTGATCTTGGTCCGAGGTGCGATCGCGGCCGCGCAGACCGATCTTCCAATTCCATGTGGTGGCGTCGGTGGCGGCCTTGAGTAGCTCGAGGCCCGTACCGGCGATGGCGCCTACTGCGCCTCCTGCCATTACGGCGAGTCCCCCGGTCAGCCGCGAGACATCGACCGACGGTTTTCCTGGTTCAGGGTGGCCGAACGCTCCCAGAGCTCGCGCTAGATCGTCTTGGGGCTCCTTCCATGGGTGACCGAAGCGCTCGCGCCCCGCTCGGACGAGCGCCAGACCCAACAGACCCACCAACTCCCACGGCTGGAGGTGGTCTAGAGCCGCAGGGTCGCGCACGCTCGACTCGAAGTGTCGCCAAAGATCGACGAACACCACCAGCGCGTCGTTGGTCAGCCGACCGGCGGTGGCCAGCAGCTCGGTGCTCTTGCCGCTGCCAACTCCCCCGGCGACCGCGTAGCACATATGGCCGATGGGTAGGCGAAGCCGCCGGTCCAGCTCGACCATCGGGTTGTATCGTGTCCCTCGCTCGGCCCGCAGCGTCGGATCGGTCACGGGGACGATCGGGTCGAAAACCTCGTGGACCGCCCTCCAGAACCGCCCCGAGTCGCGTTCGAGGTGCGTCACCTCCCGAGCATACCCAGCTCGCGCTTGGGCGTCCAAGTGCCGTGATGTCAGGGCACAGGATCGGCCCACGGTGCCAGGTAGGTGTCGATCTGTTCGAGCACTGCTTGCTTGTCGGCCGGGCTCGCCCACGCCCCGTGCACCCCGTTGCGGGCCAGCTGTCTCAGCTGGGCCCACGAGGGATCGAGCCACTCGATCACCGCTCGGTAATTGTCGCCGGCGTAGCCGCCGAAGTAGGCCGGGTCGTCGGAGTGGATGCTGACCAGCACGCCCCGGTCGAGCAGCGTCAACAGGTTGGACTGGCTCGGATCGGGGAACACCTTGAGCATGTAGTTCGAGCGCGGGCAGACCGTCAGCGGGATCTGGTGAGGCTCGCCGTAGGCGGCGATCATCTCGGGGCCATCGTGTGACTCGGATAGGTAGGCCATCAGCTCGGGATCTTCGAGGCTGCGCACCCCGTGGTCGATGCGGCTGACCTTCAGCGTCTCGATCGCGGTCCGTATGTAGGCGGGTGGCCCTTCTTCTCCGGCGTGCGCGGTGGTGTGTAGGCCCGCTGTGCGGGCGTGTCGATAGACCTCGGTAAAGAGCTCGGGCGGATAGGGGGTCTCGTAGGAATCCAGCCCCAGTCCCACGATGCGCTCGCCGGCAGGGGCGGCGGCGTTGTATGCGAGCACTTGCCCCAAGGTCGCCCAAGCGGTGGCCTTATCCATCGACGCGAAACCCTCGGCGGGGGAGGCCGCGTCGAGATCGACGGGGGCGCCCACCGGGGCGTCGCGCAGGATGCAGGCGATGAGCGCAACGCGGAGCCCGCGGTCGCGGGCCGGTTGCAAGCCGCGGTTGAGGCCGCGTACGACGGTGTGCAGGGGGATCCCTCGGCTGGTGTGGGTCTGGGGATCGAAGAAGACCTCGGCCCAGCGCACGTTGTCTTGCACCAGATGCTCGGCGTATGCGTGGGCCAGATCGCAAAAATCTTCCTCGGTGCGCAGCACTCCGGCCACCGCGTAGTAGACGTCGAGGAACGCGCCCAGATCGGCAAAGCGATAGGCCGCCTGCAGATGCTCGAGCGTGGCATAGGGGAAGCGCGAAGAGCCGGGCTCGATGCCGTTGCGCTCGGCGAGGGCAAAGGCCAGCGGTGGTTCGAGCGAGCCCTCGATGTGCACGTGCAGCACCGTCTTGGGCAGGCCCGCGAGGAACTCGTGCAGGGCCGCCGAGGGCAGCCGGCGAGGCGAGGCGGAGCGAGGGATGTCGACGAGCGCCATGAGAGTCTCGACGATACGACGACATAGGTCGTCGGATCACCGTAGGATCGACGGCGACCACCGGTGGCCCGCGATCTCGAGGCAGCGTTTGTTGCTGCTCCCCACCGCTAGCCAGCCAGCCCTCGACCGCCCTCAGGGATGGCGCTTGGCGAGCCACTTTTCGACCCGGGCGATCTTGTCCTCGTGGGCCGGGCCCATGGCGGCATAGTCTTCGCGGACCTGCCTGGCGAGCGTTAGAGCCCTGGGGCGCGACGAGAGCTCGGGCCACAGCGCTTGTGCCAGCAAGAAGCGGGCGCGGATGAGCACCGGGGGGCGCACTTCGGCCGCATCCACTTCGGCCGCGTCCACTTCGGCCGCGTCCACTTCGGCCGTGTCCACTTCGGCCGTGTCCACTTCGGCCGTGTCGTAGATCGACAGGATGCGGGTCGCGTGCTCGCGGGCGGTGTGGGAATCACCCTGGAGCAGGGCGACCTCCGCTAGCCCGGTAAGCGCCATGGCCACCCGGGGGTGCTGTAGGCCCTGGGAGCGCTCTATGTGGTCGAGCGCCTGTCGATAGTGATCGGCCGCCTCGCGTAGTCGACCTCGTGCTCGGAGCTCGTGGCCGATGTTGCTCAAGACCCGGCTGATGCTCTCATGCTCGGGGCCCAGTGCGGCCCGCCGGACGTCTACGGATCGATGGTAGTACTTCAAGGCCTCGTCGAATCGGCCCTGATCCCGGAGCACGAAGCCGATGTTACTCAGCACGCCGATGAGCTTGGGGTGCTCGGGGCCTAGCGACGCTTCGTAGATCGCCAGCGCCCGCTGGTGGGTCTCGAGGGCTTGGTCGAGGTGGCCCTTGCGCCGATACACCACGCCCATGGTGCTCAGCACGTCACCAATGGCCGGGTGCCGCTTGCGGAGGCCCGCCTCGACAATGGCCACGGCCCGGTGCGTGTGCTCGAGGGCCTGGTCGAGCTGGCCCTTCCTGAGCCGCACGATGGCGATCGCGTTGAGCGCTCGGGCTACGCTGGGGTGCTCGGCGCCCAACATCGGCTCGTTGATGGCCAGGGCGTGCTGGAAGCGCTCGAGGGCTTCGTCGAGCTTGCCCTGCTTGAGGCGGGCAAGTCCGATGTCGAATACGGCGCGGGCGATCGCGGGATGTTGCTGACCCCGGGCGTCTTTTTGCGGATCGAGGACCTGCTCGAGGAGCGCGGTGGCGTCGGCGAGCCGTCGCTGACCGAGCAGCAGCCGCCCGATGTGGCCCGAGGTCTCGGCGACCGACGGGTGCTGGCTGCCTAGCATGGCCCGCTGCGCCGCCAGAGCGTTCTCGAGGTACTCGAGGGCGGGCCCGTACTCGCCGTGCTCCTCGAGCGTGATACCGGCGGCGAGCAGGGCCTCCGCTCGGCTCTGCTCGTCGATGCCGTCCCGCGAGGCCAGAGCCAGCGCCCACTCGCTCCACTCCCAGGCGATCTTCAGCTCGGCCTGCTGCACCGCGACCCGCGTCATCAGGATCGCCGCGCGGGTCTGGACTTGCCGGTGTTCGTGCCGGGTGGCGATGCTCGAGGCTCGCTTGAAGTCTCGAGCGGCCTTTCCAAGACGCGCGAGCTTGGCTCGGGTCTCGCCCCGCTCCAGGAGGGCCTCGGCCAGCAGCGGCTCGTAGCCCAGTCGTTCCGCCTGTTCGGTCACTGCGTTGGCCTGCCGCTGGCTGGCCCGGTATTCGCCAGCCTCCCGCTGCGTGCGAACCCCGATTAGCTGCTCCCGTAGTGCATCGACCACCGCCGCGTGCTCGGGTTCGTTCGGTGGCGGCACCTCGGCCAGCAGCGCCTTCAGATCTTCACATCGGCTCAACGAGGGCAGGCCCGAGACCAGATCGACCGCGTTCTCGATGGTTTTGCCGTTGATCCGGGCGAGGACCGCGACCGTCTCGCGCAGCTCGATCCGACGATCGCTCAGGCAGCGCATGCGCAGCGCCAGGTCGTGCTTGGTCTGCAGCATGTCGACCCACGTGGCCTCGCAGGCCTCGGTGTGACCGCGTACCCACTGCTCTGCGTAGTCGTCGACCTCCTGCTCGACCCGCGCCCACGTGATGGGCGCATACGACACGCTCGTGGACAGGACCGCATCCCGAACCTCGGCTCGGCGCGGGTCGTCCCAGATCCCACGAAGCCGTGCCTTCGCGTCGAGGCACGGGGACGGTGGTGGCTCGGAGGAGGATGGGGGCATACCCCGCTCAATGAGGGGCTCAATGAGGGGACCCGCGAGCAATCCCCCGCCCAACGCTCCCACGCTGGCCAGCCGCCATCGTCGGCGCGGCGCGGTGAGGATCTTGTCGAGCACGGCCAACAGTGCCTTCATCGACGGCCAGCGCATGTTCGGCTTGGGTGCCAAGCCACGCACCACGACCCGCCGCAATCGCGCGGGCACCCAGGTGCCCGCTGGTGCCGCTCGTATTCGGCCGTGGTGCAGGGCCAGGGTCCGCGACGACGGGGTGTCACCGTCGAACGGATTGTCGCCGTAGAGCGCCTCGTAAAGCGACACGCAGAAGCTGAATTGGTCGCTGAGCGCGTGGGTGGAGCGTCGCTCCAGCTGCTCTGGGGACATATACGCCAGGGTGCCCATCAGCGTGCCCGTCTCGGTACGCGACGACTCGACCGTCGCGTCGTCCGCTCCTGCGTCAGGGAACGGCATGTCGTCGTCGGTCTCTGGGTCGTCCCATGCCACCAGCCCGAAGTCGAGCACTCGGACGCGCCGTTCTTCGTCGACGATGCAGTTGCTCGGCTTGAAGTCTCGATGGACGAGCCCTGCCGCGTGGGCCGCCGCCAGCCCCTGGCCCGCTCCGAGGTAGACCTCTACGCACTGCCGCCACCCGGGCCGGGGCTGTTGTCGTTGCCAATCTCGCAGCGTCTGGCCGTCGACCAGCTCCATCGCGACGAATGGCTGGTTGTCGACATCTCCGATCTCGAAGACCTGCAGCACGTTGGGGTGCGACAGCCGGGCCAGGGCCCGGGCCTCGCGTTGCAATCGGCCCGCATGGCCCGCGGCGTTGTCGGGATTGAGGAGCTTGAGGGCGACATGGCGCTCCAGTGTTGCGTCGTAGGCCTTGAACACGACGCCCATGCCCCCGCGGCCGAGCATGTCGAGCACAACATAGCGGCCAAATCGGGGGAAGCCGGGCTGGCGGAACAGCTTGGCGCGGGATTTGGCTTTTTGGACCTCGTAAAGGAGTGTCGTCGGTCGGTGCATCGGTCTGCTGTCGGGGGGCGGTGCGAGGGGCGGTGCGAGGATCGAGCGTTGCCGGGTGGAGAGCATCGGTGGGATCGTGCGGAGGACTCCCTGCTCCTAATGGTCGATGTTGACGGTTGTCGCCGTTCGTGGCCCCGACCGCCGGTCGGACCATGGCTCGAGATGCGAGCGGAATGGCACAGTGCGCGGTCTCGGCCAGTAGTCGGGTCGCGAACGATGGAGGAGCGTCGCTTGCGCAGATCCGATCCCCTACGCTCGATCGAACGTACCCCCCATGATATTCGCGCGAGCCTCGGTTCGGATTGCGACGTTCGTAGAAAGCCTTGGAGCTTGGACGGCCTGGGTGAGCGTGAAAGACTGTCGAGGTGAAGGCGGCCGAGCGGATCCCTACGGACAACGAGTTGGTAGTCGCCTGGCGGGCCGGGGACGAGCTGGCCGGCCAGGCCCTGTTCGAGCGCCACTACGACCCGGTCCATCGGTTCTTTCGCAACAAGGTCCCCGAGCCTTCCGAGCTGGTGCAGCGCACCTTTCTTGCTTGCTTGGAGACCGCCGAGCGGTTCAGCGAGGGGCGTGATTTTCGGCGGTACCTGCTCGGCATCGCGCGCAATGTGCTCTACACGCACTACCGCCGGGTGCACGGCCCGAGGAACCATGCGCCGCTGGACGCTACCTCGGTGGAGGACATGGGCCAAAACCCGGCCCAGCTCATCGAAGAGCGGGAAGAGGAGCGCCTGATGCTCGCTAGCCTGCGACGCTTGCCCGTCGATCTGCAGCTCGCGCTCGAGCTTCAGTACTGGGAGAAGATGACGGCTCGCGAGATCGGCGAGGTCTTGGGCGTGCCCGTTGGCACCGCCAAGGATCGACTGCGTCGGGCAAAGCTGCGGCTCGAGCAAGAGATCCGGGCGCTGGCCACCTCGCCCAAGAAGCTGGAGAGCACGCTGACGCTCCTGGATGACTGGGCCGCCGGGCTGCGTCGACAGCTCGGCCATCGCGTGTCGGCGTAGGGGAGGGGATCGACATGCACCCAGACGAGCGCTCGCATCCGATCCCCCGGCCGTGCCCACGCTCCACCGAAGGAGCACGGCGATGATCCACACCCGAGCCGAGCTGGGCTTGCTCGTCAAGCTATGCCGAGAGCATCGCGGGCTTACGCAGGAGCAGCTGGCCAAGGCCCTCGATCTCAGCCGCACGGCCGTCGCTCACCTCGAGCAGGGGTTGCGGATCCCCGAACCGGGCGCGTTGCAGGGCTTGTGTGAGCACCTGGGCCTGCCCGAGGTTCTGTGGGAGGGCTTCATCCCTCGCGACAGCCTCTACCCCATGGCGGTGCGCTGCCACTGCCGGACCTACTATGCCGCGTGGGAGGAGGCCTCGGCCGACGCGCGGCGGCGGGCCGCGCTCGTCGATGCGGTCAGGAGCGGTGAGCCCTGGCAGGATGGCAAGCGTCGGATCGAAGATCCCTATCGAGCCTGCGCGACCCGTCTGCGCCGGATCTTCCCCCGCCTGTTCCTCAACCGCACCTTCGTCCCCGTTCCACCGTCTGACGCGAGCGCGACCGACGAGCGAGGCGACGACCGGTGGCCCGCCCGTCGGTTGGCGCAGGCCTACGCCGAAGAGGGTACCGCCTGCCGAGTCGTTCGCCTGTTCACCCGAGCGCGCTCACTTCGCCGCTCGTTGTCTGGCCGCTCGCCCAAGCGTCGCCCCACGGTCGCCGAGCACCTCGCCACCCTCGCGCTCGCGTCCGAGGACATTCCGGGCGGTATAGTGCTGGTCGACGACGTCACCACCCGGGGTACCACGCTCATCGCTTGTGCGACTCGCCTGGCCAAGCAGGGATGGCGGGGCCAGGTCGACGCCCTGGTGGTCGCCTACGAACGAACGGCCGACCACGAGTCGGCCGTCGATGGTCGTGAGCTGCTGCTGGGGTGGGACGGCAAGTGGGACTATCCCGTGCGAGAGGGATGAGCCCCGTATCCTCGACCGAAAGCTCGAATATACGCGTTGGTCTGGTTGCCCCGCCCTCCCGACCGAGGGCGGGAACGCTGGTCGACCTCACTGGTCGACCTCAAAGGTTGGGCAGCGGGCCCGGGCGGGTGAACACGAAGTCGTTCGCGGCTCCCACGAAGGTTGCATGGCAGCCGAAGCACGTCGTGTCGTCGTCGGCGACGCCGTCGGCTGCCCCTAGCGCCAAGCCATCATCACCGTTGGCCCACAGCGCATAGCCCCATTCGCCGGTCTCGGGGTACGTCGCGGCGTCGCGCTCCATCAGGGCGATGGCCGCCAGTGTCTGGGGGGCGATCATATCCGGCCATCCTGCGACACCGTCTGTCGAGCCGGCGAACACGATATCGGCCAAAACCGTGCCCTCGGGCCATGGGTTGGTGTCGCCGGCTCGGGCGGCATCCACGGCGGCTTGGTTGCCGAGCACAACCCGCATCTGCGTATTCGCCGGTCGGTGGTGGACGCTGATGAACCTCCAATCGAGCAAGGCTTGGTCTAGGGTCATTCCATTCACGTGGGTCTCGGCCGCCCCGATGTCTGCTTCGCTCGGCAGGGGCAGCGGCTCGGTGAACACGAAGTCCCGGTCGGGGACGCGGGAGTTGTGACACCCGTAGCAGGTCGACTCGTCCACGTCGTCGTCGGGGTTGGCGATCACATCGGCCTCGGCCGCCTCCAGGTCATCCCCCCTGAATATGGCATAGCCCCACCCTCCGGTCGCCGCGAAGCGGTCGGAGTCCTTCTCCATTACCGCGAGCGCGCCGAAGTTGCCCGGCGCGACCATGTCGGCCGAGAAGTCATTGCCGCCGTCGGACCAAACGACATCGACCAAGATGCTTCCCTCGGGCCACGGGGAGGTGTTGCCCGAGCGTGCTGCCTCGATCGCGGTGTCATTGCCCACGACCAGGCGGATGGTGCTGCTGTCTCCTCCGTCGGTACGATCGGTAATCCCGATGATCGCCCAGTCTTCCCAGCCTACCGGCAGATCGGCCAACTCGATCGTCTCCGCTCCGCCGCTCGAGTCGTCCTCGGTGGAATCGGCAGGCCCGCCGTCCGTGGTTGTATCGGCGTTCGTGGTCGTATCGGCGCCCGTGGTCGTATCGGCGTCCGTGGTCGTGCTTTCCCCGGCGCCGGCATCATCTTCGCTGCCGTCCGGACAGCCGGACAATGCCAGCATCATGGTGGAACCCAGGACCAAGGGGCGGATCACCGGGTGGCAGGTTCGGGAACAGGAATTGGAGTGCGGTGTAGTCATGGTGTCGTGACTCCTTGGCCAAAGGTGGCCGACATCTAGGTTGTCTGCGTGTTGATCCCCAGCGCGAACGCGAGCCATCATGCGCGGGCTCTCGGTCGTCGGGATTAACGAGCCGTGCGATTTCGTAGCGTCGCCGTCTTCTCGAGAACCGAATAACGAACCGAGAGCTCGTTGTTCGACCGAGTCGTTCGAGTCAGCTCGAACATGGCTGGGCGTATGCTGGGCAAGCGCGATGGTTACGGTGGATCGAGCCCGGTGGATCGAACCGACCCAACTATTTCTTTCTGCGCCGCGCGAGGACCGAGCAACGCCCCGTGCTCCGTGGCGACTCCGGCGCAACTCGACAGGCAAGACGGGGTAGCGTCTTGATCGCGCTCGCGTTCTAATTGTCTCGAGCAGAGCTACAGTAGAGGAATGGATGCTTATATTGTCTCGTGTGAGGTAAGAAAGTGCTTTGGGGATTGAATTTTGTCCCAAAAATATCTTTAATATTCAAATTTTTGCTAAAATTGTCTCATAATTGGCAGCACTCAAGCCTCGGAGATTGAATACTGTCCCAAAAATCGCTTCGGCGAGGCTCTGGACGCTCATCTTGGCTCGACCGAAGCGCGGCGGAGCCATCCTTCCGGCTCGTGCGTATGCTGTGGGCTCCCTGGAGCCTCACCCTATGCGGCCTGATCATGGCGGGCTCGTCCGAAGGTCCTTCCGGTCGAAGCGTGGAACGATGGGCAGTGAGGGTGCTCGGGGAGCGATGCGATTCGTCGTGCGAGCGGAGCATCAATGGAGCCCATCAATGGAGCCGCCCCGGAGGCTCGAACAAGAATCACTTGAGGCCCCATCACCGGTCATCCTTGGGTGTTCAGCGCGGGTCGGAGCCCGCCCGTAGACGTCCCGGATAGGCTCGTCTCGACCGACGAGCTCACCCTCCGGGGCGTTCGCCGAACCCGGCTACCATACCCTCGATGCCCGCCATGCTCGATGTCCTCAAAAAGGAGCGCATCGTCGCTGCCCCTGGCTATAACCGCTGGCGAGTGCCCCCGGCCTCGATCTCGATCCATTTGTGCATCGGCTCGGTCTACGCATGGAGCATCTTCAACCCTCCGCTGACCAAAGTCCGCGGCGTGGTGGGTAGCGCCGCGGCCGACTGGGATCTCGGCTCGGTGGTATGGATCTTCTCGGTCGCGATCGTCTTCTTGGGCCTCACTGCCGCCCTGGTCGGTCGCTGGCTCGAGACGGTGGGCCCTCGCATGGTGGGGGTGGCGGCGGCGTGCTGCTGGGGCGGAGGCTTCGTCCTGGGCGGGCTGGGAATCCTCACCCACCAGCTGTGGCTGCTGTACCTCGGCTACGGCGCCCTGGGCGGGGCCGGTCTGGGGCTGGGCTATGTCTCGCCGGTCAGCACCCTCATCCGGTGGTTCCCCGATCGCCGCGGCATGGCCACGGGCATGGCGATCATGGGGTTCGGTGGTGGGGCGATGATCGCCGCTCCCCTCAAGGAGTGGCTGCTGGGCCTTTACTACCGGGCTCCGCAGTACCTCGGCGCGGTGACCGAGGTCGAGCTGGTCAACGACGGCGGTCGCCGCCTCGCGCGGGTCGCCGGCCAGCTGCGCGAGGTGGTGGTGGTGGGCCCCGGCGAGGTCGCTTCGATGATCCAGCCCGGCCCCGAGGGCGTCTATGTGATCGGGACCGGCAGCACCGGGGTCGCGGCCACCTTCTTCACCCTGGGGGCGGTCTACTTTGTGGTGATGCTGGTGGCTTCATTCTCGTACCGCGTGCCGGCCGAGGGCTGGACCCCGCCGGGTTGGACCCCGCCGGCCGAGGACGAGGCCGGCAAGAAGATGATCACCCGGTACCACGTCGACATCGACCAGGCGCTCCGGACCCCGCAGTTCTACCTGCTGTGGGTCGTGCTCTGCCTCAACGTCACCGCCGGCATCGGGGTGCTGGGGGTGGCCAAGACCATGATGACGGAGATCTTCGGCAGCACCCTGCCGGCGGTCGTTGACGGCACCTTCGCTGCGACCTACGTGCTGATGATCAGTGTATTCAACATGGCCGGTCGGTTTGTCTGGGCCAGCCTCTCCGACCTCATCGGGCGCAAGACCACCTACACGATCTTCTTCGTGCTGGGCACTGCGCTCTACCTGAGCATCCCGTTTACGGCCCAGCAGGTCAGCGCCTCGCCCTCGGTGACGTGGCTGGTGGTCTTCTATGCGGCCACGATGATCATCTTCACCATGTACGGGGGAGGGTTCGCCACGATCCCCGCGTATCTCGCCGACGTGTTCGGCACGCGATTCGTGGGCGGGATCCACGGGCGCCTGCTCACCGCCTGGAGCACGGCCGGAGTGCTAGGGCCGCTGGTCATCACCTCGCTGCGGGCCAGCGCGTTGTCGGAGGCGGTCGACGAACTCGCCGCCCAGGTCGACCCCGTGGCATTCCAGGCCAAGTTCGGGGCGGGCCTGGACCAGCTTGACGCGCTGGTCCAGGCCAAGACGGTCACCGTGGCCAAGTTACTCGAGCTCGCCCCGCCGGGCACGGTCGATCCCTCGAGCACGGTCTACAACTCCACCATGTTCGTGATGGCCGGGTTGCTGCTCGTGGCGCTGGCGGCCAATCTCTTGGTGCGGCCGGTCGATCCACGCCACCACATCCGCGAGGGGTGAGAGGTCGACGATGATAGGTCGAGTGATCCGGCGTCTACAGCAAGCCCTGCCCATTCGCTTCGAGTGGAGCGTACACACCCCGGGCGGCGAGCCGATCGAGGCCTCCTGCGGGATCCGCTTCGAGACCCGGCGGCTGGTGTCCCGTCCGGCGGCCCACGCCGTGGTCGTGGTCGGTCCCGGGATCACCAGCGTGCCGGAGCTACGCGAGCAGCTGGTCGCCCTCACCTCGTGCCGCGCTCGCCTGCGGCGGTGGCTGTCGGGCCAGCGCGACGCTGGGGCGCTCGTGGCCGCCAGCTGCAGCGGGGTATTCGTCCTCGCGGAGCTGGGGCTGCTCGGCGAACGTACCGTGACCACCACCTGGTGGCTCGCGGGCGAGTTTCGTCGGCGCTATGACGACGTCAATCTCCATGCCAGCGCGATGGTCGTGCCCGACGGGCCCTTCGTGACCGCCGGCGCGGCCATGGCTCACCTCGACCTGGCGCTCTACCTCATCCGCCAGTTCGCGGGAGCGGAGCTCTCCCAGCGCTGCGCTCGCTACACGGTCACCGATGTCGGCCGTCGCTCGCAGGCCCTCTATGCCATCCCCGAGCAAATGCGCAGCAGCGAGCCGCTCGTCGGCCAGGCGATGAGCCGCCTGGCGCAGCGCCGCGGTCTCGAGCTGACCGTGACCGAGCTTGCCCGGGCGTTGGGCGTCACCCCCCGCACGCTCCATCGTCGCCTGCGCGCCAGCGTGGGCTTGACCCCCCAGGCGTTCATCGCCTGCCAGCGGATCCGCCGCGCCAAGGGCCTGCTCGAGGCCACGGCGCTGCCCATCGATGTCGTCGCGCAGCGGATCGGCTTTGGGGATCTCTCTGCCTTTTGTCGCGCGTTCAAGCGCGACGCCAGCGTCACCCCGGCGGCATACCGTCGCGCCTTCCGGCTGGCGCCGTAGGGGCGGAGCTCGTCGACTCGACCGCCCCGTCGCCCGCGAAGGCACGCACGAGCTCTCGACGCCGAGGGTCGATGCGCGCTCGCGTGGAGGTCTGCGCTCGCGCTCATCGGGCAACCGCAACGAAACGGATCGGGTCCGCAATCAAAATGGGCCGTCGACCGGACTGCCCGATGAAGCACGGGTCGGCCGTCTACGGTGAGCGGCTAGGCCCCGTTCGAGGAGCCCTCGCCATGCTGACGATCCGCCGCGCACAGCTTGCCGCGCTCATGTCCGCCCCCGACGACTTCGTCGAGCGCATCTGCGAACAGCTCGAGCGAAGGTTGCCGGATCACGTCGACCGGCTCGGCCCGGCGGAGCTCGCCGCGCTCGTGCGGCGCACGATCCAGCTCGGCCACGAGCACGGGATCAGCGCTGCGAGCGGGCTCGGCGAACTCGTCGCCCTAGTGCTTGAGTTCGGGGAGCATTTCGAGCGCTCGCCCGAGCAACATCACGCGTGGACGCTCCTCGAGCACCATACATTGCCGGCTGCGCTCAAGGTGCGGCTCGTCACACAAAAGCTGCGAGCCCGTACGGGGGGCATGACCTTGATGCTCCACCAGGAGCCATGAGTCGAGCGAAGCGAGGTCTTCGATGCCGTGTTGTCCACGATGCGAAACACCACTGATATGTCCCCGTTGTTCTGATCTCGTCGCCGATCTCGTCGCCGATCGGAACCTCATCCAGTCCTGCACCGGGGGCGGTGGGCAGCGACGCAACGGCAGCCTCTGGGTCCGGCTCGTCACCTCGGGTGTGGCGGGGTCCGGGATCTCCGGCGTGAACGTCCAGGTGGGCAACAATCGCGCGCTCCCAACCGACAATCTCGGCTTCATCAGCATCACGAAGCTCGCACCTGGTCGCTATCCAACGACGATCTCGCTCACCAACGAGCACCTTCGGGTGTTCAAGACGCCGTCCAAGACGACCCAGAATCCGGTGGTGGTCGAGCAAAGGATCACCCTGGTGACCTTCGAGCTCGACCGGCATGCGGAGTTCACGGTCGAGCTCGTTCCCGATGGAAAGCCAGGCCACGTTTTTCAGGGGGCCACGGTGATCCTGCGATCCGGAGGCAGACAGGACCGCATGGTGGTCCAGGGCCGGATCGTCTGTTTCGGTCCGCGGAGGCCGGATCTCTACTGCGTGAGCATAGAGCTTGCTCCGGGCGACCGTGAGGCGTTCCTTACTCCCCGTGAGGCACGCGTCCACCACGGCACGACCTCGACCCGACACGTCGTCGAGATCGACGCGGTCAACGTCATCACTCCCGTTCTCGGCATCAAAGAGGCCCTCGTCCCCTACGCACCCGATGGCGACAAGCCCGCGTGCGCCGAGCTACGGATCAAGCTCAGTCACTCACTTCAGGGCGGACCCAAATTCGAAGGGAAGGCTACGATCCTCTCGGTCGGGAAGAAGGGGGGCGAGGTGGAGATCTACACCGACCGTGCCTGTACGATGAAGCAGGCCATCGGCAAGTCACTTCCAAGCGCGCTTGCGAACGATCAACGACTCAAGTTGTTCGTGCGAGGTACCCAGTGTGGTGAGGTCAAGCTCAGGCTAAAGCTCGACGAGTCCCAGATTCCGCGGGTGAAGCTGGCCAAGCGCACTCGAACGCTCTCGTGCACGGTGGTGGCGCTCGAGCTGCCACCAGCCGTCGCCGTGTCGCTTCCCTCCACAGGGTCGAAGAACTTCGGCGCCATCGAGCTCACCGTACGATGCGAGTCCAACTCCGAGAACACGGCCTTTGTCTACCACTGGAAGGCCGGCAAGCCGCTCGAGCTGGATGGGGACTGCAGCTCGGCGACAGTACGTGTCGTTGCCTGCGCGCCGGGCTCAGCCCTTGTCGACGGGGGCTGCACGCAGAGCGGTTCCGCGAGGTCCGAACCGCTCTGGGCCCGGTGCCGGGTGACCTTCTTCCGGGTGCAGCCCTCGCTGACCTCCGTCGCCGTCCGTCGTGGACATCCCACGACGGTCGAGCTCAAGGCCGCCGGCGTACCCGAGGAGGGCACGTGCTCCTGGACCCTCGAGCGCAACGAGTGTGAGGCGATCATCGAAGGGGCCACCGACGGGCGGACCGTGAAGATCCGGTCCCGCTTGCCCGGGCTCACGGTGGCGAAGCTTCAGTATACCGCTGCGGCCGGGGTAGAGCCGGCCCAGAGCTCCGGCACGGTGGTGTTCGTGGGCGCGAGCATCGACAAGGCCACGGTCGGCATCACCGGTCGCATCGACCTCACGACGCTCGACACTGACGCCCGTCGCCGCCGCCGCCACGTGCTCCTGAGCCTGGATTCGGACCCCGCGGACTGGAAGACCGGCCAGCTCGTGCTCGAGGCCAAGGGCGTACCCGCCGATCCCGGTGTGGTGGGTGGCGAGACACCGGGTACCTACCAGTGGATCGCACCGCCGGCTCAGATCGTGCAGTTGGCCTCCGAACAGCCGGATGATCACGGCACAGATCAAGCCAAGGTGCTCGTTCACGCCGTGGCGAACGATGAGCGCCCCATTCCGGCGCGCCCGGGGTATGTCGACGAACATGTAGAGGTTGCGTACACCCTCGGGGAGGTCAAGGGCACGGATCAGCTTCCCGTGCGAGTTTATCGCCACGGCTGCTCCCGTGCGACGTGGAAGCGCGGATACTTCGCTGGACTACTCCATATGTGTGTCCACGACCGCCGTACGCAGTGGGGGGAGCTGAAAAATGCACTGCCGCCACCGGGTGCGGAGACGGTCGGTGTGCTCGACCCCCACGGGCACCAGCACGGAGGCCGCTGCCACCAATGCTCGGGGTTGGAAGAGGAGACCGGCGCGTCACCTCGGGACATCTGGCACTGGGTTCAGGCACCTCCGGCGCTCCTCGAGGAAGGCAGAAGGGTCGCCACGGTCATTACGAACTTCGCAAGCAAGAAATTCGACAAAGATTTCCAAAGATTCAACAGTGATAAGGTCCACGGTGCGCACCTCTTCGGGCGCTATCTATGGCACCGCTTCAACGTCGGGAGCGGCGAGAGAAAAGCCAAGATGTTCGGAATGCTCCGCGGTCGGTCCGGCGAAAGGGTGACCTACCTATACGCGATCTCGGGCGCGGGCGGGAAGAACTTCGATGACTGGTGTCCACCGCTGGATCTTGGCGGGGATCCTGACAATGCTCGCTTGATCCGGGGATTCGACGGCAACAACGCTCGGTACGTCAAGGCCCGGGCTCCGTTCGATACACGTGCGGTGTCGATCAACTGGAATCAGCTGGGCCATTGTGCGGCCCCCAAGCTTCTCCATGCCGCCATGAAGAAGAGACTGACGGACATCGAGATGGTCGAGATATGGATCGATCCAGACCGGACTGGAGGCTACGACCACCTCCAGGAGATCGGCTCTTGTGCCCAGTGCCGCCGAATTCTCGGGCGCATGCTCTGCGATCGCAACGCTGGCTAGTAAAGGAATCATGACGACGATCGAACGATGCATCGACTTCGTAGCCGAGTGGGACCCCCGCGTCCCGAGCACTCTTTGTGGTGCACCTGTCGCGGCCATCGAGGCGCTGGAAGAGCACATGGGACGGCCGTGCAGCCCGACGTACCGAGAGCTCCTGGAGGTGATCGGCGAGGATACTGGAGATCTCGACCTGGGTCCCTACACCACCTCCGTCGAGATCCTGATGCAGCGACGAGCTGTCGCCCTGCGACGTCTACCCGAGGGCGTGGAGCTGCTCGCCATGGCTCGGGGCGACAGCGACGAAGATCTGTTCCTGGTGGTCGACGACGATCCCAGCTCGACGATGGATCCCAAGATCTTCGGTCATCCCTCGCTCCAGCTCGCTGAGACGGGCGAGTTCGACCTCTCGCGCGCGGAGCCGGTGGGTCGGTTGGCGGAGGTGCTGTGCCTGCCGGTCGTCAACCGCTGCTATGCGGTCCACCAGCCGCTGCAGATCGCCATGACCGACGAGGATGGACGCCACGACACGCTCGAGCGCTGCTGCGAGCTCGCCGACCGTTTTGGACTCGAGCGCTATTGGTTCTCGAACGAGTGGACCTATGCTGGGGTCCGTGGCTCGGTCTTGGTGGTCGCTCGGCAGGCGCCCGGGTGGTTCTTCTCCGTCGGGGTCGCCGGCGTCGACCGGTTTGCCTGGGCTGCGGTCGCCGGCACGCTGCGACACCGCCTGGGGCTCGAGGTCTACCGCTGACGCGTTTGCAGCCGCGGCCCGGGTCACGCCATGCGTGACCGGTGAACGTCGTAGTGGACCTGCTCGCGCAATAGCGCGAGTACGGCTCGCACCCGGGCTGTCTTGGCGATGCTTGGGTGCATGACGGCGTAGATCGACAGGGGGCCCCAGCGATACGAGGGGAGCACGCGCACGAGCTCCTCGGTCGGATCGCCTTGCTCCCCGAAAGGCAGCGGGACAAGCCCGATCCCCAGCCCGGCGAACAGGGCCTTGGACAGGGTCTGACTGTTGTTGCTCATGAAACGGCCGCCCACGCGGACGTCGTGCGCAGCCCCGTGGCGGTCGGTCAGCCGCCAGACCGTGGGTTGCCCCAGCCCGCGGAACTGTAGGCACTCGTGATCGATCAACTCGTCGCGTCGGCGAGGGCAGCCGGCGCGGTCGAGATAGCGCGGGTGCGCGGCCAAGCCGGCGTAGAGCTCGATGAGGCGCACGGCGACGAGGGTGCTGTCGGCGAGCGGGCCGCCGACGACCGCGATGTCGAGGCCCTGCGCGACCAGGTCGAAGGGCTCGTCGGACACCTCGAGCGCGAGCGATAGCTCGGGGTTGTCGCGGAGCAGGCCGGCAATGCGCTCCAGCAGGGCCGGGGTGACCGTCCGCGAGCCGAGCCCCACGCGGAGGCGCCCGCGGAGTCGGTCGGTCGCCTGGAGATCGTCCTCGGCGCTCTTGACCGCCTCGAGGATCCGGCGGGCGTGTTCCAGCAGCCGGCGCCCCTCGTCGGAGAGCTCGAGCCGCCGCGTGGTTCGAACGAGCAGGGTTCGCTCCAGCGCCTGCTCGAGGCTGGCGATCCGGCGACTCACCGTGTTGGGAGGCAGCGACAGGACCCGAGCCGCCGCGACCATGCTGCCCGAACGTACGACCTGGACGAATACCCGCAGCTGCTCGATATCGTTGAGCACGAGCAAAGATTATCTCGAATTATGAGAGAGTAAAAATCAATTGATGCGATTGTTGATATTAATTCGCACCCTAGACTCGGAATCATGAAGACCCTCGACGCAGGAATGTTGACGACCCTCGTGGTGCTGCTGGGCTGCCCGAGCGAAGCTACAAACGAGCCTGGCTCGGACGCCGGCGCGCTCTCGTCCCGAGACGACGACGATGATGGCGATGACGACGATGACGACGACGACGACGACGACGGCGACGACGAGGAGCTCCTCGCGTGGCCGCAGCCCTACCAGGATTTCATCGCCGAGGTAGGAGGCTCGAAGTTCGTGGACGTGGGCGGTGCGGCGATGCACTACGTCGAGACCGGGTCCGACGATGGTCCGACCGTGCTGCTGGTTCACGGGATCCCCACGCATGCCTACCTGTGGCGCGACGTGATCCCACAGCTGGACGACTACCGGGTCATCGCCGTCGATCTCATCGGCTATGGTCGGTCGGATCGCCCGGCCGGGCTGCCCTACACCCCCGGCATGCAGGTGGATTTCCTTCAGTCGTTCGTCGAGGACAAGGGGCTCGACGACGTGCACCTGGTCGTTCACGATCTTGGTGGACCGGTCGGGCTGCGCTGGGCCTTCGAGAACTCCGATCGGGTCGCGTCGATCACCATGTTCGAGACGCTGTGGACGACCCTCCCGGGGATCGAGGTGATCCCCGCTCCCTTCGGCGAGCTGCTCGCGGGCCTACGGACGCCCGGTGTCGGTGAGCAGCTCGTGGGAGAACAGAACGTGTTCTTGTCGATGCTGGGGGCGTTCACCGTCGAAGGTGTGGCACCCGAGGATGCGGCGGTTTATCAACACCCCTGGCCCGACGCGGCCGACCGGATCGAGGTCATCTTGCCCTCGGGCCCGCACGCCTTCCCGTTCCCCGAGGATCCCGAGGCCTTCGCGTTCGTGGACGAGTATCAGCAGTTTCTGTCCAGCAGCCCGATCCCCAAGCTGGTCATCGACGTAGAGCCCGGGACGCTCTCCGCCGTCGAGATCCCAGGCCCTGGAGGCGGCGCCGACCTGCGCGTGTCCGAGTTCGCCGAGCAGGTGTTCCCCAACACCACTCGGGTTCAGCTGAGCGGCGGCGGTCACTTCGTGCAGGAGGATCGCCCCGTGCAGCTGGGCCAAGTGATCGACGCGTTCCTCGACGATCTCGACGAGGACTGACGACGAGGACCTGGGGCGAGGACCTGGGGCGAGGACCTGGGGCGAGGACTTAGGGCGACGACGGACCGTCGTGCGTGCGGCTGACCGACTCGAGGAGGCTCGACGGGATTGATACAAGAGCACGGCGGGGCTCCCACCGTGGTGGCGGACCCTGCCGTGCTCGGGGGGCAACCCGGACGATTGGAGCTCACTAGTCGGCTTGGGCGATCGTGCGATAGGTGACGGCGCCGAGGGTGCCGCCCACGATGGGGGCCACCCAGAACATCCACAGCTGGGTCAGCACGTCGCCCCCGACCAGCAGAGCTGGCCCGGTGGAGCGAGCCGGGTTCACCGAGAGGTTGGTGATCGGGATCCCGATGAGGTGGATGAGCGTCAGCCCCAAGCCGATCGCGATGGGGGCCATGCCCGCGGGGGCGCGCTGGTCGGTGGCGCCCATGATGATGAACAGGAACATGAAGGTGAGCACCAGCTCGGCGACCAGGCACGCGACCATCGAGTAGCCACCCGGAGACAGCTCCCCGAATCCATTGGTTGCGAAGGCTCCCGCGCCGGTGCCCATGGTGAAATCGGGGGTGCCCGCGGCGATGAAGTAGAGCGCGGTGGCAGCCAAGGTCGCGCCCACGACCTGCGCGACGACGTAGGGTACGGCCTCATTCGAAGGGTGACGGCCGCCGACCACCAGACCCAGGGTGACGGCGGGGTTGAGGTGGCAGCCCGAGATGTGCCCGATGGCATAGGCCATGGTCAGCACGGTGAGACCAAAGGCGAGGCTCACTCCCAGCAAGCCGATTCCGACCTTGGGGAACGCGGCCGCGAAGATTGCGCTGCCGCATCCACCGAAGACCAGCCAAAAGGTGCCGACGAGCTCGGCCGAGAGCTTGCGAGACAGTGGGACCATGGGCCCGGGACGACAGCAGGAATCGCGCCAATCGAAATGGTCGGTGTTCCTGCTGCTATCTCGGGGGGCGAGACTCGTACGCACGGCGGACGAATGCGACGGTGGGGCAGGTTGACTCGCGCATTGCCCACCGCCGGTGCGTGCTCAGTGGCCCTGGGTGCTGGTTTTAGCGGGCCGGTGTTCGGTGTCGTTGCTCGTTCGGGCCCGTGGCCCGCGACAGTGCGGGGCAGGTGATCACTTGGCGAGCGGATCGTCGCGGCCGGCGTAGGAGCGGGCCGCGGTTACCTGTAGCGGGCGATCGGTATCGAGGTAGGTACGCACTGCTCCGGCGACCACCTTTGCGATGACATGGGCCCGCTGACGTGCCTGGGCGGTGGTTGGCAAGGGGGTGCCGCGCTGCGGATCCATCTCGCACAGCAGATCCTTGCGAACCTCGAGGGCCAGCGAGCTGGGGCGCTCGGGCCAGCGCCGGTAGTCGCTACAGATGTCGGTGTCTTCGATGAAGTGCCGGATCCGTTCGTAGGCGGCGGCCGCCTCCACGAACAGCTCGCGGTGCTCGGGGGGGGCGCGGCGGTAGCGATGCAGGTAGCCGCGCAGAGCCTCGGGCAGCGCCTGGCGCAGGTTGGTGTTGAGCAGCATCTTCCACACCATCCCATAGGCCGGATCTCGTGCGGTGTCCTCGTGCTCGGCGGTGAAGCGTCGCCGCAGGTACGAGAAGAAGAACCACACCTGGGCGCGCACCTCGATGCCGCCTTCGGGGAGCGCATAGGGGTGATTGGTGGTCACCCGAAACCCGGCGCGCTCCAAGTTGAGGGAGATCCGGTCGCGGAGGATCCGGCTGCACGTGGACTCACCTAGCACGTCGGGATAGATCGGATCGAAGACCCCGTAGGGCATCCGGGCCTCGCGCTGGTAGCCGGCGGGCAGGTTGATGAGGCTTAGGTGGGGCCGTGAGGTGTGGCTAGGGTTGCGCTCGTCGTAGGTGTGGATCCCGAGGATGATGATCTTGTCGCGAACGTGGTGTTCGATCATGTCGCTGACCTGATCGTAGATCTCGAGCAGATCCATCTTTTGGGCATGGTCCAGCGCGTCGCAAAACGGCGGGTTGATCGACAGGCGCTCGAGCGGTGCGCTGGTGCTGGGCGGGGTGCTGCCCGGGAAGCGGTTGACGTCGAGCAGCGCGCGGGCGATGCGGACCCGCCCGTAGCCGGACAACCCCAGGTGGTGGGCGAGGCTCTCGGCCACCAGGTTGGCCCCCCAGTCGCGTTCTCGCCCGTGCGCGGCATCGAGCACTTCGGGGGGCACCCGTGGGTTGCCCTCGGGATCTTCTCGAAACCGCCGAGGTATCGCGTCACCGTCGTGCACGGTGTGGATGAAGATCCGGGGGCGGTAGACCTCGGCCACGCCGCCCGACTCGGTGGGCTCGACGGGCATCAGCTCGAACGGGGCCTCAAAAGGGCGAGCGAAGTCGAAGCGCGACATCCGAAACGCTAGGGTACCGTGTTCGCGCTCGTCGGCTCATGAACCCGACGTAATCGATCGCACGAAAATACTTAGAGACTTGGAGGGGGGCCGAGCAACGAAGGCGTTCGGTATGAGGGGACGGGTAATCAGGGGATTGGGGGTCGCGATCGCGACGATGGCGCTGTCTGCGTGCTACGACGGTGACATGACCGATGTCACGCCGGGGTCGAGTGGCAGCGGTTCGGTCGTCGACGATGACGACACCCCACAAACGACGACGCAGCCGCCGGCGACGACTGGCGAGACCTCGGGGGGGACCAGCGGCAATCCGGTCACGACCGCTCCGCCCGATGACGACGACGGCGACAGCGTCGACAGCAGCAGCACCAGCGGCGATGACCCGGGGACCTCGGGGACGAGTTCTACGGGTGAGATTCCGATGGACATGTACGAGGAAATCGACGGGATCGTAGCCGTCGAGGCCGAGCATGCCTTCGAGATCGATGATAATGGCACCGAGCGCGAGTGGTACGTGTTTACGCCCGAGGATCAGCCGGTGGTCGAGCCCGATCACGATCCGCCGCACTGGGACACCGCAAGCGGGCAGTCGTGCCTGGAGGGCTTGCCCGATACCCGGGTGACCCACGACGACCAGCTCCAGAGTGGTGTCAACTTCTACCCCTCGCCCGGCGACGGTCCGATCCTTCGCTACCGGGTGTGGATCAACGATCCGGGCCGCTACTGGGTTCGGGTCCGCGCGTACTCCACGGGTACCGAGGACAACGGGATCCACGTGGGGCTCGACGGACAGTGGCCCGAGAGCGGGGCGCGGATCCAGTGGTGCCAGGGCAAGAACCAGTGGACGTGGTCGGGAGCTCAGCGCACCAACGCCAACCACTGCGGCGAGGCCAACCAGATCTTCCTCGACATCGACGAGCCCGGGGAGCACGAGATCGCGTTCTCGATGCGAGAAGACGGGTTCGAGATGGACAAGTGGATGATGACCAACGATTCCTCCTTCTTCCCGGAGGGCCCCGGGCCCGACGAGGTACCTTATGGGGGCTGAGACTATGAAGATGCTGCAACGATCCGCGGCGCTGATGCTGGCGCTGGGCGTAGGCTCGGGCTGCTATAGCGGCAGCTCCAGTGATCCCGCCGGGGACGACCCGCAAGGCGAGGGCACGAGCGACAGCGAGGGCTCGGGCGACAGCGGGGACGACGACAACCCCGTGCCCCCGGATCTCGACCCAGATACCGTGCCCGAGCCGCTGGCGGCACGGCTCAACGACATCCAGTATGCCTACACGGTGCTCGATCTGCTGGGCACCGAGCTCACCGATCAAGAGCAGGGCTTGCTGCCGCGCGACGTGCCCATCGATGGCACCTACTCGACCTCTTCAGAGGCGCAATCGTTCAGCACCCAGTACGTGCTGGGCTACGCATACATCGCTCGCTCGCTCTCGGAGCGGCTCGATCCCGGCACGCTGCTGATGGAGCACGGTGGGTGCAACTCGGTGGATCCGTCTTGCCTCGAGGATTTCGTGGAGGGGCTGGGCCTGCGGGCGTTCCGCCGCCCGCTGACCGGGGAGGAGCGCACGAGCTTCCTCGCGCTGGGCGAGCAGATCGCGTCGATCGACGAGACGACCGATGACGACGTGGTCCGCGGTCTGGTCCAGGCGATCCTCCAGGCGCCGCCCTTCATCTATCGGCTTGAGGGCGAGCGCGAGGGCGAGGCGGGCGTGGTGCGGCGGACCACCGGCTGGGAGCTGGCCAGCCGCCTCTCGTACTTCTTGTGGCAATCGGCGCCCGATGACGAGCTCTTGGCCTTTGCCGCGGGGTCGGACGGCGATGGGGACTACGACCCGAGCGCCCTGCCCGGGCAGATCGACCGAATGATGGCCGATCCTCGCTTCGCTCGCTCGCGGCAGGTGTTCTGGGGCGACTACTCGCTGGCCTCGACCTCCGCGTTCGGCTCGATCGACCCCGAGCTCGCCGAGCAGCTGCGCGAGAGCCTGATGGCCAGCTTCGATCGCCTCAGCGGGGTCGGGGCGCCGCCCGAGCCGCTGTCGGCCCTGTTCGACGGGGACACCCTGGTGATGACGCCCGCGGTAGCCGAGCTGGCCGGGGTCGCTTCGCTGGGCGACGGTCTTCAGGTCTACGAGGGCGTGTCCGATCGCCAGGGGCTCATCACCCATCCCGGGTTCTTGGCTGCCCTGGGCACCAACTCGTTCGTGGGTCGGGGGGTGTTCATGACCGAGCGGCTGCTGTGTCAGCACCAGCAATCGCCGCCCGATGACCTGGCAGACGCGATCGACGAGACCAACAATGCGACCACCGACATGACCCCGCGGGAGGCCAGCGAGTTCCGCTTTGGGCTCGACGCGGTATGCCGGGCGTGTCACATGCAATTCGAACCGATCTCCTATGCGTTCGAGCGCTACGACATGAGCGGGCGCTACGTGCTCACCGACGACCAGGGGCGCGATCTGTTCGCCCACGGGGTACTCCCGGCGCAGGGCGAGCGCCCCGAGATCGAGTTCGGCTCGGCTCCCGAGCTTCTGGGGGAGCTGGCCGATCGCCCCGAGATCAACCACTGCATGGTGGAGAACATGATGGAGTACGGCTCGGGGGTTCCGCCGGTCGATTCCGAGGAGTTCTTGCGGCTGGCGCAAGAGCGCTATGAGTCCGAGGGCCTGACCTTCGACGCGTTGGTGTCCGCGGTGGCGGGCAGCGAGCGGTTCACCTTCCTCCGTACCGTGACCGAGTAGAAGACTGGAGACTCGTCATGCCCAACCGTTCACCCAAGATCTCCCGTCGTCTGCTGCTCCGCGGGGCGGGCAGCATCGCCATCGGCTTGCCCTTCTTGCCCGAGCTGATGCCGCGCGCCCGGGCCGAAGAGGACGATGGAATCCCCTGGCGCCTGTTCACCCTGTTCTTCGGCCTCGGCATCGAGCACGCCTTCCAGCAAGAAGAGTTTGACGGCCCGCTGCAGCCCTTCGAGCCCTTCGCGGACAAGACCGCCTTCTTCCGCAACGTGGACGCCGGCCCGCTGCTGGGGGGGGGCACGCCCCACTTCCGCGCCGCGGCGGCCACCTTCACCGGCGTACCCCAGGACGGCGGCCCCAACTACCACGCCGGCGGGCCGAGCATGGAGCAGGTGATGAAGCGGGCGCTTCATCCCAACGGGGTGCCCAACGTCTCGGTCCCCGAGCTGTCGGCGGGGATCTGGTCGCGGACGGGAGCCGTCTCGCAGTTCACCCGCCAGTGGAACACCGACGGCTCACCCGGGATGCGGCCCGAGCGTCGGCCCACGCGGGTCTTCGAGCTTCTCTTTGGCAACTACGAGCCGAGCCCCGATCCCGGGGGGCAGCCCGATCCGGACGCGATCGCGCGCAATCACGTGCACCGCAGCGTGCTCGACTCGGTGATGGAGCAGTACGAGGGGCTGACCTCGGCGGGCTCTCCGCTGGGGACCGAGTCCAAGGCGCGGATCGACAACCACTTGTCGGCGATCCGCGACGTGGAGCTCCAGCTTGCGCCCATGGAGGGCGATCTGCCGCCGCTGCCGGCCTGTGATCCGCCGGTGGCCGAGGACTACCCCGATCCGCAGCCCTACTCGTTCTACGACGCGGAGAACGGGGCGACGGGCGGGGGGGCGCCATCCATCGACTGGGAGGTGGCCCGCGACGCGATGCAGCTCATCGGCAACCTCATGGCGCTGGGCGTGGCCTGCGACGCGCTCCGCTTTGGGAGCCTCATCTGCGTGGGCGGCGGCGGTCACGTTCGCTTCCAGGGGCAGTACTCCGCGCTGGGCGACACCATCAACTTCAGCTCGCTCTTTTCGGGGAGCACGCCCCACGACGCGATCTTTCACAACTACAACGGGCAGGCGATCCGCCGGTACCAGCACTTCTCCATCAGCCAGCTGATGCACATGCTGACCGCCATGGACTCCATGATGGAGCCCAACGGCAAGACCGTGCTCGACAACTCGCTGGTCCTGGTGGGGACCGAGTACGGGGAGAACCACGATGCCGACCATGCCTTCCACGCGGTGGTGGGCGGGGGCGGTCGCTTCAACCCGGGGTGGTACGATCAGGCCTTGATCCCCTCGGACATCTATCACGAGGCGTTGGCTGCGTACGGGGTGGACTCGGGGATCCCCGATCGCTGGAACGCCTTCGATCCCACCACGATCGGCGGGTTCCGCAACGAGTAGCGGGGCCGGGCGACATTCGGGCGGCACGGCGCGTGTCTCGATCGGGTGCGCGCCGTGAGCGGATCTCGTCGAGGCGGGCCTGCGACGGGCGAGGGGACCGGACGACGATGAGGTCAGGATTCTCCTGACCCTTGGGAGCCGAGCGAAGTCCCGAACGTGAGCATTGCCGAGGGCCACGGTCGACGATTGTGGTCTCGGTTCGCACAAATCGTCTCTTTGGTGGCTCGTAAACCCTGATGGATGACGCTTGGTGCTCATGAGGATGGGACGTCGAGGCGTTCTGCCCCAGTGTCGGTCTGCACGTGACGCTTGACTCGCCGGGGGTAGATCATTGATCAAGACGATCCTCTGATGTCACCCGGTCGGCTGCGTGCCTGGCTCGTTGCTGGGGCGTGCAGGTTCTTGCGCGTTTGTGGAGCTCCGAGGGGTGCTCGGGAGGTCATCAGATGGCCACGCACAATCTCGACGATGCCCACCCTACTAGCGAGCGATCCATGAGCCGACCCACGCGAGGGCGTGGGTGGGGGGTTTTCGTGGTCGGTGCGATCGTGGCGGGATGTAGCCCGTCGCTGACCGAGATCAGTGAGTCCGGTGGATCCACGGGGATGCCCGTGGTCACGACGACCGGTCCTTTTGCCCAGTCAAGACAGTACTTCGGCCATGACGACGTCGAGCGCGACGGCCGGGTCGGGGGGGAACGAAGGCGATAGTACCCGGGGCTCGAGCTCCGCGGGGGAGTCGGCGGGGACGAGCAGCGGGAGCACGGGGCCAGGCGAGTGTGTGCCGGCCGAGGCAGGCCCGATGGATTATCTCGACTGTCACGAGGGCGCGTGCGCGAACGCGACTTGCTTGGACGAAGACTCGCCCGGCGCGGCCGAATTCGAACTGACGGTATGTGCGGCGGATTGTGTCGAATCCTGTGACTGCCCTGTTCCTACCACCGGCTCGGCTGTTGCTCAGTGTCAGGGAGGCCAGTGTATCCTCGATTGCTCGAGTGCTGGCGAATGTCCTGGTGACATGATGTGCCACGAGCCTACGGGGCGGTGCATGCATCCGAATACGTATATTCCGTGTGGAGATGGCTGCCAGCACGGATGGTGCTACTCGATTCCGGACTATGCGGGTGTCTGTCCCGTGTTCGATTGCCTGCTGCCCAATGGCCAGCTCGACGTTGGTATATGTCCTCCGCCCCCCAACGGTGATGCCGTGCCTGTATGCTTCGAACATGAGAACAACGGCTGGTGCGTTCTTTTATGCTCGGAGGGACGCACTTGTCCCGAGGGCATGATCTGTGCCGACGGTGCTTGTATGCACCTGATCGACTAGTGCCGGGGCATTGGGGCTGAACGCGCACCGGGGCGGTCGAGTCTGGGGCGAGGCTCGACCGCACGAGCCTCGCCACGCGCTCATTGCTCGATCACATCGGCCCACCACCATCCCAGGCCCCCCCGGCCGTCGCGGACCACCGCGTAGACGCGGATGGGCTCTCCCGGGATCGGGGTGAGGTCGATCTCGTCCGCTCTGGCGTGGATGTTTGGCGGGTCGTCGATCAGCGCCGGGCGGTGCGCCCAGACGAGGGAGTGCTTGAGCGTCGGGCCCGAACCGCGAAACGGACCAGACCCGCCATCACCAACGCTCCGCCCACCGAGACGGTGGCAATGCCGGCCAGGCCCACCCCTCGCCAGCGATCGCTGTAGACGAGCAGAGCGTTCTCATCGGCGGTCGGCGGCGGACGGCTCAGTCGTCCGGCCGCGCCTCCCCATAGCCCCAGCCCGATCGCGCCGACCACCAGGCCGCTGCCGGTCAACGCCCAGCCCAGGCGGTCGCGCGACCAGGGGCGAAGGGGCAGGTCGAGGGGCTCGGGGGTTGCCGGAGTCGATGCCGCGGAGTCCGGGGCCGCGGAGTCCGGGGCCGCGGAGTCCGGGGCCGCGGAGTCCGGGGCCTCGGCGGGAGTAGGGTCCGTTGGCTCGACGGGTGCGGGCGCGGTGGGGGCCGGGGTCGCTGGGGATGTCTCGCACTGGGCGCGGACGTCTTGGCTCGCCTGTTGGATCGGCGCGGGCGGAGTGCTGGCCTCCAGCTGGTCGAGCAACTCGAGCCCGCGGGGGCAGTGACCCATGGCGATCTCGGCGCGGGCCCAGCCAAAGAGGTACTCGGGGCGGGGATCGATCGCGTGAGCCCGCTCGAAGAGCGCGGCGACCTCGGCGTTGTCTCCCTGGGCCCACAGGCGCTGCGCTCGCTCGATCGTGGCCTGAAAGTCGGGAGGTGGATCGGTCGGTGGCGGCGGCGGGGCCAGCAGCAGGGCTCCGATGAGGGCGAGCGCCGGCATTACCGCGCTATCCCTCGTTCATCCAGGGGAATAGAGGATCGCGCTTGCCCTTGGTGGATGCCTTGGGCCGCCCGCCCGAGCGGCCCTTCTTGCTCGAGGACGAGGACGAGCGACGGGGTCTGGTCGGCTTGGTACGGCGACGAGCCGGGGGATCTTTGCGCGCGGGGGTGGAGGTCGGCTCACGAGGGAGCGGAGGAGCGACCGGACTGGTGGCCACGGTTTCGTTCGTGTCCTCGGCCTCGACATCGGGGCTCGTGGGCTCGCGCGGCGGCGCCGGGCTCTCGGGAGCCGATGCCGTCGGAGCCGAAGAGTCGTCTCCGCTGGCGAACGACGAGGCGGCGACGACCACGGCCGCCGTCGAGATCACGCCCGCGAGCGCCAGGCCCCATCGCCGCAAGCCTCCCCGAAGGCCCGAGGTCGCCGACGGCAGATCGATCTCGAGGTCGAGGGGAGGCGGCGCGCCCACGTGCTGGCGCAGCCAGGCCGCCAGCGCCAGCTCGGAGGGGGCCAGGCCGTGGTCTTGGGCGAACGCTTCGAGCCGCTCACGGAGCACCAGCGCGTTGGCGGGGCGCTCGGCGGGGTCGTGGGCCAATGCCTGCGAGACAATGGTCGCCAGCTCGGGGGGATAGCCTTCGACGATCTCCGCCGGCGGCCGGTAGCGCCCCTCGTTGATCCGGTTCATCGCCTCGAACAGGTTGCTGCCCCCGAATGCTCGGCGACCGGTGGTGGTCTCGTACAGCATGATGCCGAGGTTGAAGATGTCCGAGCGCTGGTCGAGGGGCTCGCCCCGGCACTGCTCGGGGGACATGTAGCCCGTCTTGCCCTTGACGGTGCCGGTCTGGGTCATCGCCGAGCCGGTCATCGCCTTGGCGATCCCGAAGTCCACCACCTTGATCTGACCGTCGGGGCGGACCATGACGTTCGAGGGAGACACGTCGCGGTGTACGATCCGTAGCGGGCGTCCATCGTTTCCCACGGCGGTGTGGGCGTGATGGAGCGCGTTGCAGGTGGACAGGACCACGAACAGCGCGCAATCCAGGGGCAGGGGTCCTCGGGCGCGGGCCAGTACGTGGCGCAGCGTATGTCCGTGCACGTACTCCATGGCGATGAACACGTCGCCGCGCTCGCGCCCCAGCTCGAAGATCTGGATGATGTTGGGATGCCCCAGGTGAGCTGCGATCTTGGCCTCGTGCACGAACAGGTTCACGAACTGCTCGTCGCCGGCGAGGTGGGGGAGCACGAGCTTGAGCGCCACCGCCCGGCGAAAGCCATGGATCCCCTCGGCGCGGCCGAGGTACACCTCGGCCATGCCCCCGGTGGCGAGCCTACGCACCACCGCGTAGCGACCAAAGCGGGCGCCGGCGGGGAGCTCGGCCCGGTCGGCCTGGCTGGTGACGTGAGGGCTCAAACCTGGTGCGTTTATAGCCCACCGCTTCGGCTCCTCGTGGTCTGGCGAGATTCAGTCGGCGAGCGAGCGCAGCCAGCGATCGAAGTCTTCGGCGATGGCGCGAGCCCGGTGGCGCCCCAGGCCGGCCTCGATCTGCTCTCGAATGAGCGCCCGTGCTCGGGCCAGCCGCGAGGTGACGGTGCTCGCCGGAATCGAGAAGACTTGGCCGATCTCGCCGGCCTTCATGCCTTCCCAGTAGTAAAGCTGCACCGTCATCTGCAGTTGTACCGGTAGCGCTGCAAGTCCCATGAGCATGGCGGTTTGCTCCTGGCGCAGTGCAGCGCAGCGGCTGGGGGTGAGCACCGTGTCGGGCCCTTGGGCCTCGCGAAAACCGTGCATGCGCTCCTGACGCTCCTGGCTGCGAAGATAAAGGAGCAGGCGCCGTCGCGCGATTCCGAAGAGGTACGACTTGAACGGAGCGTCGCCGCGGAAACGATCGCTGCCCTCGACGCAAGCGAGCAGGGTCGCTTGCGTCAGATCCTCGGCGACCTCGGGGGCCTTGACCTCAAAGAACCGACGCAGCGAGGCAACGTGCCGCCGCATCAGGCGGTCTCCCGCCCGACGGTGGCCTCGCGCCCACTGCGCCAGCAGCTGGTCGTCGCTGGCTCGTCCCAGCACCTCGTCCTGGTTACCCTATTTCGCGGACGAAGGGATCCATGTTGCCTCGATCGAAGCCAGGGACCGGGCGTGTGCAACCGCCCCGTCGGATCGAGCCTGTCGTGCGCATGGTGGCGGGGGTCAGCGTGGGGTTGCTCGTCGCGTGCCTCGATGCCCCGCCGCGCGTGTGCGAGCGCGACGACGAGTGCCGCCTCGAGGGGCGACAGGGCGTGTGCGAGTCCGACGGCTACTGTGCCTATCGTAGCGACGAGTGCCCGTCGGGGGCGCGTTATGGCCCCTTTGCGGCCGAGCAGGCCGACACCTGTACACCGGACTGTACTGAGGTGAGCCCTACGCTGCCCTGTGACGACGATCCTTCGTGCCCGGTGGCGTGTCGGCAGGGCGATCCGGTGCTCGTGGCCACGTGGGCCCATCCTTCGTCGATTGTGGAGCCGCGGCACGTGGCGGCCGGCGCCGACGGGCTCGTGGCGGTGACCGGAACGCTGGCGAACGGGCCGCTGG
Source organism: Myxococcota bacterium (assembly GCA_039194325.1). Taxonomy (GTDB): domain Bacteria; phylum Myxococcota_A; class Polyangia; order Nannocystales; family Nannocystaceae; genus Paraliomyxa. The sequence goes on from JBCCWC010000024.1 coordinate 75,613, forward strand.
CCTTGCTCATGCGTGATGATGGATCGGTGATCGTCGACGACCCGACCCCGTGGCTATCGCCGCAGATCGATGGCCGGGCGGTAGCGATCGCGCCCAGCGGTACCGTGTGGCTGGCGGGCGACACCGGGTCGGAGGACGTCGAGGGGCCGACGCGCGTCGTGGTGATCCGACTGGAGGCCACCGGCGTGCCCCAGGGAGGGTTTGGGGTCGGGACCACGGGGGAGCAGCGGGTGCTCGCCTTGGGGGCCGACGACACGGGAGCGGTGACGGTCGCCGGGCTCCTCGACGGCGCTGCGTGGCTCGAGCGGCGGGGCTCCGACGATGCGCTGTCGTGGAGCGAGCGACGAGACGACGGGTTCGAGCCGGTGGACATGGCCGTGTCCCCGGGAGGGCGTGCGGGGCTCGTGGGCGTCTGGGAGGATGGCTCGGTCGGGCTGCAGATCTTCGATCCCGGCGGAGCGCTCGCGGTCGACGTGGAGCTGGTGCTGGGGCTCATGCGGCTCCCCGGGGCGCTCGATGTCTCCGGGGCGGGCACAGTGGTGGTGAGCGAGTCGGGCCAGGCTCCCTGGGTGGCGGCGACCGATCCCGCCGGCGCCTTGCGCTGGGTCGTCGAGCCCGATGGGGTGCAGGACCTGGTCGACGGGGCCCTGGATGGTCGGGGCCGTGCGACCCTGGTCGGCACGACTACGGCTGGGGGGATCACCGCGGCATGGATCCAGCAGCTCGACGGCGAGGGGGAGCCGCGCTGGACCCGTCGCTTGCCGTCCGACGAGGGATGGCCCGTCGCGGTTACCCTCGACGCGCAGGAGCGCCCGGTCGTGCTGGGGGTCGTGCCCTCCGGGCTCGGGCTGTGGGTGCGGAGGTTCGACCCATGAGTGATCGGGGCATGGTGCGGGTGTTGGGCGTGGCACGATGGCTGGTTGCGCTGTGGGTCGCCGGGTTGGCGTGGGGGGCCCCGGCCGAGGCCTGTCGGTGGTTCGTCGACGGCGACGCGGAGCCCGGAGGCAGCGGCGACGAGGCATCGCCCTTCGCTTCCCTGGCCGATCTGCTCGAGGCTCCGATCGAAGGCGGGGATCTGATCTGTCTGCGCGAGGCTGCCGCGCCCTACGAGGGGGTGACCCTGACCGGCGTGGCCGATGGAACCGTCGAGGCGCCGGTCGTGCTGACGGCGGCCCCGGGCCATGCCCCGGTGATCGGCGGTCGGGTGCAGCTGGTCGATCTCAGCCACTGGATCGTGCGCGGGCTGACCTTCGACGGGCGCGACGCGCCGGACGCCACGGCCCTCGACGTGCGGAGCATCGAGGCACCGAGCGTCGGGATCGAGCTGCGAGACAACCTCATCGTGCGCTGGGACGGGGCGGGGATCTTGGCGGGCGATAGCTCGAGCGAAGGGCCGGAGGGGATCGGGCGCGACCTGGTGATCGCGGACAACCGGATCTACGACGTGGTGCGCGACGGTATTCGGCTTCGGCACTTCGAGGACGCGACCATCGTGGGCAACGTGATCGATGGGGTCGCGTGTGGCCTGGGCCAGTTCGATGCCCAGTCGGGGATCGCGATCCATACCCGATGTCAGCGGATCGAGGTGGCGCACAACTTGGTCCGCAACTTGTCCGCCTGTGCCGAGCTTGCGGATCTTCACACCCAAGGGATCCGTGTGCGGCTGGCCGCCGGGCCGGGGCAGATCCACCACAACCTCGTGGAGCAGGTGCGGCCGGGGGCTGACGCGCTGTTCGTAGGCGGGCTGTCGCTGCACGAGGGGGCGCACGACTGGGAGATCCACCACAACCTCGTGCGCGATAGCGACGGCTGCGGCCTGTGCGACGGCCGGGACTTCGCCAACGAGCTCGGCAGCACCACCGCCAACCTCTGGGAGCACAACACGGTCATTGGCGCCGACGTCGGTATCGACGTGGGGAGCAAGGCCACGGCCGACGCGGCGCTGCTGGGAAACCTCATCGTCGCGCGCGAGCTGGGGGCGCGCTGGATCAATGACCAGAGCGCGTTCACGATGTCTCACAACCTCTACTGGACGACGGACGGCGGACCGCCGCGCTTCCGGTTGCCCGGTGGGAGCGAGGTCGAGTCGATCGCCGACTGGCAGGAGGCGTGTGGCTGCGGCGAGGGGTCGATGGCGATCGCGCCGCTGCTCGATCCCCGCGATGGGGTGACGCCGCAGCCGGGGAGCCCCGCGGTCGATGCGGCGCACTCGGGCCCCTTGGCCTTCAACGGCTCGGCTCCAGACATCGGGGCCCTCGAGCCCCCGGTCGTCGGGGAGGCGGTCGTCGAGCCCGAGGATCCGTCGCGCGTTCGGTTGTCCTTTGCCAATGCGGTCTCGCCCCCGCTGCTTCCCGCGTTGGGGTGCGAGGGGATCGAGCTGCGGGTCGATGCCGAGCCGGTCGTGCTCGTGGACTGCCAGCTAGCGCACGACGCGGTCTCGGCGACGACCACCCTGAGCCTCGAGCTAGCCGAGCCGCTGTGGCAAGGCGACGAGGCGGTGCTCCGTCATCTGGGCGTCTTGACCGACTCGACGGCGATCGGCGATCGGCTTGGGGCGCGGGTGCCCAACTTCGAGCGGATCCTCGACACGGCGCGGCTGGATCCTCGCCCCGCCATAGGATCGGCGGGCTGCGGGTGCCGACGCCGTTTCGTAACCCATGGGTTCTCGTGGTGGCGGTGGCTGTGGCTGTGGCTGGGCCTGGTCGGGATCGGGCGTCGGCGGTCGCCGCCGCGGTGAGCTCCACCCGTGCAATTACTTCGTGGACCGTTGCCGGTCGGCGGTTACTTGTCGACTGAAGCGGCCCCGACGTGATGCGTCGCGGGGGCCGAGCTTCACCTCACAACGGAGTACACCTGATGTCTCGATCCGCGCTCTGCCGCCCCGGCGGCCAGGCGTCGGGCTCGCTACGCCGCGGCTGGCGTGGTGGGCCTTCGCTGGCCTTCGCTGGCCTCCTATTCCTTCCCGGCTGCTACACCGGGGCCCGCTCGTTCGACAGCCACGATCCCACCGGTGACAGCGGCGGCGATGCCGACGGGGGGGGCACTTCGGGGGGCGACGAGTCTGGCGACTCGAGTGGCGGCGATGAGGGGGTGGTGTGCGAGCCTGGCCTGGTCGAAGCCTCGACGGCGGTGCTCCGCAGCCTGACCACCACTCAGTACCGCAACACGATGGTCGACCTGCTGGGCGCGACCGTAGCCGACGAGCAGAGCCTGGCCTTGCTCGAGCTCAACAACGACGGCGAGCAGGGGGGCTTTGCCTCGACCACCGCGGGCTTCGACGAGGAGCTCTCCCGGCGCTACTTGCAGCTGGCCGAGGGGCTGGCCGAGCGCTATGTCGGCGAGGCTCTGCCGCAGGCGCTCACCTGCGACTGGGCCGAGGTGGCCTGCATGCAGACCTTGCTCGACGGCTTCGGCCGCCGGGTGTTTCGGCGCCCGCTGACCGCCGACGAGCGGGCGGACTACATGGGGATCTACACCACGATCCGCGAGGACTACGGCGCGTCGCTGGGGGTGCAGACCCTCGTGGTCGCGCTGCTCAGCTCGCCGTCGCTGCTCTACCTCGAGGAGCCGGTGCGCGCCATGCCGGCGGAAGCAGACGCCTCGGTGGTCCCGCTCGACGCCTACGGGATCGCCACGCGGCTGTCCTTCTTCTTGTGGGGGAGCGTGCCCGACGATGCGCTGCTCGACGCGGCCGAGGCGGGGCAGCTGGACGCGCCCGAGGGGATCGAGCAGCAGGTCGACCGCATGATGAACGATCCTCGGTTCATGCGGGCGGTGGAGGACTTCCACACCCAGTGGCTCCATGTCGACGGACTGGGAGACGGACCCCTGCAGCGGTCGATGAAGCAGGAGCTGGCGACCTTCGTCGAGCACGTATTCACCGCGGGCGATGCGACGGTCGAGGCCCTGCTCGGGGCGAGCTACTCCTTCATCGACGACGAGCTCGCGGCGATCTATGGGGTGGAGGCTCCCGCCGCTCCCTTCGAGCAAACCGAGCTCGATCCGCAGCGTCGCTCTGGTGTCCTGACGCAGCTGGGCTTCTTGCACCACACCGGCGAGATCTTCCCCGAGGTTCACCGCGGGCTCTTCGTGCGGCAGAGTCTGCTGTGCGACACCTTGCCCCCGCCGCCCGAGGGCGCGGTGGAGTCCAACGACAGCCTGGAGACCAGCCGCCTCGAGGCGCCCGCGTGCGGGGGGTGCCACCAGCTGACCGATCTCATCGGGCACGGCTTCGACAACTACGACGGGATGGGCCAGTTCCAGGCCCAGACGGCCGAAGGGGAGCCTATCGTCGCCGAAGGGGAGATCCGCCCGTTTACCGACGAAGGGCTGGAGGGCACCTTCGAGACGATCCCCGAGCTGGCGCAGCTGCTCATCGGCTCTGAGCACGTCGAGCGCTGCTTCGCCGTCCAGTGGTCTCGCTATGCCCTGCAGCGGATCGAGGGGGCCGAAGACCAGTGCACGATCGATCGGATCGCGGGCAACGTCACCGCGTCGCAGGGGGATCTTCGTCAGCTCGTCTACGACATCGCGACCTCGGAATGGTTCCGCTCGCGCGCGGTCACCGACTTCGACGCGCCCTGATCCGCCGCCGCTGGAGATCTCGCCATGAAACGTACACAGTCCATGTCTCGACGCATCCTCACCTCGCCCAGCCGCCGTACCTTCTTGGGGTCGCTGTGCAGTACCGCGGCCGCGGTGCCCTTCTTACGCTCATTCCCCGTCGGAGCTCAGGTGGCGCCGGCCCTACCCAAGGTCCTCTTTGTGGGGTTCCCCAACGGCCCGCTGGTGGGTCCCGATGGGGGATCGGGCTACGACGGTTGGCGGCCTTCGGGGGTCTCGGGTCCGCAGAGCGACCTGCCGCTGCAGGAGGGCGGCTTCCCGGAGATCTTCCGGTCGCTCCATCCCTTCCGCGACCGGCTGGTGTTCATGGAGAACATCTCGATGGTCGATGCCAACAATGCCCATCGCCAGACCTCGGGGATGCTCACCGGTCGCCGCCGGCACGCGCCGGGGGATCTCAAGGATTACACCTCCACCGGGATCTCCGTCGATCACTACCTGGCCAACGAGTTCGAAGGAGATCCCGAGCTCGAGACCAACGTGCTCAACACCGCGTTCCGCATCGAGGGCTTCGCGACCGGGGAGGGCTACTGGTCGTACACTGGCCCCGGCGAGCGGGTCGAGCCGCTCCAGAACCCGGTGGATGCCTATACGCGGGTCTTTGGCGAAGGGCTCGATGACGAGGAGGCCGCTCGCTTGCTGGCCCAGCGCAAGACGGTGCTGGACGTGATCTCCAAGGATATCGGTCGCATGATGCAGCGCGTGCCCGCGGCGGATCGCCCGCGGCTCGAGCAGCACCTGGGCGGGGTCCACGAGCTGGGGCAGAGCTTCGCAGCTTCGGTCTGCGATGGGGCCAACCCGATCGAACCCTACGACTTTCTCGCCCAGGGCAATGCGCCCCGGGTCATGCGAGATCACGGCGAAGTCATCACGCAGGCGATGGCGTGTGGGTACAGCCGGATCGCGACCATGCAGATGGGCAACTTCGGCGGCAGCACCCGGCCCGACTGGCCCGAGCTGGGGATCTCTCATGGCGGACATACGACGCACGCGATAAGTCACGCCTTCGCCGGGATCGACGGTGCGGGCTCGGACGGGCTGACATCCCAGCAGGGGCGCACGCTCGGGATCGCCAAGGAGATCGCGTTTACTCGGATGTTTGCCGAGGTGCTCGCTCGCCTCGAGTCCACCCCGGACGTGGACGGGGGGACGCTGCTCGACAACACCCTGGTGATCTACGCGCGCCCTATGGGCACCAACCACAACGCGCGCAACATCGTGTGGATCGCCGCGGGCGGTGCCGGGGTGGGGGTCAGCGGGGGACGATGGCTGACCTTCCCGTCGGAGCAAAAGCACTACAACGACGTGCTTACCGCGGTCTGCCAGGCGATGGGCAAGCCGGTCGATACCTTTGGCGAGGCGCAGTTCTGCGACGCGCCTATGCCGCTGGGCTGACGGGTCGGCCGAGACCTCCATTGCTGTCGCGCCCGGCCTCGGTCTTGGACTATCAATGCCGAGGCCGCCTGGGGATGCGCGACTTTGTTGCGCCCGGCCTCGGTCTTGCGCAAGGGGCACCCAGGATGGACGGGAGGTCATTGGTCGTCGCTGGGTCGGGGTGACACGGGCCGTGCGTGGCGGTGTTCAATGCGCCGAGGAGTGAACGATGCATCGACGGATGGTCACCGCGACGGGTCTGGCTCGATCGATTATCGCGCTTGGAACGCTCGCGATCGTGGGGTGCCGGGACACCCGCTCACCGAGCACCGGCGAGACGGACGCGACTGGCAGTATGGGCAGTGAAGGCACCACGGGCGGCACCGGGGCGGTGGACAGCACCGGAACCCCGGCCGGCGTGACGTATTGGGGGGACGTGGCGCCGTTGTTCTACGCGCGCTGCGTGACCTGCCACCAGCCTGAGGGCGTCGCGCCCTTTCGCCTCGACACCTACGAGGACGCGATGGCCTGGGGTCCGGCCGCGGCCGCGGCGGTGGCCGAGCGGAGCATGCCGCCCTGGAGCCTCAACGCCGACGGCTCCTGCGGGACCTTCGTCGATCCCCAGTGGCTCACCGACGAGGAGATCGAGCTCGTGGCCGCGTGGGTCGACGAGGGCCTGGCCGAGGGCGAGCCGCAGAACCTCCAAGTGCCCGAGGTGTCTTCGCTCGACGAGAGCCTCGAGCTGCGCACCCCCGACTTCGTCCCCGAGATCCAGGGCGGTGATCTGGCGCAGTTCGACGAGTATCGCTGCTTCCTCATCGACGTAGACGTGCCCAAGGACGGCTTCATCACCGGCTTCGACGGCCAGCCGGGCAACGTGCGGCTCATCCACCACATGGTCGCGATGCCGATCGATGTCGACTTGCTCGTGACCGCCGACGGTCGGACCAACGGGGACATCATCCAGCAGCTGTCGGACGAGTCGCCGGAGCGGGCGGGCTGGGAGTGCTTCTCCCGCGCCGGGGAGGGGGTCGTCCCCAGCGGGGTGCCGATCACCTGGACCCCCGGCAAGGGGGTGGTCGAATTCCCCGAAGGGACGGGGATCCGCGTCTACCAGGGGGATCAATTCGTCGTTCAGGTGCACTACAACCTCGCCAGCGAGGATCTGATCGGGATCTCCGACAGCTCGGCCATCGGTGTGCGGATCGAAGACCAGGTGCAGCGCGAGGCGTTCATGTTCCCGATCGACCCGCTGCTCGACTCGGTCTTCGACGACGAGCCGACCACCCTCGAGCCCGGCCAGCCCTCGGTCCAGTACACCTGGGAGATGACCTTCGACGACGTGCTCGGACCGCTGCCCGAGGTGGATCTGTTCGGGATCTTCCCGCACATGCACAGCTACGGCCGCAAGTTCGATATGGCCGTCCATCAGGGCGGTGGCTCGGTGGACTGCGGGGCGCAGATGGACCGGTGGGATTTCGACTGGCAGCAGCTGTACTTCTACGCCGATCCCATCACGATCACCCCGGCCTCGCGGATGGAGGTGACCTGCGACTACGACACCACCGCCGCCACCGATCCGGTCGTGCCCGGCTGGGGGACGACCAACGAGATGTGCCTGGCCGATCTGTACGTGGTGCTCCCGCCGGGAATTCCCGTGCCCCCGCCCACCGATGCCCCGCAGATCCCCGGCTGGACCTGCGATCCGTACTACTGGGGCACCGACGACGGGTGCGACTGCGGGTGTGGGGTGTTCGATCCCGATTGCGTGGTGATGACCTCGGAGGTCTGCGAGTACTGCGACAACGAGGGGTCGTGCGGCATGTCGTGCGACGAGATCGATCCGATCGACAACTCGACGTGTGTGTGAGCCGGTCGAGGCACCGAGGCCGATCCGGTGAGGCCATGATGCGCTGGTCGTCCTGCCGGTTGGCGAGTCCTGCGCGGTATCGCGCAGTCGTGGCATGATCGCCCGGTGGGTACGGCGTCGTTGTGCGTGCGGAAGGTTCTGGTGGTGGGTGCAGGGATCGGCGGTCTCGCGGCGGCCTTGGCTCTTGCGCGCCGGGGCCTGGAGGTCACCGTGCTCGAGCGGCTCCCGGCGTTCGCGGAGGCGGGCGCCGGCATCCAGGTAAGCCCGAACGCGTCGCGCATTCTCCATGCGCTGGGGCTAGAGCGGTCGCTACGCGCGGTGGCGTTCATGCCCGAGGCGGCGGAGCTCCGCACGTGGCGTCGAGGGTCCATGGTGGCTCGGGTCCCCTTTGGGCGTGTGCTCGCGTCCCGCCTGGGGGCGCCCTATTTGCACCTGCACCGGGCCGATCTTCACGCGGTGCTCGCCGAGGCGGTCGCGCAGACCGGTCAAGTGCAGATCATCCATCAGGCCGAGTGTATGCAGGTCGAGGCCGAGCCCGAGCAGGTCCACGTCACGACGACCGCGGGTCGTCGCTACACTGCCGAGCTGCTCGTGGGTGCCGATGGCATCAAGTCGACGGTGCGTGCGGTGCTCTTTGGCCCCGAGTCTCCGCATTTCACCGGGTGCGTGGCCTGGCGCGGGCTCGTCGATGCCTCACGGGTCGACCCCGACCAGGTGCGGCCGGTGGCCGCCTTGTGGATGGGTCCGGGCGCTCACTTCGTGCACTACTACGTGCGGGGCGGGCAACGGGTCAGCTTCGTGGCGGTGGTCGAGCGCACCGGGTGGGAGCGCGAGTCGTGGACCGAGCGCGGGGATCCGCGTGAGCTACTGGAGGCTTTTGCCGGCTGGCACTCCACCATTGGTCACGTGCTCGAGGGAGCCGATCGGCAGGGCTGCTTCAAGTGGGCGCTGTTCGATCGCGATCCCCTGCCGCGGTGGAGCCAGGGGCGGGTGACCTTACTGGGCGATGCCTGTCACCCCATGCTGCCCTTCATGGCCCAGGGCGCCTGCATGGCGATCGAAGATGCCGTGGTGCTCGCCGAGTGCCTGGGGGCCGATCGGGTGGTCGAAGCGCTGGGTCGCTACGAAGGTCTGCGTCGACCACGAACGGCACAGCTCCAGCTCGGGTCGCGCCGGCAGGCGACGCTCTACCACATGCAGGGCCCGAAAGCGTGGCTGCGCAACGGGGCCTTGCGGCTGCTGGGTCATCGATTAGTTCGGCGTATGAATACGGTGTACCAGCACGATGCCTGGGCGGAGGCCCGGGCCGGGTGACGCTCGTTCTGAGCGGCAGTCATGGTGCTTGGTCGTCGTGATGGCAACGGTCGCGGAGGGGAAGCGACACGATGGCATGCGGTTGCGGATCCGTTCGTCCTCAGAGCGTGAGGATCGTGGCGCCGAGCGCCGAGCTGGGCGTGGCGGCACGCTCGTTGCACCGCAGGGGTTGCGATGGATGATGTGCACCGCTCCCCACCCTTGTTCGACCCTTCTTTGTTGCGGTCTCCGCTGGGGCACTCGCTGCCGCGCCTGCTGCATCGCTGGCTCTTCGAGTACAACCCCCTTTATCTGGTCAGCGCCGCGCTGGTCCTCGTGGGGGTGATCCTCTCGTCGCAAGGCCTCGCGGGGCGAGGCACGCTTGCGCAGCTGGGCATCACCGGGATCGCCGAGGTCTACGCGTGGGCACTGATCGGCGGGGCGGCCCTCTTGGTTCGGATCCGCCTGCGTCGGCCGGCGGTGATGCTGGCGCTGCTCGCCGCTCTTTACCAGTGCGATCTCACCCTGCACACCGAGACCTGTGCATACCTGGGCCTGGCCGGCGCCCTGGGCAGCGTGGGCTGGCTTGTGGGGTTTGTCGCCAAGCTGCGGGCGCTTTGTTGGGCGATGAAGCTGCGGCTGTCCCGGTCGGCCTTTGGGGTGGCGACCTTCGGGGCGGCGATGATCGCCCTGCTGCCCTGGGCTTTTCGGGCGCTCGACGGGCCCGCGGCGTCGTCGCTGCTTGGCGCATGGGTATTCGCGCTCTTTGCTGCGGGGGCGTGGACCTCCCGTCGGATCACCAGCGATGCGATCGACACCGAGTGGGCCGTGACCGTGGCCCGGCGATCGTTTCGTGCGGTCTGGACCGGGTGGGCGACGATGGTGCTGCTGCACGTGGGGTTTTGGCTCTCGCAGGAGCCCACGCTCAGTGCCCACGCGCTGGCGCCCGCGGCCGTGCTCCTGGCCACGCGGCTGTTGCGGCGGGAGTCGAGGGTCTGGTGGGTGGTCGCCGGCACGCTCGGCTATGTCGCGCTCGCGCTCCCGTCCGTCTTGTGGCTTGTGGCGGGCATGGCCGCGGTCGTGCTGGGCCTGCACGCACTGCGCCGACCGGTGACTCGTCCGGCCGTTCGGGCGGCACCGGTGCCGCCGGCGGGCGACGTGTATCGGGTGGATCCCACCCTCGAGCCTCCGCCGGTGCGGCCCCAGCTCCCTCATGCGATCTTCACCCTCGCTCCTGGCGACTCACGGCGTCGCTTGCTGACTGGGGCGGTCGGCTGTGTGTACCTGGCGGCGTGGACCTATCACTGGGCGGGAGGACCATGGCCCTCACACCTTTGGTGGCTCGATCTACTGCTGCTGGCGGTGAGCGTCACGGTGGTGGTGCACACCCGGTTCTACGCCCTGCTCGCGCTGCCGGGGCTCATGGTGGCTCACCTGGTCGTCTCGCTCGATCTGGTGCCCATTCCCCAGTCGATCTTGCAGTGGGGGCTAAGCTGCGTCGGCGTGGGCTTCGTCCTTCTGTTGGGCTCTTTGGGCGCCAGCGTGCGCTGGCGCCATCACTCGGTGCTGGTCGGTCGGGGGCCGCAGCCCCGTCCTGGGTCTCGTAGGTGAAGCGCAGCTGCCCAGTCATGCCCGGCCATATCGAGGTGTCGATCGTGATCGGATCCCTGTCCTTGGCCGTGCGCTCGAACGCGAAATCGCGACCGGAGCTCGATGGTCGGAGCTCGATGACCGGAGGGGCGAGTGGGGCTGGTAGTCTTGCCCGCATGCGTCCTCGTCACGTCATCCACTCGCAGCTGATCTGCGCCGACTATGATGCGGATTACCCGGAGATCGTGCGCGGGCAGGGCGTGTATCTCTACGATCGCGAGGGTCGGCGCTATCTCGACGCGTCGGGTTGTACCGCGGCGGTGACCAACCTCGGCCACGGGGTCCCGGAGATCGCCGAGGCTCTGGCCCGGCAGGCGGGTACGCTGGCCGTGCATCCCACCCACGTGTTCCACAACGAGGTTCTCGAGCGTTACCTCGGCCGCTTGTGTGCTTTTGCTCCCGAGGGCTTCGAGCATGCCTGGACGATCTGCGGCGGTACCGAGGCGATCGAGAACGCGATCAAGCTGGCCTTTCAGTATCATCGGGCCAAGGGGCGGGAGCATCGCACCCGCGTGGTGGGGCGCTGGTGCTCGTACCACGGCAACTCGATCCTCGCCCTGGATGTGGGAGGGATGTGGGCGCGACGTAGCTACTACACGGGGCTGATGGCGGATCGGCACCTGCATCTGTCGCCGTGCTTTGCCTATCGTCGCCCGGCCGGGTCGACGCTCGAGGCGTACGAGGATCAGCTGGTCGAGCAGATGCAGCGGGTGGTCGACCAGCACGACGACGAGATCGTCGCCTTCGTGGCCGAGCCCGTCGTGGGAGCGGCGCTGGGGGCGGTGGGGCCCACGCCTCGCTACTTCGAGCGCATGGCCGAGATCTGCCGGGCGCACGACATCGTGATGATCGCCGACGAGGTGATGACGGGGTTTGGGCGTACCGGTCGGGCCTTTGGCTGCGAGCACTTCGGGACCCACGCCGACATCCTCGCCTGCGCCAAGGGGATCAGCGGGGGTTACCTGCCGATGGGGGCGATCCTCGCCCACGATCGGGTGCTCGAGCCGCTGGTGGCCAGCGGGCGGCCCTTCCAGAGCGGGCAGACCTTCTCGTGCATTCCCCTGGCGGCGGCGGTGGGGGAGGCGGTGCTCGATTACATCGAGGCGCATCAGTTGGTCGCCGCGTCGGCGCGGGTCGGCGCGTACCTGCGGGCCGGGTTGCGCACGCTGCTCGACCGGTCGGGGGAGGGGGCCGGGGTGGGGGACGTGCGGGGGACGGGGCTGTTGTTGGGCGTCGAGCTGGTCCGTGACCGGGCCACGCGTGAGCCCTTCGATCCGGAACTCGGCGTCGCGAAGCGAGTCCAGGCCGAAGCGCTCTCGCGGGGGGTGGTCACCTATGGCTGTCGGGGGACGGTCGATCGTACGCGGGGCGATCACCTGCTGTTTGCGCCGCCGCTGATCCTCACCGAGGCGCAGGCCGACGAGATCGTGGGCGTGCTCGGGGATTCGATCGACGCGGTCATGGCGACGTTGGACCCATGAGTTGGGGCGGATGACGACCGGCGTGGGTCCGAGCCGGTGGTGGGGCCGGAGTCGAGCCGTGGGCGAGGGGCCTCGGGGGCGGACGATCGGCCTCCGTGTTCGCGTCGGGTTTGGGGCGCTGGGGCGCCGCGCAGGGGTGTGCTTGAGTGGTCCCGACCTGCCGTGGTGAACTCGGGCCGCTTTGCTCCCGAAGATCCTCCGTCCCCTCGGTCATCGTCTGGATCGCATGATCGCGATGCCCGCTCTCGTTGCGCTGATCTTCGGCCTCGCGACCGACGCACGGGCTGCCTCGCTGGACGCGGGGGTTGCTCGGGCGGAGGCCGGCGCGGTGGATGCGATTGCATCGCAAGGCAAGAGCAAGAAGAGCAAGGGCAAGAAGAGCAAGAAGAGCAAGAGCAAGAGCAAGAAGGGCAACAAGGGCAACAAGGGCACGGGCAACAAGGGCTCGGACGAGGCGGCCAGCGGCGCCGCGGAGGACGGCGCGATCGCGTCCGAAGGGGCGCAGGCCGACGGTCCGTCCGTACCCGAGCCCGATCCCGCCCCGCCTTCCCTCGAGGTCCAGCTGCCGGTCAAGGTCAAGGGCAAGCTCCCCAAGTCGTCCCAGGGGCGGCTCATCGGTCGTCTCGAAGCGGCGGTCGCGGGCGTGAGTGTTGAGGGCGGTCCCTACCGGGTTCGCATGACGGTGGGGCTGGCCAAGAAGGACAACTACACCCTCACGCTGACCGTGAAGGGGGCCAACGGCAAGACCGTGGCCGAGGTCAGTGAGCCTTGTAAGGGCTGCTCGGTCAGTCAGGCCGGCGACAAGGTCGCCGCGTTGGTTCCGCTGGCGGTCACTCGGATCACCGAGCGGGCCAATGCGCCCGGGGAGGTCACCGTGGCCTCGGTGCCGCCGGGGGCCACGGTCAGCGTCGATGGCGAGGAGCGTGGCCCGGCCCCCCAGGTGCTCGAGTTGTCTCCCGGTGAGCACACGGTGGTGGTGACCAAAGACGGCTTCGTCGAGCAGCGCCAGACGGTGGTGGTCGAGCCCGAGGGCACCCAGCAGCTCGAGCTGAGCCTCGAGGCTGCCCCGGTGCCTCCGGGCAAGAAGGGCAAGAAAGACAAGAAGAGCAAGAAAGACAAGAAAGACAAGGGCAAGAAGGACAAGGTGGTCGATACTGGCCCCAAGGCGGGCAAGCCCTGGACGATCGCCGGTGGCGTCATGATGGGTCTGGGCTTGGGCAGCATCCTGACTGGGGTGGCCTTGATCCTCGTCGACGAAGATCCGATCCCATCGCAGTGTGAGGGGGATCAGGTCGACTTTCGCGGGGTCTGTCGCGTTCGCTACAACACCCTGGGCAGCGGGATCATCGCGGTGACCGTGGGTGCTCTAGGCGTGGGCGGTGGCATTGCGCTGATGGTCAAGGGGCGACAGGTGACCGTGCGGGCGCGGGCCAGCAAGACGCAGGCTACGCTCGGGGTGAGGGTGCGGTTCTAGCAGCCACGGGCTGCTAGGCAGTGTCCGAAAACTCCCCGCGGCGCGAGAATATCTCCCCCGTCGTGTCTCGCCGCGTTGCTCGATGCGCGAAATATCCCCCGATATTCCTTCGAGCTCGCGCTTTGCGAGGGACGACGCTGAGGGCGTCCTCCCAGCACGAGGAGTTTCCGGACACTGTCTAGCCTAAGGGCTCCGAGCTCGAAGCCGAGCGGGCTCGTTGGTGATGCGTGCGGTCGCGCGGGGTTCAAGCCAGGCGACCACAGTATCCCGAGGGCTGTCGGGCTCGTAAGTAACATTCATAGGTGTCCGGGCAATCTGCATCGGTCCAGCAGGTCTGCTGAAGCATGCAGCTTTGCCCTGAGACCTCGAACGGGTTGCCGAATTCGATGTCGTCATCATGCTGATAGAAGAACTCGTCAGCGGCGCAGCGCGGGGGCTCGTCGATGCAGTAGAGCATGGAGGAGTCGAGCGAGTCGAGCCGGCACTCTCCATCGTCGCAATCGGTGTTCGTCGCGCAAGGCAAGACACAGGCGGCGGTCTGCTCAATGCACATGTGTTCGGGGCTTTCGCAGTACTGGCACGTTCCCAGCGGTGGAGCGCATTGTCCCGACACGCATCGTTCCCCGGGGCAGTCTGCGTTGCTTCGGCACGGAGAGGAGTCTCCACAGACGGCGCTGGTGGCCCCGATGCTGCAATGGCCGGAGGCGCACTCTGTATCCCATTCACAGGGATCACCCGATGCTTTTACCCCCGCGGGGGCACAGACTTCCCGGGTGAGGAAGCGGTCGTACTGTGAGATCTCTGTGCTCACCGGGCTGAGCAAGCACCACTCGTCTGGCGCGCAGACATCGGACGTCAAGCACCCGGGCTCGAAGTGGCAGCTTCCTTCGTGGCATACGAAGCCAGTCACACAGTCGCTATCATCGGTGCACGCGGGGGCACACGAGGACCATGTATCACTGGATGGATCGCATATGCATGCAATGGTCAGCCGGTTGGCGTCAGACTGGGGAGGGTCATAGGTGCAGCGATAGCCATCCTCACACGCAGACTCGGCGCATGGCTTGGATTGTACGCATAGGCCGTCGACGCAGGTGGAATCCTCGTCGGGGCACTCGCAGCCCTCGCGCGACTGCGTCTCGTCGTCATGCGAGATACGATCGGTGCAGCCGGTGCACGCCAAAAACAGCGTGGCTATCCATCCCCATCCCCGTCCCCATCCCTGTCCCCGTTTCATTGTCCAGCATCCTTCCCGCATCGGCGAGTCGACTCGACGGCATCGAGGGCCATGCAAGTATAGGGGGACTCGCAGTCGTCGTCATCCCAGCAAGGGGTGTGGTCGAAGCACATGGGGGCGATCCAGGTGTCGACCCACTCGGAGCGAAAGTGGTCCGGTTCGCAGCGCTGGTCTTCGGTGCATTGACCCACCCCGAAGCCCAGTCCGCCATATCCTCCGGAGCTCCCCGGGTCTGCGTCGGGATACTGGCAATCACCTTGAGTACACGGCTGCGTGGGCGAGCAGCTCACCACCCAGCGCCGGCGGCGGCACAGCTGGTCGGCTTGGCCTTGGCCGTCACACTCGGCCTGCGGGGTGCAATACGGAGCGCCGCGCGACCCCTGCTGGCAACTTTGGTCCGGTGCACAGTCGGCGTTGTTCGTGCAGGCGGGGCGACACTGGTCGTCTGCGCACGAGCCGGAGCTGCATTCAGCTCCCCAAGAGCACTCGGCCCCGTCAACGAGACTGCCCGGTGCTGAACAGCGGCGGGGAGCGTACAGCTGGGCGAGACTGCCGTCGCCCGTGACGTACCAGTGGATGAAGAGGATGTTGTCGACACACTGCTGCCCGGGCATGCAGTCATCGTTGCTCAAGCATGAGGGCGGTGTACGGCAGATCCCGCCGCGACTCAGATCGCAAATGAATCCTCGCCCTTCGGCGAGGTCGCCGGCGATGTACTGGTTGCAGTCGTCGTTGGACTCACAACGAGGGGCACAGTCCTCCCAGGCCCCGGGGCGGGGGTCACACGTGCAGGCCGATGCGTCGAAATCCCGGCACAAGAAGCCCGGTCCGCAGTCCTCGGCGGTTCGGCAGCCGTTGCCGTCGGGGCCGTAGTCGACGCACATGCCCCCTTCTTCGACGGTATTGCCGGGGCAGGGATCGTCCGGCCGACCTGCGTCAGATTCTCCGTTGCCGTGTATGAGATCGTCTTGCGGGCAGCCCAACACCAGCAGGAGCATGGGCAGCAGGTGGAGTCTTGGTCTCATCGATGGGATGACCGACGAGTGGGACCATTGTTGACACATCCCAGGCGCTTTAATCTTCGGATCACGTCTGCATCGTACTGGCCGTTGGGGAATCGTTTTCGGTGGGTTTGGAAGTGTTCGCATGCCGCGTCGGCATCAACCAGCGCATCTTGAAGGATCGTGCCCGCTTCGTAGTGCAGCACCATCGACGCGTGGTGCCCTGGTTTGGCCGCGAGCAGCGTGTCGATGAGCTTTACCGCGTCTCGGTACCGGCCCCGGGCGCGAAGGCGGCCGATCTCTTCGAGTGAGGTCGACCTCTGCTCTGGAAGTGTCGGCGCCGGTTGGGGCGCCGGTTGGACCGGGGCCGCGGCACGAGCGGTCTTGCGAGGACCCGGCGGGCTCGCGGACGGAGTCCGTGCCGGCTTGGCCGGTAGACTCGAGGGGGCGGTGATGGGCGGCGGGGTGAGGTCTGGCTCGGGGAGCGGCGGTGCGTTCGTCCATGCGTGGCGATCTCCGGGCTCGAGGATGAGCTCGTGTCCCGAGTGCTCGATGACCCGAAGTCGCCCCTCGACGAGCTCGACGTGTCCACGGACATCGTCTTGGTAGACCGAAAATCGCGTCCCCAGGACCTCGAGCGTGGCCGAGCGTAGCTCGATGCGCACGGGCGGACCCTCGTTCACCGGCTCGACGTCGAAGACCACCCACCCGGACTCGAACACCAGAGGGCCCGGCGAGGTGCGCAGCATCGATTGTCCCCACGATGCGATCGTGAGCTTCGGATCGTCGAGCGTGACCGTACAGCCGCCCCCGATCTGTAGGTGCCCGGTCTCGTCCGGGGTCGCACACGGTCGAGGCCGGGCGGCAATGGTGGGCTCGGCCGACGAAGACTCGGGCGTGGCCCGGGCCCACCAAAGCAGCGAGACCACCGTGGCACCCGCCGCGACGCCCAGGGCCGCCCACGCCGAACCCCGAGCCTGCACGTGGGGCGGCCGGGCTCCGCCGCGGATCCGGGCCAGCGTGCGCTGCTTCGATCCGGGGGGGATCGGCCCCTCGGTGAGCTTGGCGTCGAGTGTGCGGGGCAAGGATCGCTCGCGGGTGCTCATCATCGGTCCTCCTCGAACGCCGCGAGCTGCTGGCGCACCCGGGTGAGCAGCTTGCAGACGTAAGACTTCGTGCACCCGAGGACTTCCGCGATCTCCGGCTGGGTCATGTTGTCGACGAAGTACATGAAAAAGCAGGTCCGATGTTTGGGCGGCATGCGGTGGACCACCTCAAACAAGCGCTTGAGGCGGGCACTGCTGATCCCCAGGGTCTCCGGGTCGGGCACCGGGGAGTGTGTGCTACGCAGGAGCCAGCGCACGGGGGCGGCCTCGATCCAGCGCTCTTTGGCCAGCCGGTTCAGGCACGTGTTGGTGGTGACGCGGTAGAGCCACGCCGGGATGTTACTGAGCTGTTCGAGTCGCTCGGGCGCGGCAAACAACTTGAGGAAGACGTCGTGGGCGATATCCTCCGCCCACTGCGTGCGCCCCGAGCCGTAGCGCAGCCCCAGGCGATAGACGAGCTCGTAGTGCTCCTCGTACACCTCCTCGACGGTCGGGTGGGACGAAGGCTCTGAGGGGTGGACCAACGTCAGGCTCATGGCTGCCCTCCGGCGTCGAGTCGTCCCCCGGTGTCGAACTTGTAGTGAAGCCCGGCCAGGACGCCGAGGCGTAGGGCGCTGCGTTGCTCGATCGGTTGGTCGTCGCTCTCGAGGTGCGAGCGCGAGCGCGTGGAGAGGGCGGCGACTACGCCGGCGTGGAGGCCGAGGCCCCGCACCAGGCGAACATCGAGCAGGACCGGGATCGAGACCTGGGCGTCGAGCCGGTAGCCGACCGATTCGTCTTGCCAGCGGTACCGATGGAGCATCGGACCGATCAGCAGATGGGCACGCAGATGCAGTCGATCGCCGATGTCGCCGCCCGCCGAAGGCCCTACCGCCAGTACGGCATCAAGCGCGGTAAGCGGCGTGTCGCCGGTGACCCACGGAAGGATTTCGGCCCGGATCGATCCACCCACCATACGGCGGCCGAAGCCGATGGTGGCCGCGATGGCTGGATCCGCGTCGCGGATCCTCCACTGGGCGCCTCCATCGGCGTGGATCGTGACCCAGCCCGTCGAGCGTGAGCCAGGCGACGAAGGAGGAGGGGAGGCGCGCGCGATGTTCGAGCGCGCGGCGTACGGATCGTCCGCCGGCGGATCCGGCTCGGGCAGCGTGGTCTGCATGACCTCCTCGAGCAGGGCGGTCTGGTCTTCGGTGGCCTGTAACTTGGCCTGGGCCGCGATCCCCTCGCGCATGGGCTGCTCGAGTCGGCCCGGGGGCGTCGCGGCACAAGGAGGCGTCTTGGCTCGCTCGACGATGAACCCATCCTCGCGTTGCCACACACACACCACCCAGTGGGCGGTGACATTCGGCCCGGCGACATTGAACCCCTGGGCGAGTAGCGGAGCCGAAGCCTCTTCATAGTCGGACGCGGATGGGGTGAAGTCGACGAAGTGGAGGGAGGCGACGGGGCGCCCTTCGTTTGGATCCTCGGGCTCTATGGATGCCAGACGGTGCACCGCATCGATCGCTCGGTGTACCACTTCCATCTGCATCAGTGACTCGTCGGTTCTGTCGACCTCGGCGCTCGAGGTCTGGGCCCCGCACGTAACCTCGACCAAAATGGAGTGACGAAGCGCTCGAACCGTCACGTGACAAGCTCGTGGAGTGGACGGCGTGACGAGCACGTGCTGACCTTCCAAAAAGCGCTGGATCAGCGCACCCCGATAGCTCTCGGCTTCGCCTCGAGTGTCCAGGGACACTGGCAGCCGCTCAGAAACGCCCAGGGCGAGGGCGACTGAGATCATCAGCATCGTCGGGCAAAGCCTCTCATCTGCATGACCGATGAGGGGGCCCCGGGTTGACTGAAAAACGGATCGTGTCTCGCCAACGGCCCAGACGCCCTGCCAACGGCCGAGGAGGGTCACATATCGAGGCTTGCGCTATTTGCGCTAGTCTCCGGCGGTTCTGCCGTGGGCCGTGCGTGGCCCCGAGCGATGCGCCGAGGGACCCATTGGCGCGCCTCGCGTCCGCATGCCCACTGGTCACCGTAGCGCGTCGAGGTGCTGGGTGAGCAGATCCAAGAACCTCGCCACCCGCGGCGGGGTGAAGCGGGTGCGCGAGTACACCGCGTAGATCGGGATCTCGCGCCCGCGCCAGTCGGCAAAGGCATGCCCCAGCCGACCTTGCTCGATAGGCTGGCGCACCAGCAGCTCGGGCACCAGCGCCAGGCCGCAGCCATGGGCGGCCAGCGACAGCTGACCCTCGGAGTTGGATCCCTCTGTGCGATAGTTGGGGCGTACCGCGTGGGCTTGCCCCTTGGCATCATGAAGGGTCACGGTGGGCCGCGGCACGGCGGGGTGACCGACCCACGGACGCTCCCGGATCGCCTCGAGCTGGCGCTCGGGATCCTTGGCCGGGGTGGTCGAGGGAGCGCCCGGTGCATCCACGAGGATCGAGTAGGTCGAGCCCAGCTTGCGGCACACCAAGGAGGAGTCTTGGAGTGGCGCCATGCGGATCGCGACGTCGATCCCCTCGCTGATGAGATCGCGCAGCCGGTCGTCGACGATGAGCTCCACGCTGACCCGCGCGTGGGCGGCGACCAGCTCACCGCAGGTAGGGGCGACCAGCGCGCTGGCCAGGCCGCCCGGGGAGGTGATCCGCAGCGTCCCCGCCGGCTCGCCGCTGCGTTCCTCGAGCGCCGCCCGGGCCTCTTCCCATGCCCGCAGCGTGCGGTCGATCCGATCGAACAAGAGCTCGCCTTCTTCGGTCAGCCGTAGCGTCCGAGTGGTGCGCTCGAGCAGGCGGACCCCCAGCGCCGACTCGAGCGCGGCCACGTGCTCGCTTGCCGTGCTGCGGGCCAGGCCCATCGCCTTGGCCCCCGCCGAGAACGAGCCTTCTCGCACCACGGCCGCAAAGACGGCGGCTTTGCCCAGCTGTTCGGGTCGACCCTTCACTGTTCGATTTTTCCGACGTCTAAGTTCGATTCCGAGCTATAGATGGCCATGCTTGAACAATATAGGGTGTAGCCATGCCCTGGCGCAACCGAGTCCTCTTTGACGGGTGTTGGTGGCTGGCCACGGGCAGTGGCAAGAGGAGAGGACCATGCGTGCCTACCAGGTGACGACCCCGGGCGGTGCTGACGCCCTGCAGCTGCGCGAGCTTCCCGACCCTCAGCCCGAGCCGGGCTGGGTGGTGATCCGGGTGCGCGCGTTCGGGATCAATCGTTCCGAGCTCTACACGCGGCGGGGCGAGTCGGGCGACGCGGTGACCTTCCCGCGGGTGTTGGGGATCGAGTGCGTGGGTGAGGTCGTGGCCGCGCCCGGATCCGATCTACAGCCCGGGCAGCGGGTGGCGGCGGCGATGGGCAACATGGGGCGTCAGTACGACGGCGGCTACGCCGAGATGACCAAGGTGCCGCGCTCGCAGGTGATGCCCTTCGATAGCGACCTGGCCTGGGACGTGCTGGGGGCCCTGCCGGAGACCTACTACACCGCCTGGACCTCGCTCTTCGATGAGATCGATCTCAAGCGCGAGCAGACCCTGTTCATCCGCGGGGGGACGTCTTCGGTGGGCATGGCGGCCACGAGGATCGCCAAGCACCTGGGCTGCACGGTGATCGCGACCACGCGCAAGGAGGCCAAGCGCGCGGCCCTGGTCGCGGCGGGGGTGGATCACGTGATCATCGACGCTGGGGAGGGGCTCGCCGCCCAGGTCCGTGCGCTGTGCCCCGACGGCGTCCACGGGGCGCTTGAGCTGGTCGGGTTGCCCACAACGCTGAGCGACACCGCCACGGTGATCCGCGAGGGGGGGCGCCTGTGTCAGACGGGTCTGTTGGGCGACACCTGGGGGCAGCCATTGCCCGAGATGCCGGCCGGGGTCACCTACTCGTTCGGCAACACCGAGAAGGTGGAGACGGTCAAGTGGACACCGATCACCCAGACGATCGTCGATCGCGCCAAGCAGGGCGCCTACGACCCGAACATCTTTGAGGTGTTCCCCTTCGAGCAACTACAGCAGGCGCATGAGTGCATGGAGAACAATCGGGCCACGGGCAAGCTGGTGGTGGTGACCTGAAGGAGCCGGGCGAGCGCCCTACTCGACGATCAGGTACTCGGCCGCGTCGATGTAGATCCCCTCGCCCATGTTGTTGCCTTCGTCGATGTCGCCGCCGAAGCGGAAGCGAAAGCGGATCGATTGTCCGGGCTCGGCGTCGGGGATCTCGACCCAGTCGTCGACCCACTCGCGCTCGGTGCCGGCGATCATCCCCAGGCCCAGCGAGAGCGACGAACCCAGGGTGGTCTCGTCGAGCACGTAGGGATAGCCGCCGTGGAGCTCCAGCTGCATCCAGGCGCCGCTCCCGATCTGACCTTCGACCACCAGCCCGTCGGTCCCCGTGCTCGCCGAGAGGGTGGGGATGTCGCTCCAGTACGAAAAGCGTAAAAAGCTCTGACGCCCCGCCTCGAACTCGGGGCTGCGCAACGAGGCATTGGCCAGCGTGGGGAAGGTCATGCCGTCGCCAAAGTGCCAGGAGTTCTCGCCGTCCTTGGCCTGGGCGGTGGACTTGGCCCACAGGCCCGGCGCCGTCGAGCCCACCGCGGGTTGGAGGCTCTGGGAGGGCGGCATGGTGACCTCGACTCCGTCTTCCCACTGGGAGACGGCGAAATCGGGGTCGGGCTCGGAGCAGCCCCAAAGCAGCGGGATCATCGACGCGAGGGCGATGCGCATCGCGACGGAGTCTAGCAGGGCCCCGGAGGCCAACGAGGGGTCCCTAAATGCGCGCTTGACGCAGTGATGGGCCAGCCCGTTGCGGTGGCCGACGGGCGTGATCGAATCGCGATCGGCGGGCACTACCCGAACATGAGACCGTCTTGGATTGCGACTGGCTCCATTGTTCTCGCGCTCGGCAGCACGGCCATGGCGGGGTGCGAGCCCACCACCTGTACGCTTGAAGCGCGAGCGTCGGTTACGTTGCAGGTCGTCGACGCCCAGACGGGAGACGACGTCGACGCCACCGTCACCTTCGAGCTCGATGGCGACGGCCCGCGGGAGCCGGAGGAGGGCTGGCCGGGGACCTACGTGCTCGGGACCGAGCAAGCGGGCACGTTCGCGGTGACCGTCAGCGCGGATGGCTACGAGACGGCGACGGCGGAGTACGTGGTCACCGAAGATGAGTGCCACGTGGAGACCGTGGACGACACGATCGAGCTGATGCCGACGCCGTAGACTCTCCCTCGAGACCCGCCCTCGAGACCCGCCCTCGAGACCCCCCCGAGAGACCCCCCCGCAAAACCCGCCGAGAAAAAGTATAGGCCCAGGCACACAGACGCGCGCGGCCAGCGCAGGCGGATCCACGGCCGTCCGGGGCGGCGATTACCAAAGGCCCCACC
>JBCCWC010000025.1:0-97266 GCA_039194325.1 Myxococcota bacterium
CCGCGCTAATCACGCGCGTCCGACCCCGTGTCAGTCGAGCTCCGGAAGCACGTCACGATTCGCCGCAAGATCGATCGATGCAGGCACAGACTTGGTCAATCTGATGCACCCGGCCGATCTGAGACACCGCGGTTCGTCCCGCTCGACGAGCAACCACTACATCTAAAGGTCCACGGAGCGAGGACCAACCTCCCGCGGCGCCTCCCAACCCCCTTGGGGAACCCTCGGCCCGCTGGTCAACGCTCGAGCGGAGGCTTCCCGAGCGCCAGCGGTCCGCGCTCCTCGGTGTCAATCATTTACAGATGGCCCAGCCGCGCCAGCAAAACCTTCACGGCTCCGCACGAGCCACGGGCGAAACGAACCCCCGCTGACCCCCCGCTGCCCCCCTCTGCACCCCCGTATCCGCCCAAATCGTGAGGCGGATGACCCACGACGCCGCGGTTGACTTCATCGTCACAATTTTACCGACCATAATCGTTGACACGCGCGATTCGTTCATTCACTCTCTTAACGAGAGCATGATCACCGTCTTCGACATCCGGCCGTCCACCTCCGAGCACATCGCTCCGGTCGTCGTGCTAGGTGTCGTTGTTCTACTGGTTGATGTTCTACTGCTAATCGGAGTCTCCACGGGGTCCTGAGCAACACTCACAAGGTAAGCGCCAAGGACCCCGCCCGAGACTCGGAGCGGGGTTTTTTCATACCTCGGGACCTCCCGATCCCCACCGCGAACACCTAGTCGCGATGGGATTCGGAACGCACGTTCGCGCCTTCGCATCAAGGTCATACCGCCCATGACTACCCTGAACATCCTCGCCATCAAGTGCGCCACCGACGATCCCGAGGTGGTGGACGAAGCCGTCTCGGTCTTGCGCTGGGCCGCCGAAGCCGGCCCGATGGGCATCGAGCTATCGAGCATGCAGGTCGATGCGGCCGATCCCCTGCCCGAGTCGGTCCAAGACCGCGCCCGACGAGCCGACGCGATCCTGCTGGGGAGCACCACGCTCCCGGGGATGACGGGCCCTCTGACTGCCCTGCGCCACTCGCTGGGGACCTACGCGGTCATCCGACATCTGCCCACGACCGGCCCTCAACCCACAATCATGGTGCAGGCCAACTCGGATGCGTCCCCGATCGCGCTCCGACGGGCGGTCGACAATGCCTTCCAGATCGCAGAGCGCCGCGGGGTGGCGCTGACCTACGCGGCCTCACCGGCGCCGGCCCGCGAGCGAGCCTGGCACGAGGCGGTGGCCGAGATCGCACCTCGCTTCCCCAAGGTATCGGTCCACGCCCGCCCCCCCAACTCGAAGATGCGGCAGCTACAGCTGCGCCCGGAGTCGCCCGAGGTGATCGCCACCGATCTCGATCTGGCGCCCGGCTCGACGGGCTCGGCCGTGCCGTGGGCCTGGCTGGGGCGTTATGGATCCCTCTTTGCGCTCGCGCCCGCCCGGGAGGTCACGACCCGGCTGACCGCGGCCATGCAGGCCGCCGCCATGCTGCTGGAGCACGGCGCGGCGCGCTTCGGGCTGGCCGAGTCGATCCGCCGAGCCACGGATGAGGTGCTCCCCGGGGCCCCCCCCGCTCCAGTGGGGCAGATGGGCCAAGCGGTGCTCGATAACCTGGACGCCTGCTTCGAGCCCTGCGCCGGCTGGTGAAGCCTGAGCAGGAGCGGACGAGCGACCATGCGCAGCAAAGCACTCATATCGGGTCCCAGCCGCGCTCCCGCTCGCGCCATGCTCCGAGCGGTCGGTCTGCGCGACGAGGACTTCGAACGTCCGCTGGTCGCCGTGCTCAACACCTGGACCGAGATCACCCCGTGCAACGCCCACCTGCGCGAGCTGGGCGAGCAGGTCAAGCAAGGCATTCGTGAGTCCGGGGGCGTCCCCTTCGAGTTCAACACGATCGCGGTCTCCGACGGGATCACCATGGGGACCCCGGGGATGCGGGCCTCGCTCGTGTCGCGGGAAGTCATCGCCGACTCGATCGAGCTGGCGGTCGAAGGCCACAGCCTCGACGGAGTGGTGGTGCTCACCGGCTGCGACAAGACCACCCCGGCGGCGG
The DNA here is from genome assembly GCA_039194325.1 of Myxococcota bacterium. Classification (GTDB taxonomy): domain Bacteria; phylum Myxococcota_A; class Polyangia; order Nannocystales; family Nannocystaceae; genus Paraliomyxa. The sequence continues at coordinate 2,062 of JBCCWC010000025.1, forward strand.
CCATGGCCCTGGCACGAATGGACGTGCCGGGGCTCGTACTGTACGGAGGCTCGATCCTCCCGGGGCGGGTCGACGGCGTAGACGTGACGATCCAGGACGTGTTCGAGGCGGTGGGCGCCGCGGCCACCGACCCCCAAGCCGCACCGCGCCTGAACGCTCTGGAGCGCTCCGCGTGCCCAGGTGCCGGCGCGTGCGGGGGACAGTTCACGGCCAACACGATGGCGATGGCGCTCAGCTTGATGGGCCTGTCTCCGATGGGCGCCAACGACGTGCCCGCGCTCGATCCACGCAAGCCAGAGATCGCCCGCGCTTGCGGGCGCCTGATGATGGAGCGGATCGGCGACCCCCGACCCACGCGTACGCTGCTGACGGCGAGCGCCCTGCGCAATGCGGTGGCCGGCGTGGCCGCCAGCGGGGGCTCGACCAACGCGGTGCTGCACCTGCTGGCCATCGCTCGCGAGGCGGGCGTCGAGTTCAGCCTCCGCGACTTCGACGAGGTCAGCGCCCGCACCCCGATCCTCGCCGATCTCAAGCCCGGAGGTCGCTTCGTGGCCTCGGATCTGACGCAAGCCGGCGGCACGCGCCTTCTGGGGCAGCGCCTGGTCGAGGCAGGACTGCTGACCGACGGCCCGACGGTCAGCGGCCGCTCTCTTTTCGAAGAGCTCGCCGACGCCGAGGAGCAACCGGGGCAACAGGTCGTACGCTCGATCAACGAGCCACTTTACGAGCGAGGCGGCATCGCCGTCCTGCACGGGACGCTGGCCCCCGAAGGCTGCGTGGTCAAGCTGGCGGGTCACACCCGCACCCACTTTCGAGGACCGGCGCGGGTGTTCGAGGGCGAAGAGCAGGCATTTGCCGCGGTGCAGTCGGGCGAGATCGCCGACGGCGAGGTGGTCGTGATCCGCAACGAGGGCCCGCGGGGCGGGCCAGGCATGCGCGAGATGCTGGCCGTAACCGCGGCCCTGGTCGGCCAAGGCCGCAAAGACACGGTCGCTCTGATTACCGACGGACGCTTCTCCGGGGCAACCCGCGGCCTGATGATCGGCCACGTGGCGCCCGAGGCCGCGGTCGGAGGCCCGATCGGCCGGATCCGCGACGGAGACCCCATCGTCATCGACGTGGAGGCCCGACGCATCGACGTGGAGGCGGATCTCGACGCCCGACCGGCGTCCATACCTCCGGCCCCGCCACGCCTCGCCGTCCTACGCAAGTACGCCACACTGGTCGCCTCTGCCTCCGACGGCGCGGTGACCTGCGGACCTCCTACCGGACTTCCTAACGATCAGGCTGATCGATCGAAGCGAGTAGACCCACCGAACTCATGAAGGATGACCGCCTCGGGCCGCCCGGGCGCTCAACGAGCCGACGCGACTGTTGATCCGATCCGATCCGATCGAACGATCCGACTCGACATGTCCTGCTCGGCAGAAAGAAGCGACAGATGATGCAGATGTTCTTCGGCGACGATGTCGACGGATCGGTCTTCGAGGGCCGACGAGTCGCGGTTGTAGGCTACGGTTCGCAGGGGCGTGCCCACGCGCTCAACCTGCGGGACTCCGGGGTCGACACGGTGGTCGGCCTGCGCCCCGAGGGCTCCTCGTGGCGCCAGGCCCAAGAGGATGGCTGGTCGCCGATGACCCCGGCCGACGCGGTGGCCGAGGCCGATCTGGTCGCGATGCTGATCCCCGACATGGCCCAGCCCGCGGTGTTCGAAGAGGTGGTCGCGTCCCGCCTGCGCCCCGGGGCCGCGCTGCTGTTCGCTCACGGCTTCAACGTACACTACGACCAGATCAACGCGCCCGACCACTGCGACGTCTTGCTAGTCGCGCCCAAGGGGCCCGGGGATCTGGTGCGCCGGCAGTACACCGAGGGCCGCGGCGTCCCCTGCCTGTTGGCGGTGGAGCAAGACGCCACCGGCAAGGGGCAAGCGCGGGCGCTGGCCTACGCCGACGGGATCGGAGGCACGCGCGCGGGGGTGCTACAGACGACCTTCGCCGAGGAGACCGAGACCGATCTGTTCGGCGAGCAGGCGGTGCTGTGCGGCGGCGCCAGCGAGCTGGTGGTGCGGGGCTTCGAGACGCTGGTCGAAGCCGGCTACCAACCCGAGGTCGCCTACTTCGAGTGCCTGCACGAGCTCAAGCTCATCGTGGACCTACTCCACGAAGGGGGGCTGGCCAAGATGCACCAGTTCGTCAGCGAGACGGCCAAGTATGGCGATCTGACCCGGGGCCATCGCGTGGTCGACGACTCCGCGTCGCAGCGGATGCGGGAGGTGCTCCAGGAGGTCCGCGACGGCACCTTCGCCCGCGAGTGGATCCAGGAGAATCGCACGGGCAAGCCCCAGTACAACCGCCTGCTGGCCCAAGACCTCGAGCATCCCATCGAGAGCGTAGGCCGCCGCCTGCGGGCGCGGATGCCCTGGCTCGAACGCGAGGCAACACCTCCGGGGGCCCCATGAACGCAGCCCAAGCCCTGGTCGCGACCCTCGAGTCCCTGGGTGTCGAGCTGGTGTTCGGCTACCCCGGAGGTGCGATCCTCCCCGTGTACGACGCGCTGGTCGGCTCCTCGATCCACCACGTCCTGACCCGCCACGAGCAATCGGCAGCCTTCGCGGCCGACGCCTACGCCCGCACCACCGGGCGCGTAGGGGTGTGCATCGCGACCTCGGGACCGGGCGCGACCAACCTGGTCACGGGGATCGCCAACGCCTTCCTCGACTCGGTGCCGATGGTGGCCATCACCGGGCAGGTGCCCACCACGCTGATGGGCACCGACGCCTTCCAGGAGGTGGACATCCTGGGCATGACGATGCCCGTGGTCAAGCACAGCTTCCTGGTGCGCGAGGCCCAGAGCCTGCCTCAGGTGCTCGCCGAGGCGTTCGAGATCGCGGCCAGCGGGCGCCCCGGGCCGGTGCTCATCGATCTACCCAAGGACGTCGCCAACGCGGAGATCGGCCCGTGGCCCTCGATCGCCCGGGCGGCCGCCGTCGACCCGCCGGCTCCCGAACCAAGCGCGATCGATCAGGCCAATGCCATGCTCGCCCGCGCACAGCGACCGGTGCTCTACGTGGGCGGCGGGGTCGGCCTGGGCCGCGCGGTGCCGGCCCTGCGCGACTATGTCGAGCGCACGAAGATCCCGACCGTCGCCACCCTCAAGGGCCTGGGCGCCCTGCCCACCGATCACCCCGCGTTCCTGGGCATGCTGGGCATGCACGGCACCAAGGCGGCCAACCTCGCGGTGCAGGGCTGCGATCTGCTGGTGTGCGTGGGGGCGCGCTTCGACGACCGCGCCACCGGCAACCTGGCGGGCTTCGCCCCCGACGCCGGGGTGATCCACCTCGACGTCGACCCGGCCGAGATCCACAAGCTGCGCCGGGCCCAGGCCGCGGTGCTGGGCGATCTGCGGCGCTCGCTGCCCGAGCTGGCGACGCCGGGCCCCATCGAGCCCTGGCGTGCTCACTGCCAGCAGCTCCAAGAGGAGCACCGTTGGCGCTACGACGCGCCGGGGAACGGCGTCCACGCTCCCTCGCTGCTGCACGAGCTGTCGCACGCCGCCGGCGACGATCTGATCCTCGCCTGCGACGTCGGCCAGCACCAGATGTGGGTCGCGCAGCACTGCCGGATCCTCGCGCCCTCGCGACACCTGAGCTCTTCGGGCCTGGGCGCGATGGGGTACGGCCTGCCGGCGGCGATCGGCGCCCAGCTCGCTCACCCCAAGGCCACGGTGATCGCGGTCTCCGGCGACGGCTCGATCATGATGAACATCCAAGAGCTGGTCACGATCCGGCGCTTGCAGCTGCCCATCAAGATCGTGCTGATGGACAACTCCGCCCTGGGCATGGTGCGGCAGTGGCAGGGGCTGTTCTTCGAGCAGCGCTTCTCCGAGGTCGACCTCGAGGACAACCCCGACTTTGCCCTCGTCGCCCGCTCGATGGGCATCGAGGCGTTCACGGTGACCACGCGGGCCGAGGTCCCTGGCGCCATCGAGCGCCTGCTGAACAAGCCGGGGCCCGCCCTCGCCCACGTGCGCATCGATCCTCAAGCCCAGGTGTGGCCGCTGGTGCCCCCTGGCGCTTCCAACGAAGTGATGCTCGACGGAGCATGAGCCAAAGGCTTCGTCGCTCCGAGCTCACGGTCATCTGATCAATCGATCATCTCATTCATCAACATTCCATCCCTCAACTTCTCTCTTCTGTTTTCGGAACGATCCAAGGAACTACCCCATGTCTCACAACCTGGAGCTATTGGTCGATCTTCGCGAGGGCGCCCTGGTGCGCATGCTAGGGCTCATCGAGCGGCGAGGCTTCCTGCCCCTGGGGGTACAGACTCGGCCGGGCCAAGAGCCCGGGACCTTGTGCGTGTCGCTCCATGTGCAGACCAAGGACGCACCGCGATCGGTGCAGGTCTTGCAACGTCACCTCAGAAAGCTCTACGACGTGCGCGAGGTGCTCCTGGCGGCCGAGCCGGTTCCCAACATTCGCCACCGGGAGCCAGTCGCATGTTGAGCGACGTCGGGTACGTTCGCATCTTCGACACCACGCTGCGCGACGGCGAGCAATCGCCGGGCGCATCGATGACGTCCCGCGACAAGCTACGGGTGGCCCATGGGCTGACGACCCTCGGCGTGGACGTGATCGAGGCCGGGTTCCCCGCCGCCTCGCCCGACGACTGGCAGGCCGTCCAGGGGATCGCCCAAGAGGTCGGGCACCGCCGGGACACCCCGGCCGGCACGCCTCCTATCGTCTGCGGACTGGCGCGAGCCACCCCGGGCGACCTCGAGGCGGCATGGACCGCGGTACAGGCCGCAGCCCGGCCGCGGATCCACACGTTCCTCGCGACCTCAGAGATCCACATGCGGCACAAGCTGGGCATGAGCCGCGCCGAGGTCCGCGAGCGAGTCGCCCGCATGGTGACCCACGCCCGTACCCGCTGTGAGGACATCGAGTTCTCCCCCGAGGACGCCGGCCGGACCGATCCCGAGTTCTTGTGCGAGGTGCTGGGGGTCGCGATCGCAGCCGGGGCGACCACGCTCAACATTCCCGACACCGTCGGCTACCGCACGCCGGGCGAGTATGGGGCGCTCATCGCCGAGGTCCGCGCCCACACCCCCGGGATGAGCGACGAGATCGTGATCTCGGTGCACTGCCACGACGACCTGGGCCTGGCCACCGCCAACAGCCTCGCGGGGATCGAGGCCGGCGCGCGGCAGGTGGAGGTCACCGTCAACGGGATCGGCGAGCGAGCGGGCAACACCGCGCTCGAAGAGGTGGTGATGGCCTTGCGCGTCCGCGAGCAAGTCTACGGCTGCCGAACGGGCGTGGACCCCTCGCGCCTGAGCGAGATGAGCGACCTGGTGCGCCACACCACCGGGCTGCCGGTGGCGCCCAACAAGGCGATCGTGGGGGCCAACGCCTTTGCCCACGAGGCGGGGATCCACCAAGACGGCATGCTCAAGCACGCCGAGACCTACGAGATCATGCGTCCCCAGAGCGTGGGCGCCGGAGCCACCCGGCTGGTGCTGGGCAAGCACTCGGGGCGCCATGCCCTGCGGGCGCGCCTGGTCGCCATGGGCCACTCGCTGAGCGACGCGGGGCTCGACCACGTGTTCGGCCGGTTCAAGGCCCTCGCCGACCGCAAAAAGGTCATCGACGACGAGGATCTGACCCGACTGGTCGCCGAAGGTCCCCCGCTGCCCGCGGCCACGGCGTCCGGACCTCGCCCGGAGGCCTCCGCATGAGCGCTGGCCCCCGCACCCTGCTGGACAAGGTCTGGGACGCGCACGTGGTGGCCATCGAGCCCGATGGCCCGAGCATCCTCTATATCGACCTGCACCTGGTCCACGAGGTGACCTCCCCCCAGGCCTTCGCGGGGCTCACGGCCCGGGGCCTGAAGGTGCGGCGACCCGATCGCACGGTGGCCACCGTGGACCACTCGGTGCCCACCTCGACCGCCAGCCGCCCCACGCCCGCGGCCCTCGAGCAGCTGTCGCAGCTGCGGGCCAATTGCATCACTCACCGGATCCGCCTGTACGACACCGGATCGGTGCACAACGGCATCGTCCACGTGATCGGCCCCGAGCTGGGGCTGACGCAGCCGGGCACCACGATCGTCTGTGGTGACAGCCACACCGCAACGCACGGTGCCTTCGGGGCGCTGGCCTTCGGGATCGGCACCAGCGAGGTCGAGCACGTGCTGGCCACCCAGTGCCTGCTGCAGCGGCGCCCCAAGACCCTCGAGGTCCGCATCGAGGGCACCATGTCCGCGGGCGTCACCGCCAAAGACGTGATCCTCGCCCTCATCGCCCGCCACGGGGTGGGCCTGGGCACCGGTCACGTGATCGAGTACGCCGGATCGACCGTCGCCGCGATGTCGATGGAGGCCCGGATGACGCTCAGCAACATGTCGATCGAGGCAGGCGCCCGGGCGGGGATGATCGCCCCGGACGACACGACCTTCGAGTACCTGGCGGGGCGCCCCTTCGCCCCTCAAGGAGCGCAGTGGGACGCCGCGCTCGCGCGCTGGCGGCGGCTACCCACGGACGCGGGCGCTCGGTTCGACCGCCGCGTGACCCTCGACGTCGACGGGCTCGAGCCGATGATCACCTACGGGACCCATCCGGGCATGGGGATCCCGGTGACGGCCCCGGTCCCCGATCCGGCCAACACCGGCGACACCGCCGAGCGGCAGGCCCAGGACCGAGCCCTGCGCTACATGGAGCTCACCCCGGGGAGGCCGCTGCTGGGGCACCCGATCGACGTGGTGTTCATCGGCTCCTGCACCAACGCCCGGCTGTCCGATCTACGGGACGCGGCCGCCGTGCTCCGCGGTCGCCGGGTGGGCCAGGGCGTGGAGGTGTTGGTGGTTCCCGGCTCGGCGGCGGTCAAGGCCGAGGCCGAGGCCGAGGGCCTCCACCGGGTGTTCCTGGAGGCGGGCGCCCAGTGGCGCGACCCGGGGTGCTCGATGTGCATCGCGATGAACGGCGACCGCCTCGGGCCCGGGCAGTATGCGGTCAGCACCAGCAACCGCAACTTCGAGGGCCGCCAGGGTCCCGGCGGGCGCACGTTCCTCGCCTCCCCGCTCACGGCGGCGGCGGCGGCCGTCCGTGGCTGCATCACCGACGTCCGCACGTTACTTTAAAGAGAATCTCTAAAGAGAGTCTGGGAAGAGGAACCGGGATGACCCCGCTACGTACCCTTCGCTCCGCCGTCATCGTGATCCCCGTCGACGACGTGGATACCGATCAGATCATCCCCGCCCGCTTCCTAACCACCACGGTCAAGCAAGGGCTGGGTCGCCACTTGTTTCACGACTGGCGCTACGACGCGAGCGGCCAGCCACGCATGAGCTCGGTGCTCGACCAGCCCCAAGCCGCAGGTCGGCAGGTGCTGCTGGCCGGCCGTAACTTCGGCTGTGGCTCGTCGCGCGAGCACGCCCCGTGGGCCCTGGTCGACTGGGGCCTGCGCGCCGTGATCGCGCCGTCGTTCGCCGACATCTTCCGCAGCAACGCCCTCAAGAACGGCCTGCTGCCCGTGGCCCTGCCGCCGCCGAGCTACGAGGATCTGCGCGCCCGGCTCGAGGCCGAGCCCGCGACCGAAGTGGAGATCGACGTCGCGGAGCGCCGGCTATACGTCGACGGCGGCCCGACCTTCGAGTTCCCGCTCGACTCCTTCTCGCGCCGCTGCCTGCTCGACGGGCTCGACGAGATCGGCGTGCTGCTGAGCCACGCCAACGCGATCACGGCGTACGAACAAGACCGTCAGATCCCGCCGCCCCCCACTCATTGAACTGGTCCTGCCCCCATGTTGCCCCTGGAGTCCTCATGAACGCTCACATCGTGCTGCTCCCCGGCGACGGGATCGGACCCGAGATCATCGCCCAAGCCCGGCGAGTCCTGGAGGCGATCGCCGCCCGCTTCGACCACCAGCTTACGCTCGACACCCACCTGATGGGCGGCGCGGCCATCGATGCCACCGGCGATCCCCTGCCCGCGCCGACCCTCGACGCGTGCGAGAAAGCCGACGCGATCCTGCTGGGGGCCGTGGGCGGGCCCCAGTGGGACGGCGCCGAGATCCGCCCGGAGCAAGGGCTATTGCGGCTCCGCAAGGCGCTGGAACTGCATGCCAACCTGCGCCCGGTCACCGTACGCTCCGCGCTGGTCGAGGCCTCGCCGCTGCGACCCGAGCGGCTGGCGGGCGTCGACCTGCTGGTCGTGCGCGAGCTGACCGGCGGGCTGTACTTTGGGCGCCCGCGGTTCCGACAGACCGACGAACACGGGACGCGGGCGGTCGACACGCTGGAGTATCGAGACACGGAGATCGAGCGGGTGGCTCGCGTCGCCTTTTCGATCGCTCGCACCCGGCGGCGCCGGGTGACCTCGGTGGACAAGGCCAACGTGCTCGAGTCGTCTCGGCTATGGCGAGAGGTCACCACCGCGGTCGCCCGCGACTACCCCGACGTGGAGCTCGAGCACCGGCTGGTCGACGCCACCGCCATGCACCTGGTGACCCAGCCCGCTCGCTTCGACGTAATCCTCACCGGGAACATGTTCGGTGACATCCTCACCGACGAGGCCTCGGTGCTCACCGGCTCGCTGGGTGTCCTGCCCAGCGCCTCGCTGGGTGAGGGCCGCCGTGGGCTCTACGAGCCGATCCACGGCTCGGCGCCCGACATCGCCGGCCGGGGCATCGCCAACCCGGTCGGCACGATCGCCAGCGCGGCGATGCTGCTGCGCCACTCGCTGGGCCTGGCCCACGAGGCCGACGTGGTCGAGGATGCGATCGATCGAGCCCTGACCGCCGGAGCACGCACCGCGGATCTCGGCGGCTCCTCGAACACTCAGGCCATGACCGATGCGATCCTCGAGGAGCTCGGGGACCGCAGGGCCCGGATCGCTCGATGAGCCCTTCATCGGTTCGGGTGGTGATCGCGGCGCGACGACACAACGCGTGCTAGCCTGTCGAGTCATCCGCTTGACCACCGTCGTTGCGCGCTAGCCACTCGTCCACCGCGGCAACCCCCGCACCATCATAGGTCGTCGTGTACTCGGCGCGTGCCTGCTCGGCCAGCGAGCGAGCGCGGACGTGTTCATTCCCGGCGGCGACCAGCGCCCGCGCGCGCACGAAATGGGCGTCTGCGGCCAAGCGAGGGCCACAGCCGCCGGTCTCGACGATCCGGCCCCCCCGCTCGGCGAGCCTCGACGCCGACGCAGCCGCGCCCTGCTCGAGGGCGAGCTGAGCGAGGCCGACGAGGCTGGGGACGAGCGTGCAATCCTCCTCCCCGGCGACTCGCTGGGCGATGGCCAGCGCCCGCTCGTAAGCTCGACGCGCCTCCGAGGGCTCGGCCCCCGCCCGGAGCGTGTCGCCGAGCCGAACGAGCGGGGTCATCAGCTGTCGATCACCCGAACCATTCATCGACTCTCGACGGGCCAGCGCATCGCGTCGTCGCTCGATGGCGTCGTCGATCCGTCCCATCTCCAACTCGACGTCGGCGCAGCGCTCGAGCGCGACCGCAAACTCGAGAATGCCCGACCCTAGCGTGCCCTCTAGCCGCTCCAGCGCCTGCATGCATCGCTCGAGCGCTGCGGGGTGGTCACCACGCTGGAGGTCGATCGCCGATAGGTTCAGCAGCCCCTGGGCCACCCTGCGAGCGCGGTGTCCGGTCTGCGAGCGCCACCGCGTCATCACCTCGTTGTGCATGCGCTCGGCGTCCTCGAGCCTTCCAAGGGCCAGATAGACCCGCCCGAGCTCGGCGAGCCCCTGCGCGAGCATGGGGTGATCAGCACGAAGAACCCGCTCGTAGACCGCGCGACCGTACTCCATGAGCGCGAGCGCTTCGTCGACCTTCCCCATGCCGAGCAAGGCGCGACCACGGAGCACGGCGAGCTCCCCGATGTAGGGATGCTCGTGGCCCACCGCGTCCTCCCAGACGACGAGCGAGCGCTCGAACAGTGTCAATGCCTCGACAAAGCGCTCCTGCAAGAGATAGACGCGACCCAGGTTGCGCATGGCCGCCGCCGTGATCGGATGGTCGGCACCCAACGCCTCGGCCCGAAGAGACAGCGCCCGCTCGCCCTCCGCGGCCGCGGATCCGTAGTCGCCCAGGCCCCGATACACCTCGATCAGCAGGTAGTGCCCCTCGGCCTCGTCGAGCCGGCTGGGATCCGAGAGCTGGAACGAGAGTACGTTGGCGTGCCGAGACCAGATCTCAGCCTCTCGATAGCGCCAAAGAGACGTGAGCGCCGGTATGAGCGCGCGCGCGGACCGGAACGCGACCTCGGCCATACCGGCCTCTTGCGCCTCGAAATATGCCCGGGTGAGCACCACATCCGCCTCTGCGTACCGGCCGACCGCGCGCAGGCATAGGCCCTCGAGGAACCGAGCGGCGGCCAGCACGGGCGGCCAGCCAAGGGGCTCGGCGCGCTCGGCCGCACGCCTAGCCACCTCGAGAGCACGGGTATACCTGCCGGCGTGACGAAGCCCGTCCGACTCGACCAAGATCGCACGGATCGCTCGGATCTCGTCCCGGATCTCGGCCGGCGGAGTCGGGAGGCGTCGCAGCAAGCCGGGATCGAGGCAGGTCTCCACCGGATCGAGGTACGACGCGATCCGGACCGCCCGTCGCGCGGCCTTGGGCGTCGCGGTCGCAATCTGATCGATCGTCGCCTCTAGCTGCAGCCGGCGATCTTCGAAGCACCACATCGAGCGATCGAGCAGCGTTGGATCCCAGTCTCGATCGACAGAGCCATGCATGCAGGCCTCGACCCGGCCAGAGCGCCATGCGTCCCGGTAGTCGTCCAGCCACGGGGTCAGCGTGTCGATGCTCTTTTGTGCAAAGCCGACCCCTGTCGCGAGTAGACCCGCCTCCAGCCGCCCTCGCGCCCCATCGTTCCAGATCTCATCGATCGCCGCTCCCTCGGCGTCACAAGCCGCGATCCGCTCCCGCTGCTCACGCGCATGCTGCTGCTGCACGGCGATCGCCATGCCCACACACAGCACGAGCACCGCCAATCCGATGAACCTGCGGCGCCATTGCGAACGTCGTTGTCCGCGATCGAGCGCGGCGAGCAGCGCCGCCATCGAGGGCCAGCGATCGCCCGGCATGGGCTCGAGCCCGCGGAGCACCACGCGAAGGAGCCACCTCGGGACGCGCGCGTCGGGCATCAATGAGCGACTGCGCTGCGCCGCGCCGCGCGAGGCCGACGCCATCGACGCGGTCTTGGAGGTGTTCTCGTAGGGGCGCTCGTTGTAGAGGGCCTCGAAGAACGCCACGCAGAAGCTGAACTGGTCGCTGCGCGCATCGATCGGCCCCGCCACGAACTGCTCGGGAGCCATGTACGCCGGAGTGCCCATCACCGTGCCCGTGAGGGTGAGCGGCGACGAGAGGATCGAGCTCGACCCCGAGGGTCGTCGGGCATCGGTCGGCTCGTCGAGCTGGTCACTCCTGGTCCGAGCGAGCCCGAAATCCAGGACCTTCACCACGCCGTCTTCGCCTCGCATGATGTTGTGCGGCTTGAGGTCGCGGTGCACCAATCCTGCTTCATGAGCAGCCATGAGGCCCCGGCCGGCCTGAACGAAGACCTCGAGCACCTGTGGCCAGCCGGGCTTGCTGTGGATCCACTGGTCGAGGCTCTGCCCACGGATGAATTCCATGGCCAGGAATACCTGCTCTGCGCTGTGGCCCACCTCGTGCACGGTGACGACGTTGGGGTGGGACAGGCGGGCCATCGCCTGAGCCTCGCGCTGAAATCGCTGCTGAGCTTCGAAGTCGCTGTGTTCGACGCGCATGACCTTGACCGCGACCTTGCGGTCGAGCTGCTCGTCGTAGGCGGCGTAGACCGTACCCATGCCGCCGCGGCCGATCTCCTCGAGCACCTGGAACCGACCGATCTGTGCCCTGACGGACTCCGTGGCGAACAGTCGCTCCATGACCTTCGCTTCGATGAGCTCCTCTACATCGGGAGCCACCTCTGTGGAGAACCTGGTGTCCAGCGTGGGCACCAGATCGTTCGCATCATCGCTCGGATGAGCGGAATCGCCGCTCTTGGTGCTCGGCTCAGAATCGGAAGCATCCGATGGAGCGGCGAAGTGCACTTGCGCGATTGTGTCACCGTCGATGGCGGACCATCAACTCTCGATGTCTCGTCATCGAACCTGCGGATCGATCGAAGGCGCGCAATCCGGTGTCCACGTGCTCGAAAGCAATCCCAAGCTCTGCACGTTAGGGACCGGGCCCCGAGGCGCCAGCACCGGACCTCGGGGCACGATCATCGAGCCACTGCTCGATCTCCCGGGCCATCGTCGGGTTCTCGCCGGCGACCTGCTCGTGGGCTCGCCGGGCGAGCTCGAGGGCCCAGTCGGCCCGGCCCGCCTTCCAGTGGGCCACCGCGGCGATATAGCGCACCTCACCCATGGACACGGTGGACCACGGCGAGTCTTCCAGGTGCTCGATCACCCGGTCGCACAGCGCCACCGCCTCTTGGATGTGGCCACGCTTCTGCTCCACTGAGCACAGCCCGACCATCACGTGGTGGGTCATCGGGTGGGCCTCGCCGACCGTGCGTTCGAACCCCTCGAGGGCCCGGGTGAAGGCCTCGTAGGCTTCGCCGTGGCGTTCCTGAGAGGTCAGCGCATTGCCGAGGTTGTACCAGGAGATCGCCACATCGACATGATCGGGGCCCAGGGTGCTCTGCTTGACCTCGAGCGCTCGCCGCAGATAGTCGACCGCGCGCTCCGATTCGCCGGCTTTGCTGTAGAGCCCGCCGAGGTTGTTGAGCATCCATCCTTCGGCGACTCTATCTCCCGTGCGCTCGACCGCGAGCTCGGCGGAGAGCTCCAGGGCGATCCCCTCCTCGACCCGCCCTTGAATCAGCAACGCGTACATCAGCCAGGTCCATGCCCGGGCTTCGACCTCCTCGGTCTTGGCGGAGGCCGCGACCCGGAGTGCCTCGATGAGGGTAGACTCGGCGTCCCGCGCCGAGGACCCCGAGGCCTGCAAGCTGCCCAGAACTCCGAGCGCCTCGGCGAGCACCGGTGCATAGTCGATCCCGCGTGCTTGCTCGACCACCGCCTGCGCCACTGCGAGCGCCGACTGGGAGTCTCCGCTCGAGGCTCGGGCCTGCGCCTCGTCGATGCGACGCCGCAGCTGCTCGATGGCCTCTCGCTGCCGGAGATCTTCGGGCAGAGGCGGCTGGGACGAGAGCGACTCGGGATCGATACAATCGTCGAGCATGGGCAGCTTGAAGGGCAACACCGTGCCGGAGACCACCGCCTGCGGACCATCCGCTCGGGCCAAGGCATCGATGGTCGCCCGGAGCTGGCTGCGGCGACGTTCGAGGCAGAGCACCTGTCGGTCGAAGAGCTGGGTGGATTGCTCGTGCTCGGCATAGGTCGCCCGACAGGACTTGTCGTACACCTCGGTCCATACCTGCGCGTAGCCGTCGAGCTGGCCCTCGACCCGCTTGAGCAGGCTCGCCGCGTCCGCGTGGCCGCTGCCGAGGAAGGCATCTCGGATCTCCTGCTTGTCGCCATTGCCCCACACCCCTTCGAGGCTGGCGTGGGGATCTGCGCAGGGATCGGACCAGTCGGCGGCGGAGCTCAGCGCGCCCAGGGAGAAGCCCACACCCAGCATGGAGGCCGCGACGACGGTCCGCCAGCGGCGCGGACGCTCGGCCAGCTCAGCCAGCAGTGCGCTCATCGATTCGAAACGCGCCGCGGGATCCCGGGAGAGCCCGCGATCGAGAGCCCGACGCACCCGCGCGGAGATCCCCCCGGCCACGGGCCTGCGCGGCGGCCGGCCGAGCTGCTCGATCAGCTCGTCGAGGTCGTCTCCTCGCTCGGGCAGTGCCCCGCCCAGCGCCAGGTGCAGGCAAAGGCAAAAGGTGTACTGATCGCTGCGCTCATCCACCTTCTCGCGTCGCAGCTGCTCAGGGGCCATGAACGCGGGAGTCCCCATGAGCACCCCGGTCTCGGTCGCCGAGCTACCCGATTCAAGAAGTCGGCTGATGGCCGCAACCGTGAGATTCTGGGTGGTCTGGCCCTTATTCGAAGGCTCCGAGTCGACCAGCTGTGCCAGCCCGAAGTCCAACACCCGCACGACGCCGTCGTCGCCGACGAGTGCGTTGGAGGGCTTGAAATCACGATGCACAATGCCCGCACCATGGGCCGCGGCCAGTCCCTGGCCCGCTTCCCAGAACATCCGAACGATCTCTCGTGATCGCCGGGGCTGCTCGTCAAGCCAGCTCCCGAGGGTTCGCCCCTCGATGAGCTCCATGGCGATGAACATCCCTCGGGGTGACAGGCCCACGTCGTACACGGCGACGATGTTGGCGTGCCGTAGCTTCGCGAGGGTCTGGGCCTCGCGGAGCAGTCGGATCTCCTTGTCTGTAGGATCCGTAGCACCATCCTGGTCTAGGACCTTGAGCGCCACGTTTCGATCGAGCTGGGGATCGTAGGCCTTGTAGACCACGCCCATGCCCCCACGACCCAACCGACTGAGCACCGAGTACCGCCCGACGAAGTCGCCCTGAAACAGGGGGTCTTCACCCGCGATCGGCAGGCAGGCATCGGACGACGGAGCCGGGAGCCCGTCGATGTCGCGCGGGCTCCCGTCGGGCTCGTGAAGCACCGTGGTCGGCAGGTCACCGCGCGGGCGATCCAGGGGCGAGCGCGCCAGGGCCGGCACGGGCCGCCGGCTCGCCCCGAGGACCCGGGTCGGAACGTCGTGCGCCGTTCGCGACGGGGCCGAGCGGAGCTTGCCCACCCCATCGAGCGATCGAGTCCGAACGTCCTGCTCGCGGGTCGATGTCATGGAAGATGGTCGATTCCACCGACCGTCCGGCCATGGCTCGTGCCTGGGTACCGACCCCCGGTCGGTCCAGGGCGAGGCGGTAACCCGATGTTAGGTTTGGAGACCAACCCGATCAATCATCGTCGTCACCGTCGTCGTCGTCGTCGTCGTCGTCATCGTCCCACCCTGTCCACCCTTGTGGGATGTCGATGTACGTCGAGAGTGTTTTGTACTCCTTGTCACCTGACGAACAATGCGTTACCGGATCGTTACCGTCGGCGCCACCACCACCGCCAGCGCACAGATTGCCTCCGTAGCAGCTACCGAGGCTGGTGAATCCGCAGTCTTCATGGTGACCCGTCGAACAGGTTCGCCCCTGCTGGTAGGCAACCGACAGCGCGGTCGAACTCCCGCGGCAGAAGTACATCTGTGGCGTTGGAGCAAAGAGGTTGCCGTACCAGCTCGCTTCGTGGAGCGGATAGTCGGGGTCCGAATGCGTTCCCACCGCCGGGTGTTCCGCCCGCAACCCCAACCAGACGGTATGACCGGTCAGGTTGGTACGCGCCAGCAGGCATGATGTTACCCACTCCTGACAATCTTGATCGCAGGCGCCATCCTTCCACTCGGGGGCCAGGCCTACCAAGCCCGACAAGATCTTCGTCTGTGGGCCGTCGGTCCCGACCACGTTCTTGGTGATGCTCTCGGTGAATGGCAGCGCACACTCTACCAAGTACTCCACTGTGTCCCAGTACGCCGGATCGGCCAGCAAGCCGGTATCCTCCGAGAGCCCTTCGCTGGTGCTCAAGCCGTGTTGCGTGCTCACTCCGCTGAGCGCGAAGCTCTGGAGACCATTGCCGAGCCATGGACCGCCGCCACCGCCGGGGCGCCGACCCGGAGTGCCGCCACCCCCGCGAAACTCGATCTCATCGTCGAATTCGAAATCGCTCTCGACGCCCTCGAATTCCGTGCACCCCGTGCACGCCAACAGCACGAGTGATGCTAATATCCCGACTCTTCGGGCTGCGTGTTCATAGTTCATTGACTCATCCCTTCCTTGGGTTTTGTTGGTGCTACGAACTAGGATTTCCGACTAGTGTGTCGCACGGCTAGCATAGGCACATCGATAATGGAAGCAAGGCAACGCATGGTTTCGCCTTGAAACCCGCTGAGCGTTGTCAAGAGAGTCCGCGTCCCGATCAATGCGCGACGTGCGTGCCCGCTCGACCCATTCCCGAAGTTTCGGGGAACACCCATTGCAGGGTACACATCGTCTCGATCGGGGCATCTCGCCACGGTGCCCACCGTCCCCACGTCGAGGGGGCCTCAGCCCTCTCGTACCACCTGTTCATACTCCAGGCGGGCCTACAAGCCACGATACTTGCTCGCGCACGGTAACGGCGGGATGCTCCCCGCATGAGCCGAGCTCGACTGATCCTTCACGGAAAGCAGAGCACGAACGAAGAGCTGCGCGCTGCGGTCGCCACGGTCCGAGACGAGGGACTGGAGATCGACGTACGCGTCACGTGGGAGGCGGGCGATGCCGGCCTGCTGGCCGCTGAGGCGAGCCGGTCGGGCATCGAGCGAGTCATCGCCGGAGGTGGCGACGGCACCGTCAACGAAGTGCTCAACGGCCTGCTCGACGCCGGACACGGCGGCGCGATGGGAATCTTGCCGCTGGGCACGGCCAACGATTTCGCCCGCTCGGCCGAGATCCCCCTCGACCTCGAGCAAGCGCTGCGGTTGGCATTGACGACCGCACCGACTCGGGCCGACGTGGGACGCGCGGGGTCGCGGTGCTTCCTCAATGTCGCCACCGGCGGCTTCGGCACGGAGATCACGGTGACCACCGATCCCCGGCTCAAGAAGCACCTCGGGGGCGCCGCGTACTTCCTCACCGGGATCTCCAGGTTCGCCTCGATCGAGCCCACCCAGTGCCGGTTCAGCGCGCCCAACGACACCTGGGAGGGAGAGCTGCTGGTGCTCGCGATCGGCAACGGGCGCCAAGCCGGAGGGGGCCACCCGCTATGTCCCGATGCATGCATCGATGATGGGCTGCTCGACGTGGCGATCCTCCCGGTTCGCAACGACATCCCCGTGGCCGAGGCGCTGGCCGCCTTGGTAACACGCGGCTCGGATGCGATCGAAGACCTCATGATCCGCTGGCGCGTGCCCTGGGTCGAGGTCGAGGCCAGTGATCCCGTGCACGTCAACCTCGACGGCGAGCCCATCCAGTCCAACAAGCACCGCTTCGACGTGGACCCCGGGCGTATCGGCCTGGTGCTCCCCGCCGACAGCCCGCTGCTCAGTCGAGCGGACTGACGCTCCATCGCCCTATCTATGTAGTCGCCGTGCGTCAGTCCTCTTGGGCCGAGCAATGGTACTCCCCGTTGCAGTAGGCCCCGTCGCTGGGCCACTCCATGCCGTTGCTGTCGACAAACGGGGTGTTGTCGGGATCGAAGGCAAAATCGCACAGGTCGCAGCGATCGCCCAGACCGTCGAAGTCTTGATCCCACTGTGGAACGAAGCACATATAGGGCCATAGCTCGTCGACTCCGCCCACGTCGATCGGGCGCAACGCGGTGGCCTCGCTGACCCCAGCTTCGGCCAGAGCCGCTTCGCAGCCCGGCGGAAGGGTCAAGACGCCGGGCTCGTCGACCGGCAGATCATCGACGCTGAGCGGGTTGCCGTCGGGATCGAGCAGCTCCTCGCCCTGGTAGAGGGTAGTGCAGCAATAACCGCCGACCGACACGTCGTAGAACCGCAGGGGACGCGGGTCGGTGAGTGACTCGCAGCTGGGGTGAGTCTCACACGCGCTGCCGACGAAATCGTCGTCTGGATCGTCGCTCACTTGCATGCCGTCGACCACTTGCAGCGGGTTGGCGGCAAAGGGACAGGTGTCGCACTCGGTGCCCACGCCGTCGTTGTCGGGATCGCGGTGGTTGCACACGCCATCGTTACACGGCGAGTTGACCGGGCAATCGTCCGCTCCCGTGCACGTGCCCAACCCGGCGGGCAAGCGCGGGCAGTAGTCGATTGCGTTGGTCAACCCGTCCTGGTCGAAGTCGTCGGTCGGCGCGAACCCCACCGCGCCCGCGGCGTCGGGCTCCATGACGCCCTCGCACGCATCGCCAACCCCGTTGCCGTCGCGATCGGCCAGGCACGATGGATCCTCAAGGTCCAGAGGCATGCCCAGCTCGTAAGGGGTCAGGCCCGGGCCCATGCCGTAGGAGAGGCAATTGGGCACAGTCGGGCAATTGTCGCAGGCGTCACCGATCCCATCGCGGTCGGCGTCGCTCTGCACGGGAATGTTGCGGATCGAATAGCGAGCGGGCAACACGAAGTCTTCGAGGTACTGCCACGGGGGGGCGCGGCACAGATCGCAATCGTTGCCCACCCCGTCGTCGTCGGAATCGCCGCCATTGCTCAGGCTCTGCAGGGTGGGGCACAGATCCGACAAGTCGCCGAAGCTGTCGTAGTCCATGTCGCCCTGGTCGGGGTTGGCGTGATCCGGATCGTTGTCGCAGGTAAACGGCCAGCCGTCGCCATCTTGATCCGCTTGGCACTGCCACTGTTCGGGGCAGGGGATCGGAGGCAACGGAGGAGCCGCGGTCGTCTCCTCGACCCCGCCCGCCGTGGTGTCCACGCCGGTGGTGGTGTCGCCGGTGGTCACATCGGCAACGTCGGTGCTCGACTCCGCCGCGCTCATCGTGGTCGAGGAGCCCTCGGTCCCGGGGGTCTGGCCCGGATCGTCGGGACAGCCCGTCGTGACGAGCAAGGCCAGGGTCATGGTCGTGGTCGAGATTCGCTTAGCCATCGTTGCGCACCTCCCGGGGGGTCCCGCTGCTGAAGATCGTATCGTTGCCTTGCACGCCGCTGGAGTTTTCGCCCCAGCACCAAAGGGTGGTGCCTCGCTGGCCGCATACCACCGAGCCCATCGCCGACAGATCGACCCAGTCGTCGTCGATCCCCACCTGGAGCGGAGCGTCGGCGGTTGGGGGCTCGTCCCACGCGCCCTGACCGAGCTGACCGTCATCGTTGGCGCCCCAACACCATGCGGTGCCCGGGCTACGACGGCCACAGCTCGAGCTGCTGCCGGCCACCACCTGCACCCAGTCGGTGTCGGTCCCCACCTGGGTCGGCGACGTGATGATGGCGTCCTCGGCCACCGGCCCCACCCCGACCTGGCCACTACCGGCGAAGCCCCAGCACCACAGCGTGCCGTCCATCGCGATCGCACAGGTGTGCCGGCTCCCCGGCGAGACCGAAGCCCAGGTGCCGGGGATCTGCGCCGGCATAGGCTCCGGCTCGCCCGTACTCCCCAGGCCGAGCTGCCCGAAGTCGTTGCGACCCCAGCACCACAGGCTCTGGTCGCTGCGGAGCCCACACGCGTGCCGGAACGGGCCCACCGCCACCGCGACCCAGTCGGACTCGAGCCCGACCTGTACGGGCATCGGCTCGTTGCCGCCGACCAACCCGGTGCCCAACAGTCCGTCGGCGTTGCTACCCCAGCACCACAGGATGCCCGGGCTTCGCAGGCCGCAGGTGGAGCGATCCCCGAGGCTCACTGCCGTCCAGTCGGTCGCGGTGCCCACCTGAGTCGGCACGGCCCCGTCGTCGCCAGGGTAGCCCAGCTGACTCTGGTCGTTGTGGCCCCAACACCACAGGGTGCCATCATCCTGGAGCGCACACGTGTGCCGCGTGCCGAGCACCGGGTCGCCCCAGGTCCCGACCCCCGCAGGACTCACCGCCACCGGCGTGGTGATGCTGCATCCACTCGGGTTGGCGGGAGAGCAATCGTCCAGAGGATCGTCGTTGCCCAGCTGGCCGCGGATGCGGTTGCCCCAGCACCACATCGAGTCGTCGAGCCGCCGGCCGCACCCGTGGCTGCCGCCCACCCGGGCCGAGGCCCAGTCGTCGGCCACCGGACCGCCACCCCAGGGGCCTACCGGAGCGGGCGTGGTGCGACCGTTGTCGGGCCCCGAGGTTCCATCACCGACTTGTCCGTTGTCGTTGTCTCCCCAACACTGCGTCTGGCCGTCGGCGCGTCGACCACACACGTGCAGCAGGCCGAGCGCCACGTCGACCCAATCCTCGCCGGCCAGCTGCACCGGGGTCGCGGAAAAGTTCCCCGGAAGGACCACGCCGTCGCCGAGCTGTCCCGAGGAGCCCTGGCCCCAGCACCACAGGCGGCCGTCCTCGGCCCACGCGCAGGCGGTCCGGGACCCCATGAAGATCCCGGCGATGGGGGTACCCAGGTCCACCTCGGTCGGAGCAAAGATCTCCTCTTGCGAGCCTACCCCCGCAACCCCGGACTCGTTCTCGCCCCAGCACCACGGGGTCCCATCCATCGTCAGCGCACATGTGCTGCTGCCCGTGCCGCCGCGCGCCAGCTCGCGCAGCGGCGGCAGCCCCGAGACCTCGACCGGTGAGCTGCTGAACTGGACGCCCTCCACCCCGAGCTGTCCCGAGCTGCCGATCCCCCAGCACCACAGGGTGCCCGCGCCGTCGATGGCACAGGTGTGATCCTCGCCGGCGTAGACATCGATCCACGCCGTGCCGCCCACCTCGACCGGCTCGAGACGATTGTAGAGCGGTCCGACCGCGCCGTCGCCGATCTGGGCCGACTCGTTGCTCCCCCAGCACCACAGGGTGCCGTCGGTCTGGATCCCACACGAGTGGTCTCGACCCAGCGAGAGGCGAGCCCACTGGGTCCCGGGGGCGATCTCCGTCAGCTCGAAGCGACACCAGTTCAAAGGCCCGTCGTCGAGCATTGCATCGCCGACCTTGCCGTTGCTTCCGTTGCCCCAGCACCACAGCGAGCGGTCGTCTGCGATCGCACAGCTATGCTCGAAGCCGCCGCTCACCGACGCCCAGCTCTGCTCGGACGCGGTGACGAAGGGAGCCCGCGCCCGACTGTACCCGTCGCCGAGCAACCCACACCCGCCGTCGCCCCAGCACGTCATCGCCCCGTCGTCGTCCACCCGGCACGAGGTGAACGCGCTGGCGCTCAGCCCGGCCGGATCGGGGATCGGATCGATCTCCGGAATCGGCTCGCCGGTCGTGCCGTCGTCGCTCGAGCTGGAGTCGTCACCCGAGCTGACATCGGCGCCAAGGGTCGAGTCGACCGACGACGTCGTGCTCGAGCCCGTAGTGTCGCCGCTGCTCTGCTCGGTATCGACCGGCGTCGTGTCGTCGGGACAGCCGGTCACGCCGAGCAGCAGGACCGTGCCCGCGCCTTGTACCCATGATGTCCAAGCCATGGCGCGAGGATCTCCTATTCGCTACGGAGATCAAAGCGCGAAGGGATCGTCTCCGTCGGCGACGCCAAGCCCGCAAGACCTGGCACACGTCCCGAGACCGCGAACATGAAGAAATCCGACCGGGGTCGCGGCCCGGGACCTAGTCCCGGGCAGCCACACCCGATCGGGCTCTTTTCGGTGTCTTCGCCGCTCTTCGCCGCTCAGCGGCTCACAGCGTCTCGATGAACAGGTCGTCGAACTGCACGGTCCCCGTGCCGGCGTAGTTGAACATGTCGAGCACGAAGGTTCCGGTGCCGTCGGCCGGGAGCGTGCTATCGAGCATGTCGACGTCCCACGTGTCCGGCTCGGCCTCTCCCACGGGCCAGATCCGAGCCCGCGCGTGGTTCTGCCCGTCGGCCTCGGTGAAGACCTCGAAGCGGATCCGGTAGGGGGTGCCCCCCTCGTAGTTCCGGTCGCCGATCGGCGTCTGGAGCAGCGGTGTCTCGATGCCGCCATCCTCGAGCCAGATCCCGATCGTCTGGGTGTTGCCCTCCACGTACACGCCGTAGCCTGCGCCGTCGGTCCCCGGGGCGCTACCGGTATGGCGAGCGTAGAAGCCGACGCCCTGGTTGGTGAAGTTCTCGAACGTCGTGGTGAACGAGGCACTGACGCTGGCCTCCTCGTAGCCCGGCAAGGTCATACGAGCCACGGTGTCGGTGGGTCCGCCCAGCAGGGCCTGGTTGCTGAAGATCTCCTGGGTGGTGACCTGAGCGTCGCTGGCGTACCAGGGGAAGGGCCACGAGGGGATGTTGGGGCTTTCGAAGGTGTCCACGTGGAGCGCGCCCTCGGGGGGATCGAAGCCGCCATCGTCGATCACCTCGCCGTCCTCGCCGATCCGGGTGATCGTGAGGTCGTCGACCGACACGCCGCCCGTTCCGGTGTAGTTGTACAGGTCGAACGCGAACGAGCCGGCCGCGTCGATGAGCTCTGGCGTGGCGTCGAGCAGATCGAGCTCCCACACGTCGGGCTCGGCCTCACCGTCGAGCCAGTGGCGGGCGCGCAGGTGCACCTGGCCATCCTCGTTGAAGGCCTGCATGCGGATCCAGTAGGTCGCACTGACCTCCGCAGGAGCGACGACGGGAATCGAGGTGATCTGCGTGGCGGAGCCGCTGGTCTCCCGCCAGATCCCGAAGCTCTGAGCGTACCCGCCCTCGAGGAACACCGCGTAGCCCTCATCGACGAAGGGGCTATTGTTCTGCCGCAGGGCAAAGCCCGCGCCCTGCTGGAAGAAGTTGTCGTAGGTCACCGAGAACACGGCATCGATGTCGCGCTCGGTCGGGCCCACCAGGTTCATGGTGGCGATGGCGCTCGTGTCACCGCTGAACCGGCCGCGGTTGCCTTCGATCTCGTGGGAGGTGACGTTGCTGTTGCCGGGGACCCAGGGAACCTCCCAGGAATCTCCGTCGGCGCCGTCGAAGGTCTGGGTGTAGACCCCGTCGGCCCCCAGCAGATCATCAACCCCGCCCGACTCGCCGCCGTCGTCCACGTCCCCGGCGGGATCGTGGTGCCGGATGTCGAGGTCGTCGACCTGCACGCCGCCCGAGCCGGAGTAGTTGTACTGCTCCACGGAGAACGAGCCGGTCTGCCCCTGAAGGCCGGGGGTGTCGTCGATGATGTCGATGTGCCAGACGGTCGGCTCGGTCTCACCGGCCGGCCACACGCGGCCGCGCAGGCGGGTCTGCCCGTCGCCGACCGTAATCACCTGGAACCGCACCTGGTAGTCGACTCCGCTCTGGAGCGCGAGGCCCACGATCGACTGCGCCGCGACCTGGCTGGAGAAGCCGTTGGTGCGCGACCAGATCGACATCGTCTCCTGGTAGCCGCCCTCGATGAACAGGGCGTAGCCGTCGAGGGCCTCGCCCGCGATAAAGTTGCTCTGGCGGGCGCCGATCGCCACGCCTTGCTCCTCGAAGCTGTCGTAGTTGAGCGTGACCGTATAGTCGATGTTCTCCCCGGTGATCTCCTCGGGCAGAGACATCCGGGCGATGTTGCCGGTGGTCCCCGACAGATACGCGCGCTCGGTGTTGGTCTCGGCCAGGGCCACGTTGCCGTTGGCCTCGACCCACGGGGCGGGCCACGGGGTGGCGTCGAGGCCGTCGAAGGCTTCCACGTAGATCAGGCTGCCGGGGATCGGATCGCCCCCGCCGTCTCCGGGGTCGCCGCCGCCGTCGTCGCCCACCGTCACCGTGATGTCATCGATGCTCCACTGGCCGTCGGTGTCGACGATCGTCACGCGGAACGAGTACGGGCCGGCCACGGTGGGGATCACCGTCAGCTCGTCGGTGTCGGTGCCCTGGAGGGTCGCGGCGGGGCCCGCGGTCTGCTCCCACGACAGCGTGAACCCGTCTTCGTCGTCGGCGAGCACGGGGATCACGAAATCGGCCACGTCCTCGGCGACGCTGAAGTTGGGCCCCGCGTCGACCAGCGGCTTGTCATACTGCAGCAGCCACGAGTACATGTCGATGTCGTACGGGTCGTAGGCACCGTCAACCGCGTTGCCCATCCCCTGGGGGGGATAGAACGTTCGGGTCCATACGTTGTGCCCCGCATTGAGGTACATCGTCATGCGCGACGTGGGGTGCGGGCCGTCGCAGGCGTTGAGCCCGTCGACGAAGTCGACGACGCTCTGCGGCTGGAAGATCGCCAGGTCGCCGTGGCCGTCGTTCTCGCCGTGGAAGGCCCAGAAGGCCGACTGCGTCATCGTGCAGGGGTCTTGCAGCTGGTCGAAGCTCACCGCGCCCGCGGTCATGACCA
Organism: Myxococcota bacterium; assembly: GCA_039194325.1. Taxonomy (GTDB): domain Bacteria; phylum Myxococcota_A; class Polyangia; order Nannocystales; family Nannocystaceae; genus Paraliomyxa. The sequence continues at coordinate 25,898 of JBCCWC010000025.1, forward strand.
CGCCAGCGAAGCGGCTGGGGTCGTGCTCGAGGTAGAGCAGCGCCGAGCGTCCTCCCTGGCTCATCCCCGTCAGGTACATGCGCTGCTCGTCGATCGCATACCGGGAGGGGAGCCAGTTGAAGAACTCCTCGAGGTTGTTGACGCTATAGGCGTTATAGGTGATCGGGTTCTGCGGCGCGATCATGATGAACGGCCGGCCGGCGTCGGGCCAGCGATGATCCTGGCCCGTGCTCAGCGCCCGCAGAGCCTCTCGAGGCGGACCGTGCCGCACATTGTTGCACAGGCCAGCGGTGCCGTTGAAGCTCGGGCCATACGTGGGATAGTTGCACGGCTGGCCATTCGCCGGATTCTCCGGTCCGTCATCCAGCCCGTCGCCCACCTCGCCGATGCCCGACAGAAACACCAGCAGGGGCATCGGGGTGACGCCGTCGTACTCCGGTGGCAGATACTCGATGTACCCGTAGTTGTTGCCGTCGGAGTAGATCTCTACGAGATCCATGGTTCCGTCGGCGGCCAACGCGCTGGTCGGGGCGAGCAGGCCCAATGCCAAAACCGTGGCGGATACTACATTCCTTATAGAAGGGTGCACCATTGGCCTACAACATTCATGAAGTTTTGACAATTTCAACTACTAATCTTGCATTAAATTGCGACAGGTTGATCACAGCGGATGCGCGAAAATACCCAAATGCCCTATGATGCTCGGCTTTTCGGCGGGGGCTTCGCTGTATCGGAATGATCGGGGCATATTTGCCCGTAACGTGGCCTCACGGGCTCGCGTGTCCCTTTGAAGACATCAATTCGAACACGGCAATGTGCTGCGCATGATGTGCTCTGGTGCGGTGGCATGTCTCTTTAGAGACTTGGGGCTTCGAGACCACACGAATGATGCGCGGGCTCGACCATGGAACAGCCTGCATTGTGGCAATTAACGCCTGCACAGATGGGGCAATCGTCTGCATCGAGGCCATCCGCACCGCGGCGCCTTCGTGCATTGTGGCAACCGGCGTTGCCATACCTGGAAACTCGACCTTGCAGTGTGGCAACTGATGTGGCCATGCACGAAGACACGTTCGTGCACTGTGGTCATTGGTGATATCGAAGTCACGGGCGCATTCGTGCTCCGTGGCCATCCGCAAGCGGCGCACGTTGCCGGTCGTGCTCCGCGGCCATCCGCTCCATTGGGCGGGATCTCTGGGTGCGCGGTGCGACTTCGCGCCCGTAAATGTGACGCTACGTCAGCCTGAGCTCGGTGCGTCGGGTTGTGCCAGTGCGTGTGCGGCCTGGAACGCCCCGAGCTCGGCGCAGCGCGCATCGATCCGCACGAGCGTGGGGTACGGTTCCAGGGCAATGTCGAAGCGCCGGCAGAAGAATACCTCCGGGACGAGGAAGACGTCGGCCATCGACACCTGATCGCCCACGCAGAACGTGCCGGCGCTGCGGGCTACCGTGGCCTCGAGTGCACACATGCCACGCTGCACCCAATGCCGCACCCAAGCCCGACCGTCGCGCTCGAGCTCGTCGTCTACGTATCGCTGCACCCCCGAGTTTTGTAGGGGCTGGATCCCAGCGTTGATCATCTCCACGATCGAACGAACCTGGGCACGAGCGACGGGCTTGGCGGGCAGCAGCGGCGACTCGGGGAAGCGCTGCTCGAGATACTCGATGATCGCCACCGACTGATTGATGCGGATGTCGTCGACCTCGAGCACGGGAACCTGCTGCAGCGGGTTGATCGCGCGAAAGGCATCGGTCCGGTGCTCGCCAGCCAAGAGGTTCACCGCGCGGTAGTCGAAGCCGATCCCCTTGTAGTGCAGGGCGATCCGAACCCGCCAGCTCGCCGTGCTCCGCCAGAAGCTGTGCAGGTGCATGGTCATGGAGGGGTGAATGTCTTCGGAGGTATGGGCTCCGCGCTCGGCACAACGACAAGGATACTCTATTTGGTGAGCTTCTAGGTGGATGTCATGGTTATGAGACACTGTGGCCCATGCTCGACCCTCAGCCGTCGTATCGTTGGCCTATCTTGCTCGCCAGCGCTCTATCGCTGGTCGCGTGCGGTGATGACTCGCCGGCCTCTGACGGGTCGAGCTCGGAGAGCAGCGCGGGCGAGACCACGACCTCGACCACCAACACCACGGGGACGTCCGCGGTCGACTCCTCGTCCACGCGCGGCACCGGGAGCACCAGCGGATCGGCGAGCAGCAGCTCGGGCGGGAGCACCGCCGCGATGACCGGGTCGACCGGGTCGACCGGCACGAGCCAGACCACCGACACCGGGAGCGAGACCGATCCCACCACCGGCGAGATGATGGCTTGTGATCCGATCCCGCCGCAGGGCGACACGTGTGTGGTCGATGCGGATTGCCAGATCGCGGGCGATTGCTGCAGCTGCGTGGCCTACAACCCGATGATGAGCGGCCCCGGCAACTGCGGCGGAGCCTGTGGGATGAACGTCTGTGAGCAGATCGGCGCCACGCAGGCCTACTGCGACAGCGGGGTCTGCCGAGTGCTAGGGGGCAGCTGCGATCAGACCGCGGTCACCTGCGACCTCCCTCCGCCCGCCTGCCCGCCGGGCGAGCTGCCCCAGGTCCAGGAGGAGTGTTACACCGGTTCCTGCATCTCGGTCGCGTTCTGCGACTGGGTGCCCGACTGTAGTGACTGCCCGGTTGACCAGTTTTGTGTGATCCGCCGCACCGAGGCCTGCGACCAACACGACTGCGTCCCCTTCGTGGCCAAGTGCGGAGGCGGGGGGCCCTCGTGCGGCTGCGAGGGGCTGTTCGTCTGCCAGCCACCGTTTGGCGCGTGCCTCGAGGAGAACGGCGCGGTGGTGTGCATGTAGAGCTCGACGCGACTATGTACGCCCCACAGGTCAGTGCACCGCTGGACCCAAAAACGGCTCATCCTCGGAATCGAAGAAGCTCACGCCAGAGTTTCGCCCAGATTGGCCGCTAGCGGGGGCTTGGGGGCGAAACAAGCATCGTCTCCGGGTATGGTGATGGCATGTGTTCGATCGCTGTTCGTCCTCGGCACCGCTGGATCCTCGCGCTGACTGGCTCCCTTGCGGCCTGTACCCCCGATGACGATCCTTCGGGGTCCGAGTCCGAGGGACAGACCGAGACCGGCACTCCGACCACAGGGGCCGAAACCACCGGCCTCGGTGATGGTGAGACCGGCCCCGGTGATGACGAGACCGGCCCCGGTGATGGCGAGACCGGCCCCGGTGATGGCGAGACCGGCCCCGGTGATGGCGAGACCGGCGAGACCGGCGGGACTGGCGAAACCGGCAGTGAGCCCATGGCATCCCCGGGCTGTGGGAACGCGCCCGCACACACGGCCGGCGGGGTCAACGTCGAGATCGACGCGGGCCCGCAGGGCGATGGGATGCGTCGGTTCTTCCTCAGCCTCCCCGCGAACTATGAACCACAGACCCCCCACAAGCTGATCTTCGGCTATCCCGGCACCAACTGGGTGGGCGAGCAGATCGCCCCCTACCTCCAGCTCGAGAGCGGCGTGGTGGCCCCGATGGACGACGAGATCTTCGTCTATCCCGATCCATTGTGGCGAGACTTCGAGGGCTGGGGCAACCTCGGCGGCTGGGTGCTGGGCCCCTACGCCACCCCGGCGGACGGAGAGCAAGATCTCGTGTTCACCGAGGCGATCATCGAGTACATGGAAGACAACTATTGCGTCGACTCCTCGCGGATCTTCGCCACCGGCCACAGCTGGGGCGGAGACATGGCCCAGGTGGTGAGCTGCTTGATGGGCGATCGCTTTGCCGCCACCGTCCCGGTCGCGGCCAACCGGCCCTACTGGTTCGAGGACGGCGGCGGCTTCATCGACTGCGAGGGCGACACCGCGGTCTGGACCATGTTCGGTCAGAACGACACCCACTTCGGCAGCCAGTCCCAGGGGCTGGAGTGTCGGGATTTCTGGCTCGAAGAACGCGAGTGCAGCGGGCTGGCCGATGTCGTCGAGCTCGGCCTGGGTGACGCGCCCGGGGAGTGCGTCGAGTACCAAGGGTGCTCCGCGACCACGCGCTTTTGCCTCTACGGCGCCCAGTATGGCCACCAGATCCCCAGCGACTACTTTGCCGCGGCGACGATGGAGTTCTTTCGCTCGTTCTGACGGCGTTGAGTCGTCTATACTGCGAGCGTGCGACGGTTGCCGATCTTGCTCACTGTACTGTTGGCCCCGCTGGCCGGTCCGCTGGCCTGTGGCCCAAAGCCGACGCAAGAGGCCACGGTCGCGCCCGAGCCGGACAAGAGCGTCGAGCAGAGCCCGGCAGACGAATCGGCGGACGCACCGGCAGACGAAGAGGTCGACGCCGAGGCCGCCGCCCAGGCCGAGCGTGAACAGCAGCGGCAGCGGGCCATCAACTCGCCCCCGCCCGCGGGCCTGGCCGCAGGCCTGATCTCCGACTTCGAGAGCGGCCAGGCGGGGTCGGAGTTCGGTGCGGGCTGGCAAAAGGCCACCGACGAGATGGCCGGCGGAGCGTCCACGGTGGAGTACGAGGTCGTCTCCGACGGCCCCGATGGCTCACCCAACGCCCTGCACATCCGCGGCACCATCGACGAGGGGTCGCTGCCCAACGCTTGGGCCGGCGCCATGTTCTTCCCCGGCGATCGGTTCATGGAGCCCGCCAACCTCATCACCAAGCCCATCCTCACCTTCCACGCTCGCGGCGACGGGCCCATGATGGTGATGATCTTCGCCGAGCAAAAAGGCACGACTCCCGCCAAGACCACCGTCGAGATCGGCGAGGACTGGGGGCGCTATGAGGTCGATCTGCGCACGCTGGTCGAAGAGCCCTATGACGTCACGGCGATCTTCTTCGGCGTTCCACCTCGGGCCGGAACCTGGGAGCAGTGGCTCGACGACGTTCGGCTGAAGAAGTAACGGCCTCGGCCGGATCCCGCGGGCGGCTGCTAGCATGCCAAGGTGGGCATCGAGCGAGAGCTAGCGCTGCGATCGGTCGAGCAGGGCCTGTTCGGTTCCCGCTGGAGCATTGGTCGCTACGAGGTCCTGCGCCGGCTCGGTGAGGGCGGCATGGGCGAGGTGTTCCTCGCTCGGGATCCACGGCTGGATCGCCGGGTGGCCATCAAGATCCTACGGGGGAGCCAAACGGCAAGGGACCGCCGGCGTCTGCGGCGAGAAGCTCAAGCGCTGGCGGCCCTGGCCCACCCTAACGTGGTGGAGATCTACGAGGTAGGGGAGCATCAGGGCGCGCCCTTCATCGCGATGGAGTACATTCCTGGGCCGACGCTCGGTCGGTGGCTCGAGGAGCAGCGTCCCGGTCGAGCGGCGCTGCTGCGGATCTTCCTCGCGATCGCGCGGGGACTCGCCGCCGCCCACAGTCAGGGGATCGTCCACCGCGACTTCAAGCCTTCGAACGTGATCGTCGGCACCGACGACCGCCCCCGGATCCTCGACTTTGGCATCGCTCGTGCCACGAACCCCGTCGGATCAGAAGAAGACCTCGGCCGTGGCTCCACCGTGCCACTCACGAACCCGGCCGAGACCTCGGGCAAGCACCCGGCCGAGACCCCGGCCGAAATCACTCGGACCGACGCGGTGGTCGGAACGCCCCTATACATGGCCCCCGAGCAGCGACGAGGACAAGCCATCGATCATCGCTGCGACCAATACTCGTTGTGCCTCACGCTGTGCGAAGCACTAGCGGGTCGGCATCCGCTGGCAGATCTCGACCCTGGCGAGTTAGACGATGCGATCCACCGCCTGGCCACGCCCAGCGCCGCACACTGGGGGCCGGTGCCACATGCGTGGCGAAGGATCCTTCGAAGAGGGCTGCGGGAGCAGCCCGAGGATCGCTTTGGTGACATGCACGCGCTCATCGAGGCCCTGGAGCACGCGGCTCGACGGCGCCAGCGTTGGAAGATCGGCACCGTCGCCACCGTCATGCTCGCCGGAGGAGCCGGCCTGGCGATGTGGCCCGCCCAAGGGCCCGGCCCGCATCCCCCGAATTCCGAGCTCGACTGCAACGAGCAAGCAGCCGAGATCCTCGCCGTCTGGGATCAGCCACGACGGCAGCGGGTCGAGACCCGCTTCACCCAGACCGAGCTCCCCTACTCCGCGGCGACCTGGGCGCAGGTAGACCGAGACCTCTCGGCTCATGCCGACGATCTCGCGCGGGCGCAGGCCCAGGCCTGTGCAGCACGCCCCGAGGACCCTACGCTACGCGACGCTCAGCATCGGTGCCTCCAGCTCGAGCGACAGCGCTTCGAGCAGCTCGCTGCACGCATGGAACAGATCGACGGGGAGGCGATGTCGAGGATCTCCACGACGTTGGCGCAGGTGCTCGACGACCTCGCGCGCTGCCTCGATCCGGAGCAGCTTTCCCGGGAGCGTCCACCCCTACCTGCGGTCTTGGCCTCGCAGGTGCTCACGCTGCGCTCAGCCATCGCCGGGCTGGAGCAGCTCAGAAGCCTGGGACAGTTCGCCCAGAGCGCCGCATGGGGGCGGGAGATCGTTCAGGAGGCCCGTGCCCTGGACTATCCCTCCGTCCTCGCCGAGGCCCTCGTTGCGGCGGGTCGAGCCGCGCACAGCAACGGCGAGTACGTGCAGAGCATTCGCGACCTGCAAGAGGGCTACTTCTTGTCGGGCACGATCTCCTACGAGGATCTCATGGTCGAGGCCGCGGTCCAGATGATCGTCGTGGCGGCCGAGCACGACGATCACGAGCTCGCGACCACCTGGAGTCGCCACGCGCGTGCGGATCTCGATCGCACGCAGGCCACGGACCAACGGTGGGCTGACTTCCACGCCAACGAAGGGATCGCCCGTCAGCTGCGGGGCGACTACGCCGAGGCGTTGCAGCACATGGAACGAGCCCGTGCGATCGTCGACGCCCGTCAGCCACCGCAGTTCCGTGCTCGCTTCGACATTCGCAACAACGCCGCCTTGGCGCTCACCGAGCTCGGTCGCTTCGAGGAGGCACGCACACAGCTGGCCGAGGCCAGGGAACTGGCCGACCAAGCGCTGCCCGAGGGGCACCCGGAGCTCGCCACGCTCTACGACAACCTCGGCGGAGTCGAGTCCGAGCTACGCAACCTCGAGCAGGCGTTGGTGTGGTGTCAGCGAGCGCTCACGATCCGGCGCGCCAACCTGGGCGCCGACCACCCCGACATTGCCACGAGCGAGTACAACGTGGGGCACGCCCTTTGGCTGCTCGGCCGCTATGAGGAGGCCCTAACCCACGCCGAGACCTCGTTGGCAATCACCGAGCGCAACGGGTCGAGCCCCGCCTCGGTCGCGCTCTCGCGGCGACTGCTGAGCCTCGTGCTTCGCGACAATGGGGAGGCGGAGCGGGCCACCGCACAGCTCCAGCGGGCGCTCTACGAGCTCGAGGCCGAGCTGGGCCCCGAGCACCCGAGCGTGGTGAGCATCCTGACCCAGCTCGGCCATAGCCAATTCCTCGCCGGTCGGCCCGAGGAGGCGATCACGACAATGCGTCGCGCCGCGACCCGAGGCGAGCGGGTGCTGGGGCCCCTGCACCTCGACGTTGCGTTGATCTACAGCAATCTGGGCAACACGCTCTTCGAGGTCGGCCGGACCGAAGAGGCGCTCCGCGAGCTCCGGCGGGCAATTGACATCCAAGAGCGCAACCCCGAGTGCCCGCCCGTGTCCCTCGCGATCTCGTATCACAACCTCGGAGGCACGCTCGTCAACATCGAGCGCTACGAGGACGCGGTCGCGACCCTACGCAAGGCGGTGGAGCTCGAGCGACGGCTTGCTCCCGAGGCCACGAACCGACTGCTGCTGGGGGCGAGCCTCACCAGCCTGGGAGCCATCTTGTCGAAATCTGGCTCGTCGAAATCCGGCGAGGCACGATCCGCCACCACCGCGCTGGAAGAGGCGGTCGAGATCACGGCGGCGCTGGACTCCCCCGATGGTCGCTCGCGCCTGGCCAACGCCCTAACCGCCCTGGGCAAGCACTGGCTGCGCCGAGGCAAGCCCGCGCGGGCACGACCCATGCTAGAGCGTGCCGACGCCATCGATCGCCCAGGGGCATTTGATCGCGGGCACGTCGCCAACACCCGCTTCTCCCTTGCGCGAGCTTTGTTGGAGACTCGGGGCGACCGGCAGCGAGCCGTCGCGCTGGCCCGGGGTGCACGAGACACCTGGGCCGAGCTAGGTGACTGGAACGAACAACTCGGGCAAGCCGAGCGCTGGTTGGAGCAACACGACGCTCCTTGAATCATCGTCGAGGTTATTGAATGGCGGTCGCTTGCTGGATTGAACGATCATCGTGGCTCGTGACCGACATCATATTACACAGCATGATGCGCGGTACGCTCGATTACGCTCGATTACGCTCGATATAGAGACGTCACGAGCATTTGTGGTGAGTGTATCGATGACTTCGATGCAGACTCCACTCCGATCCGTGACTTCGGTGCATCTGATGTAATCACGACGATTCGCTGCGCACGCGCTTGGTGACGACTTCGCGCATTCACGCTCAAGACGCCGGTGCAAACCGAGCGAGTTGACCAGACGGTGAGAACAGCGACGAAATAAACCACCCTCGCCATGTTTTGCGCAAATTAACTCATGGCATGAAGTCATACGACCACTAAGCTCCCATCAATGAGGACGAACTATTCACACTATTGCCTCCGATCGCTATTACTGCTCGGTTTTGTCACAGGATGTGATGTCGATGTCGAACCCCGTGCTGAACTCGATGTCGACGAAGAGCGGGGCGAGAGCAATCGTAACGGCCAGGCCCCGGCGGGGTCCTGCGAGACCGCGACCGGCGATCTCTGCGGCGGCAAGAGCAACGAGTCGTGCTGGTGCGACGAGGCGTGCGTAAACTACGGCGATTGCTGTGCTGACGCTCATGACGTATGTGGCATCGGCCCCGCACCTGAACCCGACCCCGATCCCGCTCCCGATCCCGCTCCCGATCCCGCTCCCGCGCCCACGCCCGAACCTGGCACGGACGTGCCCGACATCCCCTACTGCGCCAGCGCGAGCAACTGGGATCCAAGCTGGGCATCACTGGAAGCCCAGATCCTCGATCTCACCAATACGGCTCGTCAGGCCGGTCAGGACTGCGGCACCGCGGGCGTGTTTCCTCCCGCACCGCCGCTGACCGCCGACCCGGCGCTTCGCTGCGCGGCTCGAGTGCACGCACTGGACATGGACGCACGCAACTACTTCTCCCACAACAGCCCCGAGGGCGAGACGCCGTGGGATCGCATGAACAATGCCGGATACTCGTGGATGAGCGCCGCCGAGAACATCGCGGCCGGCAACGTGACCGCCGAGAGCACGGTGCAGCAGTGGCTCGACAGCGACGGGCACTGCGCAAACATCATGAGCGCCTCGAACACCGAGCTAGGCGTGGGCTTCGTCCCCGGTGGTCCCTACGGCACGCTGTGGGTGCAAGTCTTCGGCAAGCCGCAGTAGCGCCGCGGCCACCCGACCACGCGAGGGCATAGATCCCGAAGCAGCCGGTCGACCTCGTAGACGCCCGCTCGTGACTCGCCCCGCCCGGCCCCCTCGGGGGCCGGGCGCTTATTGATGATGCTCCTCGCCGAGGCATCGTGGAGCTTCGCCCCACGATGCCCCGGCTTCCGGCCCCGGCCCCGGCCCCGGCCCATGGCCCATAGATGGACCGATCGCATCGAGGGTGTCCATTCGGGCCGGTTCGATCACCCGCTCGGCGAATCTCTTCGTAAAAAGTTTTTTTCGAAAAGCGGACCCCGCCCGCAAACATTTGCGGTCGCTCTGCACTATCCCGGCGAGGCTCGGAAAGAGCACCCTCCGGGGCCTCGGATGTGACACCGGGGTGCAGTGGAGCGATTGAGATGCCGACCCCCAAGGATCATCGGGACATTACTGTCGTGATCAACCCTCCTCCCGCAACTTCTACGAAGGTTGCCTATCACCTCGCCTATATAGGCAACACAGACGGCAAGATCTTCGAGGCTCTAGCCGTAGACACCAACAGCACGGACGCGACCTACCGGGAGCTCAACGTGCTGTCCAACGGAAACCTCGTCCTCAGCATCCGCGCGTACTTCTCGGTGCGGGTTGCGGTCGGTCCCGGCCAGACCGCCCACAAGCTGGTCAACCGCGACGATAAGCCCTCCCCGCCGATCGCCAGCCAGGCGCCTGGGCTCCCGCCGGCCCACGCAGACCAGCACCGGTGGGTAGGCGAGGGGCACGAGGTCGAGCTGACCCTCGATGCCAAGACCGACCAGGGATCGGCCTACGTGGTCCTGTACCGGCAGACCACCGAAAAGTGGGGCATCGTGATCGTGCGAGCCTCGGACAACATGCCCGTCGCGTCGGGGTTCGTCACCCTACCCGCCGGAGCGGTGAAGCGGTAAGCGTCCTGGCGAACGAGCCCCGATGAGTAGCCCGTGCCTCCCGAACGAGCTGTCCCAGGGACCGCCATGGGCTACGCAGACGCTGACCTGCCCCAGCTCACCGAGTACTAGGCTGTGTCCGCAAACTCCTCGTAGCGCGAGGAGTTTGCGGACACAGCCTAACATCTTCAAGTGGAAAGGACACCGTTGGCAACGAGTACGATCCGCGGCGTGCTTCTTCTCCACAGATGTTCCACCATCAGCACCCCATGACCGTGCGCTTGACTGGATTCATGATGCTCATGCCCACGCCCGAGTACGAGCTCGATGACTCTCGGCTGGGACTACCCGCTGGGTACTGAGATTGCGCAATCGTCGCGCAGCCGAGCAACGGCCGCAGAGACCACCAACCGCCGGCTTGCTCTGGCTTCGCCATGCTCGTAGCCCTTCCACCACGAGTTGCTGCGGACAATGTACGCGTTGGTGCGGAGGTAGCCCTCATCGGTAACGATAGCGGACGCACGGCCGGAAGTAGGTTCTCGAGCGTGTCAGCGATGGATCGACGGTACGCGTAGTCGTAGCAGGGGAGGAAGTGGACACTCTGGCGATCGCCCGAGGGCCAAGCCAGGCAGCCAGGTTGGGGCTTGCAAGAGAATCATCGATACACAATCAAGTTGCCCCTCATTGATGGCGTTAGGTACGCATCGATGCTAACGTTGCGATCCGACATGTCTGATGAAGACTATTCCGCAGGGGAAATGGTACTTGCTGAAGGCAAGGGTACCATTGCCAAGAACACCCCTGTGGCTGGCGATAACGGTCAGGTTGCCGGTTCAAAAATGACGCCCCTTTGGGTCATTTCGTTGTTTGTTTCGCTATGCGAGGTTGTGGCAGGTCTCGCCGTAACACAGGCGGAGGGTGCTATTGCCATTATCCTGGCCATATTCGTGGTTCTTTTTCCGATGCTCGTTGCAGGGGCATTCTTCGCAACATTGTGGTTTCGGCCAGGCGTCTTGTATGCGCCCAGTGAATTTGCTCAGGGAGCAAATGTAGAAGCTTTTGTCTCTGCTATGCACCGCAACACTGTTACAGAAGCAGAGGTTGCACACAGGGTCGAAGCCGCCCTCAAGGCAACGAATGCGGAGGATCGGCTGAAGAGAGTTGCGGCAGACCTGAAGTTTGCCACAACCGAACAGAGGGAGGTCCGCGATGGGTTCACGCGGGTTCTTGATCAGATCACCGAGGATGCCATTGAGGAAGTCCGTCGCAAATTCATTTCCATAGATATCGAGCCGATTACCGGAGTTAAAGGAGACGTTCGCTACTTTCCCTTTACACCTGAGCGGCGAGTTCAGGATTTGCTGGATAGCATATGGGCCATTACACGCCCCTACATCAAAGCCTTTACTTATGGTCAGACTTGGGTACTAACTTCTGTCGATACAGGCAAGGACTTCCCCTACCTTGGAAGGAACTGGAAAAAGTCGGCGCCGCGCGGAACGATCCCCGATGAGCGCCAGCTTCAATCCGACGAGCGTTATCTTGAAGATGTTGGTTTTCGCGCAGGAATGAGGCTCCGAGCTCGATACATCGAAGCTCACTGATCATAGATGATTGTGATTAACAAAGCGACGTCATTCATATGGTAGAAAACATCCTGCGGGTATGGGATACAGACTCGTCCGTCGCCTAACCATCGGGGGTGGTCACCGGCCACCCCCGCCCCGCGTTGCCGAAGCGTTCGTGCCAAACCCGAAGCGTGGCCGCCAAACGATCCGAGTCGGTACGCTCGACGAGCGACCAGATCTCACGCTCCAGCACGGGGATCTCCGAGTCGCCTTCATCGAGCGCCAGCACCAGCGCGAGCCGCAGTTCCAGGGCGTCAGAGGGAACGACGCCCACGGGCTCGACCTGTCGAGCATCCCCCAGATCGCGCCGGGCCAGCGCGAGCTGCCGCTTTTGCAGGTGGATCAGGCCACGACCGAGATGAGCCCCGTAGCGGACCTCAGGATCCACGGCCGGGTCGCGCGCCTGCCGAGCCAGCGCCTCGCCGTAGCTGGCAAGCGCCTCCTCGTGGCGCTCCAGGCCCTGCAGGGCGATCGCGTGGTTGTAGGCGAGCTCGGCCCGGAGCCGAGCGGGGGCATCCTCGGGCAGCAGCGACTCCGCCTCGACGTAGCGCGCTACGGCTTGCTCGAGCTGCCCCGTGAACTGCCGCAGGTTGCCCAGGTTCATCGCGGTCGCGGCTGCGGATCCAGCCGCGGATCCAGCTCCGGATCCAGCTCCGGATCCATGCTGGCCATGGGTGCGCTTGATGACGAGCGCACGCTCGAGATGCTCGGCGGCTCGCTCCGGGCGCGCCATCTTCCGCTCGAGATGCCCGAGGTTGTTGAGGATCCGGGCATGGTCCAGATGCCCCGGAACAACCCGCTCGACCGAAGCAAGGGCCTTTTCACCGGCCACGAGAGCCTCTGGTAGCCGGCCCAGATCCTCGAGCGCCAGCGCCTGTAGATTGAGCAGCTCGGCCCGAGCGAGCTCCCGAGCGCGACGCTCCACCATCGAGCCCGGGACGGTGGTCGACAGACTATTGAGGCCCTGCCGGGTGGCAGCCATCGCAAGGGCTGGATCCTTGCTGCGCAGAGCCGCAACCGCCAGGGCTCCCTGCGCCGCCGGGCGGTGGGGGGCTCCCTCGGGCTTGCTGTTCAGGGCCGCGACCGCTCGTTGAGCCAGCGAGAGGGCCTCGGCCTCACGACCCGGGAGCTGGGCGAGAGCCGCCGCCGCCGCCGCCTGGGCCGTACCTCGCAAGACCGGGCCCCCGGCGGTCTCGGCCTCGACCAGCGCCGGCTGAAGCCGCGCCGCGGCCCTTTCGGGCTCGCCCTGAAGGCTGAGGGCGTGGGCCAGCTGCACCAGCGCCCAAACCCGCACCGCGCCCTGGGGCTGGTGGGTCTCGAGCAGCTCCTCCAGCATGCGGACTTGGGCCCTATAGTCGCCGTCGAGGGATCGCACGAAGAGCTCCTGGACCCGCTGCATCAGCTCGGCGTCGGCTCCCTCGAAGATCCGCTCCGAGGCTCCCACCACGCTCCACATCCCCTCGTCGCACTCGACCAGCTCGGCGAGGCGCGTCGCGGGATCCGGCGGCTTGCTGGTGCCCTCTTCGAGAGCGACCACTAGCAGCTCCGCCCGGACGAGTGATTGCTGCAGGCACCGCCGCGGAAATGACCCTTGATCGGTGGGGACTCGGCATAGCCCATTGGCCTCTTCATGCCACTGCTCCACGTGGCGCCCGAGCGCATGGCGAAATCCGGCCGCGACCTCGGGAGCGTAGGTACGCCGCAGCCCGGCCTCGATCTGTTCGAGACGATCGGGGCTCCATACTCCGCTGACCACCTCGGCCTGCGCACAGTGCTGGCCGGAGCGCAGCGCCAAGGCGGCCCCGCCGAGCAGGAACCCGCCGAGCAGGAACCCGCCGAGCAGGAACCCGCCGAGCGTCCTCCACCTCGGGGTACGAGGCTGCAGCACGCTCAGCAGGGCGTGCATGGAGTCAAAGCGGTCGGCCGGATCCGCCGACAGACCCTGGAGCACCGCGGCCTGCAATGCGCGCGGCAGCCCGTTACGGGCTAGCGCCGAGCGAAGCTGGCGGCGCTGCGGCTCGGTGTGGAGCCCGGCCGGCCCATCGGAGCCAAATGGCAGCTTGCCGACCAGCGCGGTGTAGAGCGAGGCACAAAAGCCGTACTGATCGCTAGCCTCCACCGTCGCACCGCTGCGCTGCTCGGGGGCCATATACGGCAGCGTGCCCGCCCCCTGGGTCCACGATGTGCGGGTGGGGTCGGACTCGCTGGCCGTGGGGATCGAGACCGTATCCACCGCACGGGCCAGCCCGAAGTCGATGACCTTGACCACGCCATCCCGGGTGACCATGACGTTGCTGAGCTTGAAGTCGCGATGGATGATCCCGGCGGCATGAGCCGCGGCCAGGCCGCGACCGGCCTGCGCGAAGGCGTCGACGATCTCCGCCCAGCCCCAGCGCGTCTGCTTGAGCCAGTGACGCAACGAGCAGCCGTCGATGAGCTCCATCACCACGTGGACCTCGTCGTCGCTGCGGACCACGTCGTGGATCGTCACGATATTGGGATGGTTGAGCGCGGCCAGGGTGCGGGCCTCTCGCTCGAGTCGCTCGACCGCCACCTCGCTGGAGGCGCTATGGACCCGCTTGATCGCCACTTGCCGATCCAGAGCGGTGTCATGGCCCTGGTGGACCACCCCCATGCCACCCGCGCCCAGGCGAACCCCTAGGGTGTAGCGATCGCCGATCCGGATCGGCTCCAGACGACCGACCACCTCGTCGATCACGCGCCGCTTGGCCCGGCGCTGGGCGGGAGAGCTCGGCTCGCCGAGGCGTCGACGAAACAACGCACGCAGGCTGTCGTCGTCGGTCGGGTTCATGAGGTCCTTCGTCGCCCGCGTGGTAGTATTGCCGGGTGTTGCCCGATGTCGAGTTGTACGATGCCTGGGCTTCGGGCGATCGCGAGGCGGGCAACGAGCTGTGTAATCGCTACTTCGACCCGCTGTACCGTTTCTTCGCCAACAAGGTCGGCCCCAGTGCCGAAGACCTGGTGCAGGAGACCCTCGCGGCGTGCTTCGAGGCCCACGCTCGCTGGGAACGCCGCGCCAAATTTCGCACCTTCATGTATGCGATCGCGCGGAACATCCTGCGCAAGAGCATCTACCGCAGCAACCGGATGGACGTCGATCCGGACTTTAGCGTGCGCTCGATCGCCGAGCTGTGCCCCTCGCCTAGCAGCGTGGCCGCGCGCTCCGAAGCCACCGAGCGGCTCGACGCCGCCCTGCGGCAGCTGCCGGTCGACTACCAGATCGCGCTCGAGCTCTACTACTGGGAAGAGCTGTCGGGGCCCGACTTGGCCGAGGTGCTGGAGCTGTCGATCCCGGCCATGCGCAGCCGCCTGCGTCGGGCCAAGCAGGCCCTGGAGGAGGCTCTGGAGGGCCAAGTGGCCTGGCCGACCTCCGGCCGGGCCGACCCCTAGGAGCGCATGAGCCTCGAGCGTGAGCTCGCCCGACAGGCGGTGGAGGCCGCTAGCTCGCCGAAGGCGAGGGCATCTCACCGTGCACCAACTCGTAGTAGAGCGCGCGACGGCTCTCGCCACCGGGTTGCTCGAACGCCTTTCGAAGATCGTCGAGGGTGGCCTTCTGTAGCGCGGGGTCGGTCTCGAGCGAGCGGACTGCTTCGCGCAGCTTCTTGCGGGCGTGGAACAGGGTGTTGCGGATCGTCTTGGCCGGCTCCTCGGTGATCTGGGCGATCTCGGTCTGTGGCAGGCCATAGACGTAAAGCTCGAGCAAGACCTGGTAGCGCATCGGGATCCGCTGGAGCGCCAGCAACAGCAGCCGGTGCTCTCGCCTCTTGGCCACGATCTGGGTGACCGAGGTGCCGGCATCTTGCACCGTGCTCTGCAACGGATCGATCCCGCGAGCGCGGCAGTTCGCATCGAACTCACGCTTGAGGATGTTCCGCGCCGCGCCGAACATATAGGTGCGAAAGCCAGCCCGCTCGATCCGCTGGTGACCCTCGACGCAGGCGAGGAATGTACGCTGCACCAAGTCATCGACCCCGCGGCTCACCTTGTTGCGAAAGAAACCATAGAGCTCATCGAAGTGCCGGCGTACGAGGGTCTAACCGGCGCCCGCGTCCCCTGCTCGCCATGCGGCGAGCAGCTCCTGGTCGGACGGTTCCTGGTCGGGCGGTTCCTGGTCGGGAGGTTCCTGGTCGGACATGGCGCTCGAGTGCAGCGTCACCAGGATAGACCTCCACCACGGATGTGACCAATGCGCAGCAGATCGGGTTAACACGAGCAGGGCGGCATACTGTGGTTGTTCGATTAGAGCGCCATTCGATCCTCGAGCTGATCAATTTCTTTCACCGAGGCCCAGGTGAGTGTCCGGGAATCCCTGTGATTGAAAAAACCGAGGATCGAACCGGTGACCGCTCGTACTAGACAGTCGTGAGGGCCGAAGCCTTCACCGAGATCCCCATGATGAAGCCCTGTCTATCCGTGCTGACCCCCTCGCTATGGGCCACCGTGTTTGCGGCATCGACCCTGGCCGTCGTTCCCCGTATCGCCCAAGCGGGCCAGAGCTTGCCGTCGCCCCCCGCCGAGGGCTCGACAAATGAGCCCGCCGCCGCACCGGAACGGCAAGCGGACCCGCTGGCCGCCGCTCACATGGTGGGCGCCGAGGCGAGTGGCGCCAGCCTGTACTTTCTGACCTACGGGCTCACCGTCTCGGCCATGGCGGGCCTGTACGGCAACAACGGAGTCGTGGAGGCCCCGGGGGTGGCCCTGGGCCTCGCGGTCGGCGGCCTGGTCAACCTGGGGATCGGCGGGATCGTGCTGGCCGTTGGGTCGCGTCGACTCAAGGCGACCGATGCCTGGCTAGACGCCAAACCCCGCCGCCGCGCTCGCTTCACGGCCAAGGCCCGGCGGCGGCGCCTCTACCTCGACGCTCGACCCACGGGCGAGACCACCCAGTCCCAGGCCACCCAGTCCCAGGCCACCCAGGCCGTGGTCCGCCGCGGGGGTCGGCTCAAGCTCGCCGGCCTGGGCATCGTGGCGGCCGGAGGCCTGCTCAACGGCGTCGCGATGGGCGTCACTCCGCTGTCTCTCGGCGCAGGAATCGGTCTCAACCTGACCGGCTGGTCCGCGGTGATCGTGGGCGCGGCCGTGTCCGCCCGCGGCAAGAAGATGATGTTCCGTCCCCACGAGCACGGCGGCACGCCACGGTCGATGGCGGTGGTGCCCACCATGCTGGGTACTCCCGATGGTCTACGCGTTCCCGGCCTGGCCGCCAGCGGCCGCTTCTAGCCCAACCCAACCCAACCCACCTCAACCCAATCCAACCCAACCCAAAAGATCGAGAAACACCATGGTACCGACCCCCCGTATCCATCACCTCGCGCCCGCGGGCGTGCTGTTGTCCATCCTCTGCGGCCTCGGAGGCTGCATGGCCCAAGACGACGACTCCGATCCGATCGTGGGCTCTTGGCGGAGCGCCGATCGTATTGGCGGCGAATACAACGAGATGGAGATCGACGAAGACCTCGAAGGTGAGGCGACGATCTTCTACTACCAAGAGGGCCAGTTCTTCTACGCCGAGTTTGACGTCACCATCGACCCCGAAGGCGGAGACGACTACGAGATCGAGTTCGAGTGCATCGATGGCTGCGGAAGCCTCGATTTCCAGACCGATTGTGAGCTCGACGACGATGAGCTCGAGTGCCGGGCCGACGGCGACTGGGAGAGCTATGAATTCGAATGGGAGATCGATTAATGCCGTTCTCCCGCACGCTCGCGCCCACCCGCATGTGGCGGGTGGGCTGGCTGCCGCTGGTGCTCGTGGCCACGGCCTGCTTCAACCCTCAGATCGACGACGACGACGACGACTCGCGGGGTTGCGAAGACGATCGCGACTGTCCCGAGGGGCAGAGCTGTCGGTCCGGCGAGTGCCGGCCTGCATCCACCGGTGACGATTCCTGCCAGCCCGACGGTGGTCGCTGCACGCAGAACGGCGAGTGCTGTGCGTTCGATGGAACAACCGACGTCGGCGCGGGCTTATGCGTAATCAGCGGTGAAGCTGGCGCATGCACTCGCGTGTGCCTGAACAATGAGGACTGCGCCACCGGCTGCTGCGGAACACTCGAGGGCGAAGACTCCTACGGCGCTTGTATGGATCCCTCCGTGTGCGAGGGCGCCGACGAGCCCAGCGAGACCTGCGTGGCCGGGGTGGTGTTCTTCTGCTCGTGCGCGGCGGCGGCTGAGATCCCCTGCTCCGACGAGGAACTCGACGGCTTCTTCGCGACCTGCGGACAGCCGGGGCATGAGCTGCTCCCGGTCTTCGAGTGCTACGGAAGCTACGGGGAAGCCTCGCTCGACACCTGCTCGGGCGCCGTGGAGACGTGCTCGCCCAGCGCCGTGGTCGAGCCCGACCCCGGCCTGCGCGCCACGAACGACGCGAGCGGGATCAAAGCCGATCAGGTCGTCGAAGGGCTCTTGGTGGGTCGTGTGTCCCGCCATCCGTCACTGTGATGATGGACTTCGCGCAATCGGACGGCCACGCTTACCGTCGCTCCAGGTCTTGAAACCGTCGGGCCGGCAAACGACAACGCTGGCCCGACGCCGGGCGACAGGCCGGCCGGTCACCATGCCAACACCAAGCCCCTCAAGAGCACTCCATACTCCCAGAACAACGTTTAAAAAGTCATAGCCTCGCCACCGCACGATCTGCCCCATGCCGGCCCCCATGCCGACGAAGTCACGAACAAGCAACGAGCGTCGGCCCGCGAGTCCAAAGCGAGCGAGTCTTTCGCCGCTAACGCACAACGCAGGGGTTCCCTCCCTTGTTGCGGCCACCCACGTCCACTAGGCTGACTTTCGAGCCGTGACCGAAATCGTCTACGACGTCGACGGAGGTGTTCTCGAGCTACGTGCACCTCGCGCTAGCGATCTCGCAGGTACGATGCACCTGTCCTTCCGCGAGGCGATCGACCGCGTCAATCGCAGCCGGAGCGTCGTCCAGCAGCAGCAAAACCACGCGGCCATGGCCCGCGCGCTCGCCGACGTCGGCCTCGTCGCTCATGGCGTCGTCGAGCCGTTCGACCGGGTCCAAGAGCGCACCCGGGAGGCGCTACAAAAGGGCCTGCTGTGCCTCGTTCCCGCCACCCGAACATTCCGCCCGATCTGCGACTCCTTCGAGATCGACGAGGCCGAGCCCCTGGTCGATCCAGCCCCCGAAGCGGTGAGTGCCGCACCGGAGGAGGCCGGGCCCGCGCCCTGGCCCGGCGACGCCGCGGCGCAAGCCGAGGTGCTGACTAACGCGTCAATTGCCGGCACGCCCTTTTGCGAGGTGTGTGAAAACCAACGGTCAGCCTCCGCCTGACCTCCACCCCGGCTGCGGCCGCCCGACGCACCCCGCCGCGGAGGACCTCGATGCTCGTCGTCACCAACCATCAGCTCGAACTCATCGGCTACCAGCGCTGGGAAGACGAGATCCTCGAAGAGATGATGCGCTTCGCCCCGCGCCTGTACGAGATCAGGGGAGAGACGATCTTCCGAGAGTTCATCCGCGAGGGCTACGCCCGGGCGGAGGGGCACGGCTTCACCAACCGCGGGCCGGTCCGCTTCTTCATCCAGACGATGGCCTCGCTGGGGCATCACTTCGACGAAGATCCCCAGCTCACGCCGATCCGAGTCGCGATCGGCGATCCCCAGCGACCACAAAAGCAGCGCGCCCAGGATGCCTTCGCCGCCGTGCTCGACTACTTCGATCGAGTGCCCGGCTCCGACGCCACCCGGGCGATCGCCGCGCTGGCGCGCCTGCGCGACAACAACGAGCTGTGGAACGAAGCTCCGCCCCCCTCTCGTCGCCTCCTGGTCGAGTCCATGCTCGCGCACATGCACGGGATGTTCCCCGCCAAGGCCGAGTACGCCGGCGACTCCGTCCTCGAGCAGCTCGTCGACGCCGCGATGGAGCACGCGGCGACCCACGAGCTCGACGCGATGGCCGGCGGACGGATCATCGCGGCGCTGATGTTCGCGCTGGGCTGGGGGATCACCACCGACCCCCTGTACCCCTGGGTGGCTTTGATGCTCGAGCACCGCGAGCAGACGCCGCGCTACGACCGGATCCACCACCTCGCCGCCAAGACCCGGATCTACCTCGACGCGACCCTCTCATACCTCGAAGGAGGCCAGTAGATGCCCAAGGACACACCATCCGATCCCGCCTCGGGGTGTGAGCCCGACTCGCCCGCGGGCGAGTCGGTGGGCAGCTGTCCCAACTGCCCCACCGATTTCGAGGTCGACGCTCCGTGCACGATCCTCAAGGTCAACGGGGGCCAGGTGCGCATGACGGCGTCCGATCTTCCGGGGTTCTCTGGCGGCACGTTCGCGTGGTCGACCACCAGCACGAAGATCCGGCTGCTCAACGCCAGCTCGGCCACGGTGACCGTGGAGGCGCGCACCGACGTGAGCACCGGGCGTGACGCCGAGACG
Organism: Myxococcota bacterium; assembly: GCA_039194325.1. Classification (GTDB taxonomy): domain Bacteria; phylum Myxococcota_A; class Polyangia; order Nannocystales; family Nannocystaceae; genus Paraliomyxa. Next base: position 46,290 of record JBCCWC010000025.1, read on the forward strand.
ATCACCGTCAAGCGAACCGGGGGCGGCTGCCCCGAGCTGACCAAGACGGTCACCGTGACGGTCGCGAAGGTGAAATTCTCGGCCTCGACCAACCAGCGCTATGGCTTCGACGATTTCGACACTCCGGCGGTCTTTACCGACGACCACGTGTCCATCAAGAAGTCGGATCACACCTTCGTCAAGGTGGACATCGAGGGAGGGGCGGTGGGCACCGACTTCGACTTCGTGTGCGACGACGCGAGCGTCTGCACCCCGGTGGCTCCGGGGGGATCCGCCTCGTTCGATCTTCGCCTCGACGCCGGGGCGAAGAACAAGGACGACACCCCGCTGCACGCCAAGTGCAAGTGCCCCAGCGCCACGTCATTTGCCCAGATCCAGATCCATGTCTACAAGGAGAAGGTCGTCGACGTGGTCGTCGCCAAGATCCACGACAGCACCGTGGCGGGCACGAACCTCACCCACGCCGCGGCCGACTACGGAGCGCACACCGCGACCGTCAACGGGAAGCTCAAGGAAGCGGTCGTCAAGTTCAACATCACCAACTACGACCCCGCCAACGCAATGACGGACGTGCGCTACGACCTCGACGGCAACGGAGCGCTGACCTACGACATCGCGAGCGGGGGCGGAGCCGAGCTCAACGCGATCAAGGCCGCGATGACCGGCACCGGCACCAAGGTCCGCGTCGCGATCGTCCGCGGCATGAAGTCCTGCTACTACCTCGCCGCCGCCGCCGCGGTGGGAGATACGACCATCACCGTGACCGCGGGCGGGGTCTTTAGCTATCCCGCGGGTCGCACCACCCCGCTGGGCACGGGAGCGTCGCTGGAGAACGTCACCGTCGCCAGCACCTCGGGCAGCACGATCACCCTCGGCGCTGCGCTGACCAAGGCGCACGCCGCCGGCGAGCCGCTGGAGTTTCCCGCCGCGGGATGGTCTTCGGATCCGATCATCATCATCGAGGGGACCACCAGCTTGAGCACGATCAAGTGGACGATCCCGCACGAGGTGGGCCACCGAGCGCTGACGCTGGCGGACATCGTCGACACCACCAACTTCATGCACTTCTCACAGGCGTGGACCGACTACCGCCTTCGATACTGCCCACGCAACAAGAACTACACCGCCGGCACCGAGAACCAGTGGGAGAAGATCCCGCGATGAACCCCTGGGTACGCCCAGCGGCGCTGCTTGTCCTGTTGGTTGCCGCCTCGTGCACCTCGTGCACCTGCACCGCCCCCACCCACCCGCAGACCGACGCCCACGCCCCGCCGCGCTCCACGCCCGACCCCGACGAGCACTCCATGTCGAACGCCCAGCAGTACATCAACGCCTTCGAGCGCGGGGAGGATTTCACCCCTCCGGCCCAGGGCATGATCACCAACGGCGAGCCCGACCCGGCCGAGCTCGAACGGATCGAAAAGGCGCTGCCCCACGCGAGCGCGGCGGTCACCGAGAACCTCGTCACTCTGATGGTCGACGTCGCGCTCAGCACCGACTCGCTCAAGCCAGCCGGTGCCGAGGTGCTCCGCCACCCCCGGACGATCTCGTTGCTCGTTCAGATCGCCGGCCGTGACCAGCCCGATCTGGCGCGGGAGGCCGCGATGAGTGCCCTGCGCAAGCTCGTCACGCCCGCCCAGCTCGCACCCCATGGGGACATCTTCACCCAGGCCCTCGACCGCGGTCCCAGCGAGGAGGCGTTCTTGTTGGTCGCCAAGGCCAAGCCCGACCCGGCCAAGCCGGTGGTCGAGTACCTGGTGGGCACGACGCGCTGGCGAGGCGCCGAGGAGGCACAGATCGCCCACGCGGCGCTGGGCGACACCACCCAAGAAGATCGATTCCTCGAGGCGCTCGAGCAAGCCGAGACCCGCGCCGACGCGGAGGCCGTCACCCGCACGCTGGGCTCGCTGGCCCTCATCGGCACCCCTCGAAGCCTGCGCGCCGTGGCCGAGCGCCTGCGCACCCCGCTAATCTTCTCGGTGCCCGGCGCCTTCGAGAAGTCGGTGCGGCTCAACGTGCTCGAGGCACTCCTCTATCACTACCCAGATCAGCCGATCTTGTACCCCAACAACATCATCGAAGAATCCGACTATACCAAGGCCGAGGTCTTCTGCACCCAGACGTTGGGCGTGACCTACAGCCAGCCGCCGCCTCCCTTCCTCACTTACCGCGGTGCGCCGCTGCCCATGCCCTGACGAGCAGACCGACTATCCAGACCGACTATCCAGACCGACTATCCAGACCATGGCCGAGCTCAACGTCGATCGCGTCATTCGCCGCACCCTCGAGTCGGACTGGGGTGGCTGCCCCCCCGAGCAATGGGGACAATACTGCGTGGTCGATGGCGCGCGCTCCAGCCAGATCCAGCCGATGGCGACCCGGGCCGGCGAGGACTGGGCATGCCTCTACGACGGGCGCCTGCCCCCCGTGCTCGCCCGCGCGGCCCCCTACCTCGTGCGCCTCGACGCCAACTCTCGCTTCACCCGCATGTTCTACGAAGAGGGCTGGGGCAACTCATGGGGGATCGTGCTGCGCTGCACCACCTCACTCGAAGCGACCCGCCGCCATCTGCGGACCCTCAACTACGTCACGTCAGAAGACCGCCGCAAGCTCCTATTTCGCTTCTACGACCCCCGTGTGCTGCGGGCCTTCCTCCCCACGTGCAGCAAAGCTCAGCTGCGGAAGGTGTTCGGGCCGATCGAAGCCTTCATCGCCGAAGATCAGCCGAGCCAACGCGTGCTGACGTTCCAGCGAGACTCACAGGGTCAGCTGGATCTACGGCGTGACGACCTGAGCGGGTGAGTGACTCGAGAGCGCCATGCCGCTCGGGTATCGAGCGCGTCGGGGCCGAGAACAACGGCTACGGCGACACCCCCATCGCCGCGCCGATGCTCTTTGCTTCGACGAACGGCTCTGCGAGCAACCAATCGAGTTGCTCGAGGCGTTGGTCGATGGGCGCCCGGAGCACGAAGCGATCGCGCAACCAGCACAAGACGCGACTATCGAGCTGGAACAGCTTGCCCGTCCACCACGATCGCGCGACGATCCTATTGGCCCGGGCGATACGCCGGCTCTCATAGTCACGTAGCCCAGCGACGAGATCGGAAGACCCCGACAGACACTGGGCCAGGATCAGCGCATCCTCCAGGGCCATGCACGCCCCCTGGCCCATGTTGGGTGTGGCGGCGTGGGCCGCGTCGCCCAGCAGAGTCACGCGCCCCTCGCCCCATCGCTTGACCGGCTTCAGGTCGATGATGTCGTTCCTCATGACTACATCTGCCGGGGTTGCCCCCACGATCCGTCGTACCGCCTTGGGCCAGTGGGTCAAAAGAGCGAGCAGATCGCTCTTGTGTCCGTCGGGGCTGCCGTGTCCCCCGGGTTTTGTGTTCTTGGTAGCAAACCAGTACACCCGGCCCCCAGAGAGCGCAGAGATCCCGACTTGTTTGCCCTCGCCCAAGTAATAGCCCCAAAAATCATCATCGACATCGAGGCCGCTGTCGGCCAGCCGCATGATCCCGCGCCACGACGTGTAGCCGGCGTAGCGCGTACGTGTGGGCAACCCCAGCTCACGCCGAACCGCCGAGCGAATACCATCGGCACCGATCAACAAGTCGCCCCGAACCTCCTCGCCCCCGACCAGCCGCAATGTCACCCCCTCACGATCCTGGGCAAAGCCTTCGCAGCGAGCGCCCGTACGAACGACGTCGGGGCCCAGCACGTCGATGAGGGCATCCAATAGCTCCGCTCGATGCACGAGGATGAGCGGATCACCATACCGATCATTGAAGATCGTCGCAGGATTCCTCGTGACGAGATCGCCTCTAGCAGTGAAGATCGCTGAGTCGACAAAGGGGCCCGCCAGTCGTTCGACGATATGCCCCAACCCCAACAGCCGCAGCACCCGGGTAGCATTGGGCCATAGGCTCAGCCCTGCTCCGACTTCCTTGATCTCGGGGCTTCGCTCGAAGACCTCGACCATAAAGCCCCTGCGCCGCAGCGCATGCGCTGCGGCGCAGCCTCCGATTCCCCCACCTGCGATCAGGATCTTCTGCGACGGTGCCATGGTCACTCCCTCCTGCCGTGTGACCCGGCGCACAATATCGACTCGAGCGACCGTTGTCGATCCACACCGGTCATAGACGATCCCGACGCACACGGCGACATCAGCGAGAAGGGCAGCGCGATCATGCTGGTCGATCGGCCGCAGATCAACGTCCCCTTCTTCTGAGAGTACCACCGGGCAAGGCCGCTACGTATCGTGGCTGGCGCTCCGCCGCAAGGGCGACAATACGCCTCGCCTGCTGCGCGGGGTGTCGTAAGAAGGTCGACGACGATGCCGAGCTGAAGGTGGCGGGCAACAACCACCTCGACCGATCCATTCTTCTCACTATCGTGCTCGATCATGATGGAGGTCGCCTGGGAGGTCGCCTGAAATCGCCTGCAATCGTCTGCAATCGCCTGCAATCGACCCACCACCCCGATTCACCTCATCCTTCCATCGATCGCCCCTGCCGTAGGGCAAGTCTATCTCATCGGCATTACTCACAATTTGGTACAGCCGATAATTACCACGAAATACGCACACGAGGTACCGCGAATGGCCACTCCCAACATTCTCATCATTCTTGCCGACGACATCGGCGTCGATGCCTTTCGTGTCGATCCGCAGGCCAAGACCGTGAGTGCGCATGTCATTGGGCCGAGCGACACCGCCGGCCCGGTTGCGCTGCCGAACTTCGGCCGCCTGGTAGAAAGTGGCGTACACTTCCAGCACGCCTGGGCCCACCCCGTGTGTACGCCGACCAGGGCCAGCCTGTGGACGGGGATGCAGGCGTGGAAGACGACGCTAGGCTACCCCACCGGTGGTGGTGACGACCTGCCGGCCCAGACGGTCGACGGTGAGACGATCCGGACGCTCGCTCAGACCCTCAAGGCGGGGGCCGACTACCGCTGTGCCATGTTTGGCAAGTGGGATCTGGGTCTACCGCCGACCCCCACCAACAGCGACCGCACGGGCAAGACCCCCGTGCAGTGGGGCTGGGACCACTTCGCCGGGGTCTTTCGCGGCGGGCTTCGCCAGGACGGAATCCAGCAGTACGGGTTCCCGCCGCCGACCTCACGGGTGGGCTGGGATCGACTACAAAACGCCACCAGCAGCAGTCAACCCGCCAAGTGCGCGGCCGCGACCGAAGCGCTGAAGTCCCAGTACAACGAGGAGTTCTTGCAGAACAACCCGGACCTGCGCTTCTTCATTTGGGAGAAGGACACGATAGCGGACGACGGGACGGCCAACGACCCCCTCGGCCCCCAGGAGCGTGTACGCCAGGGTCAGCGCCTATACGCGACCGAGGATCAGATCGAGGACACCAAGCGGTGGATCACCGACAACGCGAGCAAGGGACCATGGTGTGTCGCGCTCAGCCTGATCACGCCACACGACCCGCTCCACGTGCCACCCCCCAGGAGCTTCCGGCCGAGCACAATCACCGAGCCCACCGAGCCCACAAGCCAGGAGATGCTGGTCGCGATGCTAGAGTCGATGGATCACTACCTCGGCGACCTGCTGCACCACATTGACGATGAGCTCGACAACACGGTGGTGATCTTCGTCGGTGATAACGGCACCCAAGACATCGATCCCGACAGTGGCGCTAGCATAGATGAACGGATCGGTGACGACAAGTCCACGGAGTCGGTCGGTGGGGTCCACATCCCGATGCTCGTGGCCGATGGGGGCCTGATGAAGGGCGGCGAAGCCTGCTACCTCCAAGCCGCGCCACGCTCGGTGGGCGGGCCCGTTCATATCATCGACGTCTACAACACCGTGCTCGACATCGCCGGGGTCACGCCGCCAGACAATGACTCGATCAGCATCGCCTCGCAGCTTCGCGCCGAGCCGGGCCCTCGACGCGAGCACAACTTCAGCCAGATGTACACAGCGCTCAGCCAAGGTCGAGGGCGCGCCGCCGCTTCGGCCTGCGATGCGGCCTATGAGTACAAGCTCACGTGCAAATTGCTCGCTACGTCACTCGGGGCGTTTCGCGACCGCAGCGGAGCCCCGAGCAGTACCCCAGTGTTCGACTATATATTCTCGCGGCTCGAGCCCGAGACAACGACCAAGAACGAGGAGATCCCGGGCTCATACGTCGAACGGCCCATCAGCGGCGTCCTCGAGCTCAATGCCGACGGGAGCTACGAGATCGTCGATCCGACGCACCAGGCCAAGATCCTCGAGCTCTACCGCGTGCTGAGCCGCGAGTACCTCCACAGCGACAAGATCGTCTTTCCGCCCATCGGGACCAGCTGGACGCTGGTGTTCAAGCACGACATCAGCGGAGGGTTGTTCACCGACAACGCCGAGGCGCAGCAGGTCAACGCCGACGCAGACCCGACCTCGGTCACCAAGTACTCCCGGCTCGACGAGCTCGAGAGCATGCGGGGCGCCGACGGCAAGCTTCACTTCAAGCTGGTCTATCCCGAAGTGCCCGATCGGTTCAACGAGTGGAAGCAGAGCTCCAACCCGGTGACCACGACCGAGCGCGTCGACGGCTACGAGGCGGTCGACATCAGCTGGACCGACAACCACTGGGGAGGACTGGCCCGCTCATCCGAGGCCCATACCTTCATCGACGGCAGCGTGGGGCATGGCAATTGGTGGTACTCCATCGGCTCCAACACCGCATACGGGGACCACAAGGTGCCCGGCCCCAACAGCACGCCGGTCGATCGGGTCGAGCTCTACGTGAAGGGAGATTTCCCGCGCTGGACGCTGGTATTCAAGCATGACGTCAGCGGAGGGTTCTTCAGCGGCGATGCCGAGGCCTTGCAGACCAACGACAACGCAGACCCCGCGTCGGTGGCCAAGTACTCCCGACTCCATGAGCTCGAAGACATGCGGGGAGCCGACGGCAAGCTCCACTTCAGGCTGGTCTATCCGGGGGTGCCGGGCCAAGTCAACGAGTGGAAGCAGAGCTCCAACCCGGCGACCACGACCGAGCGCGTCGACGGCTACGAGGCGGTCGACATCAGCTGGACCGACAACCACTGGGGAGGGCTGGCCCGCTCGTCCAGGGCCGAAACCTTCATCGACGGCAGCGTGGGGCACGGCAACTGGTGGTACTCCATCGGCTCCAACATCGCGTACGGGAATGATCAGGTGCCCGGGCCCAACAGCACGCCGGTCGATCGAGTCGAGCTGTATGTCAAGAGGGGCTAGCGCCTCGTGGCGGTAGACGCTGGTATACAAGCACGACGTCGACGGAGGCGCCCGAGTCTGAAGATGCTTTCGAATGACAAGACGAGTTCCGCGCCGTAGTGCGCCATCCAGCCGGGGCCTTGAATTCCAGTGCGTATGGCCTGGCCCATGTCCGGACACTCACGCGGTGAGACGACGTTCTAGACCCCAATGGGGTAAGAACCCGCACCGCGTCCCGCTTCCCGTGTTAGCGTGAACAACCCTATGTCGAACCAGCTTGCGCGTGGCGATCGCGTCGGTGACTTGATCATCGAGCAGATCGTCGGCGAGGGCGGGTTCGCGTGCGTGTACCAGGCCCGCACGGCCGAAGGAGAGCCGTTGGCGATCAAGGTGGCGCACGAGGTCACCGAGGCCATGCCCACCACCGGGCTGAGGCTGCTGAACAACGAGATCGAGGCGCTGCTGCGACTACGCCACCCGAGCCTGGTGAAGACCCACGGCTATGGCTTCTTGCCCGACGGCCGGCTCTACCTGGTGATGGAGCTGATCTCGGGGGCGACACTGTCGAAGCACTTGGAGGAGCACGATCGGCTCGATCCGACCGAAGCACTGTCGATCGTCGAGCGAGTGGCTGAAGTGATGGCGTATTGCCACGCGCAAGGGGTGCTCCACTTGGACCTCAAGCCCGACAACATCCTCATCACGGCTCGACACCCTCCGAACATCAAGGTGCTCGACTTCGGGGTCGCGCGCCTGGCCCGGGCCGGTCGGGGCGAACTGCGGGTGATCGCCGGCACGCTCGCCTATATGGCGCCGGAGTGCTTTAGCCACGCCGAGCTACACCCCAGCATGGACGTGTACGCCTTGGGGGTAACGCTCTACGAGATGCTCACGGGCGTGCTGCCCTACGGCGCCTCGGGGGGGCTCGACACTCAAATTCGGCACAAGGTGATCGAGCAACCCACGCTGAACATCGCGAGCCTGGCCAGTACACCGCAACCGGTCCTCGAGCTCGTGCAAGCGATGCTGGCGGTGGACCCCGAGGCACGGCCCCCGATGGCGCTGCTGGCCAGCGAAGCTCAGCGGCTCTATTTTGCCGCGCTCTCCGGGGACGGGGCGGCACTGCCCGCGGACGGGCCGGCCGAACAAACCATGCTCCCGCCGTCGCGACCCGTCGAGGTCACCGAGCTCTTCGGGCGCCAGGCGGCCCTGGCCACCCTGCGCGAGCACTGGGCGCAAGCTCGCGAGAACTGGACCCCGGCCACGTTGGTGCTCGGAGCCCAGGGAATGGGTAAGAGCGCGTTCATCGATCACTTCCTCGATCAACACGCCGAGGAACAAGCGCTGGTGGCCTACGCACGCTGCCGCGAGTCGGGCGACCTGCTGCCCTTTGGGGTGATCCGCGAGGCAGCGGGACACCTGGCCGAGCAGCTACGAGCCCAGCCGCAGTGGCACCGACTGGCCCGGGCCGCACGCGAGGCCTTGGGCCCGCTCGAAGGGGTGCTCATCGGGCTGGTCCCCGAGGCACAGCCCCAAGGAACCGTGCCGGTGGTCGAGCCGGCGACTCGCCCCAGCGTCGAGGCGGTCACCCGCGCGGTGTTGGTGATGCTGGAGGTGGTGGCCAAGGAGCGGCCGGTGCTGCTGGTGATCGAGGACCTGCAGTGGGCCCACCCCGAGGTGCTCTCGGTGCTCGCGGCGGGCTCGAGCGACTCGCATCCGGGGGTCATGCTCCTGCTCAGCAGCCGAGAACCACTGTCGTGGGCGGGTCGGGCCCACGTGATCGAGCTGGGCAACCTCGAGGCGACCGACAACCAGGCGCTGCTGCAAGCGCTGCTGACCACCGACGATCTCACGGTCTTGCAGCGGCTACAGCAGTATGTGCCTGTGCTCTCGTCGGGGATCCCGATGGCCGCGGTGTCGGTCACCGCCGATCTGCAGCTGCGCCGCTGCGTGTACCGGCAACCCCACCGGCAACCCCACCGGCAACCCCACCGGCAACCCCACCGGCAACCCCAAGGCGAGGTGCTACTCGACGAGCCACGGCTGCGCACCTATGTGCCCCCATGGATCGTGGTGGAGCTGCTCGAGCAGCGGCTCACGCAGCTGGACCCCGTGGTCCGCCGGGTGCTGGCCGCCGGAGCTTTGTGCGGGCGAACCTTCGAGTTCGACGAGCTGCTGGGCCTGGTGTCGCTGGGCCTGTTCACAAGGAGCGATGTCCGGCAAGCCGTGCTCGACGCTCATGCGCTGGGTCTGTTGCAGCTGGATGGCCGCCAGTGCTCACTGGCCCACGAAGTTCTGGCGGAGCAGCTGGCCGCCGAATGGGACGCCGATGCCGCCCGCGAGATCCACTCTGCGATCGCCGAGCAGCTACGGTTGATGGCGGGCCCTCCGAGCCGGCTGGCCCATCACCTGGAGCTGGCGGGCAACCTCTCGCGCGCGGTGGGAGCCCATCGGCAAGCAGCGTGGTACGCCGACGCACTGTGCGAGCTAGCCGACGCCGCGCGGCATTTTCGGCGGGTGATCGAGCTGTCCCCCGAGGTGTCCGACCACGAGTACCGGACCGGGCTGTTGCACGAAGCGATCTGTGAGTATGCCCGAGTGGCCGGTGCGCTGGGAAACATCGAGGAGGCCTTCGCGGTAGTGCGCGCGGGCGCGGCTGCGCTGGCCGAGCTGGGGCTCGACAACGATGCAGCACTCGACAGCGCCTTCGCTCGGCTTCACTACCTACGAGGCGAGATGGAGCCGGCGATGGTACTGAGCCGGCGCTGCCTTGCACGCACCGAGGACACCCTCGACAACGCGCGGATCCGAGTCTTACCGGCCAACCTGGTGGGTCGGGCCCTGTACATGGCGGGGCGTATCGGCGAGGCCACGGCGACGCTGGCCCGAGGCTGCGAGCTGGCCGCGGCGCAGAGCGAGCCCGTGGAGCTGTGCCACTCGCTGGGGGTCCTGGGCGTGTCGCTCGGCTTCATGGGCAAGTTCGACGAGGCGCGAACCCACTTGCAGCAGGGATCACACATCGCCGACGAGCTCGGCGACCCGGTGCGACAGGCGGCCGCGCTTTGCTATGCCGCCCTCGGGGCCGAGTGCATGCACGACTGGCGCACCGGGGTGCTGAGCAGCACCGAGGCCCTGGCGATGGCCGAGCAGCACGGCATCGACGGCCTGTACCGGACCCTCTCGCTGTTGTGCGCCGGCCGTCATCAGTTCCACGTGGGGCACCTGCAGCGGGCGCAGCTGTTGCTCGAGCACGCCATCGAGAGCGCAAGACGGCAGGGCGTGGCCGCCGGGCGACGGTGGGTGCAGCCCTGCATCGGCGATGTGCTGTTCGTCAAGGGCGACCTCGACGGGGCCCTGAGTAACTACGAACAGGGCCTGAGGGAAACGCACGACGACCAATACGCTCGTGCGCTATGCCTGATGGGGTGTGCGCACGTATGGGGAGCGACTGGTGCCAATCCCGAGCTGATGCACACCTACGCGCAGCAGTCCCTCGACAACCTCGCGGCGATGAACAACGTGGCTGCACGGGCCCACGCCCTTTGTCGCTACGCCGACGCGGTCGATGCCCTCGAGGGCCCCGTGGCCGCCCTGCCCATCGCCGAGCGAGCACGCCGGGCATTCGACGGTCTGGGGCTCGAGCCGGTGGACTGGTGGCCGGTACCGCCCGAGAACGCCCACGCGCCCCAGGGCGCCGCCGCATACTGGAAGAGCCGGCCCTACGCCTCCCGCTCACCCGAGCTCGAGCTACCGCGGGCCGAGCCGAACTCGAGCGCCGTGGTGCTGCATCAGGTCACGCAGACGATGGTCGCGGAGATCCGCAGGCTCGAGGAGGATCGGCCGAGCGCCTAGTCGCCCTTCTCAAGGTCCGCAGGTGTGGGTCCCCAGCAGGTTGCGACGGTCCACGGCCGACAGCGGGTTGACGGGCTCGACCAGCTCGAGGCCCAGGCGCGCGACCATCTCGACATACGCGGGATCGGCCGCGAGCTCCGGCTCGACGGAGTAGCCCACCTGGCCAAATGGACGAGACTGGGCGATCCGCTCGATGAAGCCACGCTCGACCTCCGATAGCGGCACCTCGGCCCCCGTATCGGGCGTGACGAGCTTGGACGCGCGCCAATGATAGACATAGGACCCCACCGGCGTGCAGTAGTGCTTGGAGTGACAGGGATTGGCGATCTTCTTGATCACCACCTGGTAGGCGTTGTGCAGCACCTCGATCTCGTTGCGGTAGTTGGCGATGAACGAAGAGACGCCCAGAGCGGGTCGCAGCTCGGGGGGCAGCAGGTTCTTGCCCCCTCGCCCCACCCACATGAAATCGTCGAAGATCATCACCCCGCCGGGGCGGAGCAACCCCCACGAGAGCACCGCGTCGGCGAGCACGTCGTCGGCGGTATGAGAGCCGTCGATGTAGACGATGTCCACCGAGTCGAGGGGGAGCTTGCGCAGCTCCGCCTGGGAGGCGCCCTCGATGGTGGTGACCTTGTCCGCGTGCCCGGCTCGCTGCACGTTGGCCAGGAAGGTCTGCCGAAGATCGGCCGGGAAGATGTCGATGGCCGTGACCCGAGCAGACGGGTGGGTAAGCACGTGATCGAGCATCCACACCACCGAGCGGCCCTCGAACACGCCGATCTCGAGGTAGTGGAGGTCGGGTCGACCCACGAAGGGCGCGAGCTGTCGGGTCCACGTGGGGATCCGGTCGCTGAACATGTCGCGGGAGAAGTGGAGCGCCCCGGGCACGACCGGAACGGAGCGATCGGGGAGCACCGAGGGATCCTTGACGGTTGCAGGCGACGGGGTCTGGGCCGACTCGAGATCGGCCGGCGGGGTGACGTTCGCGGGGCCCACCGGCGCGGGCGGAGATCCGTCACAAGCCACGACGAGCCCGAGCAGCATGGCCGGAAGAACGGAGACGAGCCTCATGCGTCGATCGTTCCCCCGCACGGTGACGAACGCAAGCGCGGCGTAGAACGCCGTCGAGCCCGGGCTAGAAGCAGTGGGACCGCAACCCCACCACAGTGCTCCCGCCGAGCTGGGCCGAACCGAGCCGAGCCGGGCCGAGCCGAGCTCAGGGCTGGACCTCGAACGCTCCGATGTCGCAGCGCCCGTTGCCTTCCCGACCCAGGCCCCGCTGGTCGGTCACGAGGAGCAGGCCGCTGTCGTCGACGCAGCCCGCGGGGTCACCCGCGTCGTGGGCGGGGCTGACGGCCGGGATCTCGTGGGTCAGCGTGGGGCCCCCGTTGGCCGCGAGCCCGAGCAGCTGGGGATCGAGACCGAGCAGATCACCGGTCTGAGCCCCCGTGACGATGCAGTCGGCTTGCGAGCCAAACAGGGAGTAGCCGACCGAGTCGATCGACGTATCCAGCGTGCGGCAGTCGGGGCCCGTGCCCGCGACGTTGCCGTAGAGGATCGTATTGCGCATGACGGGGAGCACCTGGGACAGGGAGATCCCCTCGTCCAGGTATAGCGCCCCCCCTGCGGTCGCGGAGTTGAGCGTGAGCGTCGAGCTGCTGAGCTCCACGTTGACGATCGCAGAGCCGGTGCCGGTCTCGCCAAATATGGCCCCGCCTTGCTCCGCGGAATTGCCGCTGACGGTGCTGTTGGTGACGATGACGTTGCCGATCGCGTCCCCCGTGCCAGTGCGCGCGTACACGAGCCCTCCACGGGCGCTGCCACCCGCCACCGCGTGGTTGTCGTTGGCCGTGCTCCGCAGAAGCAACAGCGTGATGTTGGAGTTCCCCGTACCGCCAGTGATGTAGACGGCGCCCCCGTCGGACGACCCCCCGAACATGTTCCCCGGCACTTCGGCCATCGCAACCGACGACTCGAGGGTGCTGGTCGTCAGCGAGATGACCTTGGTATCGGTCGCGGTGCCCACGGTCCCGTAGATCGCTCCACCGTCGGCCGAGGCGCTGAGCGCTGCGGTCGCGTTGACCTCGTTGCCGATGAAGCTGGAGTCGATCACGTCCAGGGCGGTCGCGCTGGATCCCAGGAAGACCGCGCCTCCCCGGGCGTCCGCGAAATCAGCCATGCCCGCGTTGGCGATGGACCGGTTGTCCTCGACGTTGCTGCCATCGACGAGCATCGTCGTGTACTGCAAGTAGGCCCCGCCGCCTCGCGCGTCGGTGTCTCCCGTCCCCACCGAGCTCGCGAACGCGGTGTTGTCGGTGAGCTGAGAGCCCCCGGCCAGGGTGAGCGTGGTGTTGCTCAAAAACTCGAAGAACACGCCCCCGCCCAAGGCGGTCGCCCCGTCATTGCCGTTGGTCTCGGCGATCACCGCGTTCTGTGTGAGGGCGCTGGCCTCGTCGACCATCACCATAGCCCCGTCGGACCAGATCGCCCCGCCCTCGGCGGTGGCGCCGTTGTTCGCGACGGCGACCGCCTGGTTGTCCTCGATCGTGCTTGCCCCGATGACCGTCACCGAGCCTCCGTCGGCACAGATCGCGCCGCCCTGCGCGAGCCCACCCATGCCCTCGGCGGTGTTCATCGCCACCGTCGTGCCGTCCAGGGTGAGATCGCCGGTGCTGTAGATCCCGCCCCCCTGCCCCGGGTTGCCGGTCGCGAGGTTGCCCTGCACCTGCACGCCTTCGAGCAGCAGCGTGGTCGTGCTGTAGATCCCGCCTCCCTGGGTCGCCTCGCCGCCCACGATGTTCAGATCGACGAGCGCTACCGCTCCCGCGGAGATCGTGAACGTGCTCCCGGCCGCTCCCCCATCGACGATCTTGTCGCCGACCCCGATCCCCATCACGGTCAGATCGCGATCGATGACCACGTTCTCCGGGTAGTTGCCCGGGGACACACAGATGAACGAGCAGCTCAGATCGTCCTCGGCCGACTGGATCGTCGCGTAGCCCATCGGCACCCAGCAGTCGCACTCGGCGGGGCCGGGGCCCGGGCATGAGCCGCCCACGCCCTGGCAGGCCGGGTCGGCGATGGCCGCCGCTGCGCACGTGCCATCCCACGGGTTGGCGCAGCAGGCCGGATCGGCCGCGCAGATCGCCGCGCTGCACCCCGAGCTCCCGCACCCCGGGGTGCCGTTGTCGGCGCAGCAATCCCCCACGTAGTCGTCGCAGGCGCTGGTGTCGAAGGCCATGCAGTTGCCCGCGCAGCCCAGGGAGCCAAAGTCGAAGCCCTGGGTCGTGCAATCTTCACCGGCCAGGTTCATGCCGTCGCAGATCTCCATGCCCTCGATGAGATCGTTGCCGCAGCTGAACGTGATGCAGCCGGCCGTATCGAATCCCGAGCAATCGGCCAGGCAACCGAGTGTGCCCGCGTCGAAGCCTTGGCTGATGCAATCTTGACCTGCCAGGCTCGCGCCGTCGCAGACCTCCATGCCCTCGATCACTTCGTCGCCGCAGACGAACGACACGCAGCCAGAGGTATCGAAGGCGCAATTGGGGCCGCAGCCGAGCACGCCATCGTCGAAGCCTCGCGAGACGCAATCCTCACCAGCCAAGTCAGCACCGTCGCACTCTTCCGCGCCCTCGACCACGTCGTTGCCGCAGATCTCTCCGGGTCCGGACGAGTCGGGATCCGCGGTGGACTCGCTCGAAGATCCGCCCGACGACCCGCCCGACGACTCGGTGCCCTCGCCCGAGCCCATGGCCGTGGTCGACACCGGCCCGGTCGCGGTCGCATCCACTGCGGTGAGCTCAGTGGTGCTACCGCTGTCGCTCCCGCTCGTCGTCCCGTCGCCGGTTCCGCTCACTACGTCGTCGCCCGGGCACGCGGTCATGGAGACCCAAGACGTCACCAGGGCCAGCGCCCCCCACTTTGATCGACCAACGCTCATCGCCCCGCGCCCCCTCGCCATCATCATCGCCAATTCACGCCAACGATTCCACATCTACGGAAGCATGGACGACCGCTGCGAATCGAACTGCAACAATCGTGATTAGAGCGTGTGCGCTTGGTGATGGGACCAACGCGCAATACCTGCGGGCTCTGGATTGAGTGCAAGTGACCAACCCGCCCAAGTGAGAGACCAATTCACTAGGTAATCGAAGTTTCTGATTTTACTTGTATTAATTCACCAAACCTACATCTGAACACCTGTGCAAAATAAGGGGATCCCCGGTACACCACTGACCATGCGCTCACGCCTCTGTCCCCTCCCCCTGCTCGCCCTGACTGCCGCGGCTTGCACCACCAGCGAACCCCCACCGGACGACGTGGCCGACGCCGCCGACACGGCGCTCGATGCTGCGCCGGTCGACGCCACGATGCTGGTCCATGTCTACTATGAGACTCCGGAGAACATCGAGCGTTTCTCCCGACAGCTCGACCTGCTCGAGCATGCCGATCGCGACGAAGGCTACGTAGCCGCGCTGGTCGAGCCCGCCGAGTATGAACAGTTGGTGGCCGAAGGCTTCACGGTGGAGGTGCAGGAGCAGCCCACCTCGATGCTCGGCCGCTTGCTCGGTGTGGGGGGCTTTCGCTCGATCCCCAACTACGCCTGCTACCGCACGGTGGAGGAGACCGAGGACACGATGGCCACGCTCGAGTCGGACTACCCGGGCCTGGTGGAGGTGATCGACATCGGCGACTCCTGGAACAAGACCGAACCGGGTGGGCCAGCCGGCTACGACATCCAGGCGATCGTCGTCACCAACGAGAGCATCGCGGGGCCCAAGCCGCCGTTCTTCTTGATGGGGGCGATCCACGCCCGCGAGCTGGCCACCGCCGAGCTGGTGATGCGCTTTACCGAGCAGCTGGTACAAGACTATGGCACCGATCCCGAAGCGACCTGGCTGCTGGACAACTACGAGCTGCACGTAGTGCCCCAGGCCAACCCCGACGGGCGCAAGATCGCCGAGCAGGGCTACACCCAGCGCAAGAACCAGAACACCGACCTGGGCAACTGCTCCAACCCTCCCACCTCGGGCAGCCAAGACGGCGTGGATCTCAACCGCAATAGCTCGTTTGGCTGGGGCGGGGCGGGGACCAGCACCAACCCCTGCAACCTCACCTACCGCGGCCCGGGGCCGGCGAGCGAGCCCGAGGTGCAGGCGTTGCAGTCGTATATGAGCTCGATCTTCGACGACCAGCGCGGGCCCAACGTCAACGACCCTGCTCCTCCCGACACCGAAGGGGTGATGATCTCCGTGCACTCGTACAGCGAGCTGGTGCTGTACCCGTTTGGGTATGCGGCCACCTCGGCGCCCAACCTCGAGGGGCTGCGCACGCTGGGGCGCAAGTTTGGCTACCACAACGGGTACCAGATCTGTCAGGCGCCCGTGTGCTTGTATTCGGCCAGCGGCGGCACCGACGACTGGGCCTACGGCGAGCTGGGGGTGGCCGCCTATACCTTCGAGATCGGCACGTCCTTCTTCCAGAGCTGCGGTGTATTCGAGTCGACGATCGTGCCCGACAACATCCCCGCGCTGCGCGAGGCGTTCAAGGCGGCGCGTCGACCCTACCAGACGCCGCTGGGCCCCGATGCGGTGGGGGTGACGGTCTCGGCCTCGCCGGTCCCGGCCGGCACCACGGTCACCCTGACCGCCACCGGCGACGACACCCGCTACGACAGCAACGGCTGGGGTAACGAGCCCACCCAAGATGTAGCGGCAGCCCGCTACACCATCGACCAGGCGTCGTGGTCGGGCGCACCGCTGACCGCGATGGCGGCCACCGATGGCAGCTTCAACGAGACCTCCGAGGGCCTGACCGCCACCATCGACACCAGCGGCTGGGCGCCCGGGGAGTACCTGGTGATGGTCGAGGCTCGCGACGCCGACGGCAACTGGGGGGCCCCCGGCGCGGCGTTCCTCGAGGTGACGGCGGGCGGCGCCGGGCTGGAGGTCTGCGGCACCGGGGCCGACGAGGACGGCGACGGCAACACCGACTGCGCCGATGTCGACTGCCTGGGTACGCCCGCCTGCGCCACCCCCGAGAACTGCAACGACGGCACCGACGACGACGGCGACGGCGACGTCGATTGCAACGATGCCGACTGCCAGAGCGCGCCCGGCTGCGCCCCGCAGCCCGAGATCTGCGACAACGGGATCGACGACGACGGCGACGGCAACGCCGACTGTGCCGACTCTGATTGCGTCGGGGCTCCGGGTTGCTCGGCGGTCATCGACTTCACCGACTTCGAGTCCGGCTGGGGCTTTTACAACGACGGGGGCGGCGACGCGGCCCGCTACAACTACCTGGGCACCTACTGGGGCGGCGTGACCGACAACTCCGGCTCGGCCTCCTCGTTCTTCTCCGATCCCTTCGATCTGAGCGCCTACAACGTGCTTCAGATCGAGTTCGACTACCGCGCCTATAGCATGGAGAGCGGTGAGGACTTCTTTGTGGAGCTGTACGACGGGGCGAGCTGGCAGGTGCTGGGCAACTACGTGCGCGGCACGGACTTCAATAATAATACGACCTACCTCGATGAGACGATCACGGTGGGCTCGGGCGCGTTCAACTTTGCGAGCAACGCTCAGATCCGCTTCCGTAACGATGCGTCGAGCAACCAGGACTACATCTTGATCGATAATGTGACGATCACGGTGCAGTAGCCGCGGCCACTCGTGAACCGACGACGAGGGCTCCTGCGACGGCAGGGGCCCTCTTTTGCGTCGTGTCTACCTCGGTGAGTGAAGTGAGGCTCGCGCCGTCCCTCGGGCGCCAGTGAAGGAATCGCGCCTGTCACCCAGTGGCGATACCAGTCCTGGGCGACCATCATGCTAACATATTGCATCGTCGATGGTGCCTGAGCTCCAGCGGATCCCGCGCCGGTCGCCGTATTTGTCCTTCGCGACGCTCTTGCTCATTGGCGTGGAGGCATGCCAGACAGACGGTGGTCGGGTGGTCACGAATATCGACGATCGTGCGATGGTGACCTTCGAGCGTCCGCTGTGCCGCGGCAACATTGCGCAGATTGAGGAGACCATGGCGCATGTCGAGGATAACCTCGATGTGCAGGTGCAGAGTCCCATCGAGATCACGCTGTGGAGCCGCTACGCCGATGTCGCTGACCATTGCTGGGAAGGGGCTCTTGGGTGCTATCGCGATGGAGAGATCCATACCCTCTGGTATGGGCTGGAGCACGAAATCGTTCACGCGGTTGCAGGTCCTCTCGGGCGGCCGGAGCCGCTGTGGATCGAAGGGATCGCGGAGGCGCTCAGCGGTCGTACTCACGACGGGGAAGTAGACGTCGGTTCACTTGTCGGCCTTGAAGACGGCAGGGATGTCGAGTACAGCACGGCAGGTCACTTTACGCGGTGGCTCCTCGAGGAGTACGGCGTCGAAGGAATCCGCGATCTGGCAAGAGAATCTTCGTTCGAGGACACCTATGGGATGGAACTGGGCGACGCCGGCGCTGACTATGAGACAAACGCGCCGTGGTCCTATCCGCACTGGAACCCATGCCGGGGTGAGCGGCTCGATCCCACGCTTGAAGGCGAGTGGGTGCACGACATAGTTGTCGACTGTGATGATCCTTGGAGTTCGGCGGAGTATGAGTCAGGGCCAACGGTCCTTCGTACGATCGACATCGAAGATCCGGGCACGTATCGTCTCTTCGTCACCGGGGTGAGAATGGTCGGGGCCATTGCATGCCAGCTCGAGACATTGGTCGAGCCTCCGGCGGCAGATGTAGCCGGCAGCATTGTTCAAGAATCTTCGGGGGCCGTCTTGCCAACATTCTTCTTGAGCGATCAGGCCTACGAGATTCCTCTGGAGCAGGGGCGTGTGCAATGGGGGTTCACGGTCGAGGGTGAAGCGGAGACCGTGGAATTCGAGCTACGGCGGATTGGGCCGTAGAAACACAATCAGCATCTCGACCAACGAAGATGCCTGGGTATAGCCCGTCGCCAAAACTCGGTCCGACGGGCATTGTTAGATATCCTAGCGAGTTAGTCAGGCCGCGCGAGCCCGACGGCGCCAGCCGATCCACGCGAGCAAGAGCAGGGCCCATCCGCCCGACGGAGCGCGATCGCTGCGGCAGCCGCATCCCCCCGAGTCGTCGTCGTCGCTTCCCCCGCCGCCGGCCGTCGTGGCGCCGCTGGTCGGGGTCGAGCCGCTCGAGACCATGCCGCCGCCGGTCCCGGGGGGATCGAGGGTTTCTCCGCCGCCACCGGACGAGTCGACGGACCCGCCCCCGGTGGTGTCTTCGTTCATTCCGCCCGAGGTATCGGCCATGCTTCCGCCGGAGCTGCCGCTGCCGCTGCCGCCGTCCATTCCGGGCACCGCATCAGGTCGCACATCCTCCAGAGTGTCCCCCTCGACCGCATCGTCGACGATGATGATGGGCACGTCGGCGAAATCGGACGGGTTACGGAGCAGCCCCAGCTGGATGAAGTGCGGGTTGTTATCCGACAGGGTCTGGGCGGGCCCTTGGTCGAGCACCTGCTCGCCGTCGAACCATACGTCGACCGCGCCTTGGCCGGGATCGGTCGACCAGGTCACGCCCATCGCCAGGCGATGCCACTCTCCCGCGGTAATCGCCCCCTCGGCCCGCCACTGCTCCACGTTGTTGGGGCGCCGAGTGGAAAACGTGATCGTCTCGCCCGTCACCTCGAACGACATGGCCTGCTGGAACGTGTTGTTGGACTCCCAGTAGCCGATCTGGATGGGAGGCTCACCCAGGACATCGGGCACGTAGAAGCTCCAGGCAAACCAGGTGGTCATCCCCTCGTCGGTGCGACCGGCACCGGGCGAGTGCTGCAGCTCCACCCGCTTGATACCGTTGGGCCACGCCGCGTCGTTGTGCAGCTCGATCTGCGCGGCGAACATTCCCTCCCCTACGGTCTGTTCCTGGGCGAACGCATAATCCATGCCGTTCACCTCGTTGTTGAGCAAGAAGCTCCACTGCGACAGATCTCCCGTCTCGAAGTCACCCACCCATACCTCGGCTGCGTTTGCCGTTGCGGGCCCAAGACCCAACGCGGCGCCCAGGATGACTCCGTAGAATTTTGTCTTCACGCCGTGAGCAAAGCTTACAATGTTCGTTTTGTCAACCGAACGAGTACCTCGGCTAGGGGTCTGAATCTTACCGCACTATGTAGAACGGATCGATCATTTCCGTGGTATCCGGACATGATTGTTCCCCGCCATCGTGGTCACAGTGCATTGCGTGGTTCGCCTCTCTCTTGGAACACGACGTGACGATTCATCATGACCATTCGGCTGGCGATGCGGACCCCGAGTTCACTGCACAGGCCGCCGGAGGGCCCATTCATCTCCCCAAGCACCTGAAGCCACTCGCATGGTCTCCTGCTCCGGAGAATTTTGCCCTTCGGGTGCGCCCTGCGGATCATCTCGTGCCGCTCGCCCGCACGGCTCGAAACCGAGCCGCTATGGAGCGAGGAGACAAGCTCCGAGCGAAGCATGGCGCGGTGAGCGTGACGAGCGCTCGCTCGAAGGGGCGTTCTCGACCGCTATATACACTCGGCGAACAACGGACCCGCGCACGCTCCCTGCTGCGAGGCGGTGGTCGAGCCGAAGAAGCCGCTGGTGTAGGTGTTGTCCACGACGACGAAGGTAGCGATGTCCACCATGTCGCTGTCGCGGGTCACCGTGATGTCGCTGCCGATGTGGGTGAAGTCGATGGTCACCGTGTATGACTCACCCTCGACCCAGCCCTCGGTGGTGGTGTCGGCTGGGCCGAGCAGCAGGGTGGAGTTGGGGGTGTTGGGCTCGCAGTAGAAATCGTTGGCCGTCAGCGACGCGAAATCAGGGGCGTCGACGCGGCGCACGATGATGCCCCCGGGAGGATCACAGGTCAGCGGTGGGGTGAATTGATCCCCCGACTGAGGGTCCTGCTTCCAGGTCAACGAGTAGAAGCTCGAGTTGCTCTGAGCGCCCCACACCAGGCCCATCCAATCGTTGTCGTCTTGTGGATCGTCGGGCACGGCGAGGGTCCCCATGAGCCGGGTATTCTGGAACGAGACGGTCTCGCAAAGATGTAGGCCGAACTCGTTGTTGCCGAGCTCGCAGGCCCGGGTCCCCATCATGTCGTAGGTGATCGACGCAGGCAGGCCGCTCAGGCTGACATTGAAGTCGGCGTTGTAGAGCGTGCAATTGTTCTGCAGATCGAACGGCGAAGAGTCGAGGACCACCACGCTGTCCTGGGCCGTGGCGAAGCCATCGTCCACGGTGACCGTGTAGCTCTGGAAGCTCGCGGGATTGGCATCGGTCATGGCCTGGCCGGGCGCGCTGAGCGTGCCGTCGTTGGGGGTCCAGGCGTAGGTGTACATGCCTGAGCCACCGGAGGCAGTCGCGGTTAGCCCCACCGGAAAGCCTGCGAAATCGGAGCACGAGGGGGCAACATCGACCGAGAGGAAGTCGTTGCAGATACCACCGTCGCAGCCCTGGGTGACGCAATCACCGCCAATTATGCACCCCTGCCCCGGCTCGCAGGTCAGAACGCAAGGACCCCCACAGTCGAGATCAGTCTCGTCCCCGTTCATCACCCCATCGTTGCAGGCGGGCGCGCTACAGATGGGGCCCTTGGGGTTGCAGATCATCGACTCACAATCGCCGTCCTCGAGGCAGTCTTCCCCATCGGCACAGGGATCACAGTCGTGACCGCCGCAATCCACATCGGTCTCGCTGCCGTTCATCACCCCGTCGCTACAGGGATCGACGCAGACGCCGCCCTCACAGTTCTGTGACTGGCAGTCCCCATCCTCGCTGCATATCTGCCCGTCGTCGCACGGCGAGCACGAGCCACCACAGTCTACGTCGGTCTCGTCCCCGTTCATTTCTCCATCGGAGCAGCTAGGACCACAGACCCCGCCGTGGCACAGCATCGACGTGCAGTCACCCGGCTCGTCGCACATCTGTCCGTCATCACAAGGAGGGCACGAGCCACCACAGTCCACGTCAGTCTCGTCCCCGTTCATTTCGCCGTCGGCACAGTCGAACGGCTCGTTGCAGGTCAGGTCATCCCCGCACTGGCCTGACTCGCAGTCGTCGTCGGATCCGCAGCCCTGCCCAATCCCACAGCGCTTGTCGCACGAGCCGCCACAGTCCACGTCGGTTTCGTCGCCATCGCGAATCCCGTTGCTGCATCCAATTGGCAATCCGGTGGTCTCGAACGTCCCCACCATGGCACCGGATCCGGAAGCACTCGTCATCTCCGGCAACGCCGGTGGCTCGCTTACACACGCAAGCATCATCACGAAGCACATCCCTGAGCACCATCTACGCACGGCTTCCCCCATGATCCAGCTACAGATACTCAACCCCGACCAACCCCCTCACACCCCGTTCTTCGTGCACCGCGGGGTTCGTCGCGCCGTGCAAGCCGGGTCTCGATCGGGTCGTCATCATCGAGAGCTACAGATGAGTGTCTCCTCGATCCACAGCCTCCGCCACCCACATTTGTAGGGTCTCCTAATCTAAATGCAGCTCTTGATCAGTCTTAATAGTAACCTGTGCAGCATTCGTCACTAACGGGTCGGCCCATTCCCCCAAATGGGTCAAGCTACAACAAGCCATTCCCCGCAAAACCATGGAATTACGTCGAGCCGGACCGAACTTGTCGACCGCCACGCGATACTCCATCAGCCGCTCCGGCCCTAGTACCTCATGCCGACGTTCGTGCCGGGTTGGGTGAGACGAAACGGAAAAAGGAATGGACTGCCGCTTAGAGCAGTCTGAAGCCTTGAACTCGGGGGATTCTTGGGGGGCGAGAACGCGCTGGTTGACCGCGGGGATAGTGCGCATACGCGCAGCGGGGACACAGGTGGGAAGCAGTGCGCAAACGCGCGGGGAAATGACCCGGAGGGGTCCGGGAGCGAAAACCTGGGGTACGGGAGCGAAAACCTGGGGTACGGGAGGTACGAACCGGCGACGGTATGAACCGGGTACATAGGTAACAGATCAGACCGGGGACATGGGTGACACCACCGATCGGGTAGCCGGAATCGTGGAGCATCGGTGACGAGATCTCGTGAATGGGGTACCAGTTCCACGAGGATGGTCCTCACGAACCGGGAGCATGGGTAACAGCACCGGCGGCATGGGCAATGGCCGCTGGCTGATGGGTGACGACGCTACGAGCAACAGGTGACGAGTGCAGGTTTCGGGTTGCACATGAAGATGACGAGTCAATGGCGTCGAGGGAAAGCAGCGACTAGAACCACTAGGCCGACCGTCAGGTAGGTGAAGTGATCGCCATGGTACTTGGCCAAGTGCTGTGGCACGGACACAAGGCCCACATTGTGTAGTCACCCCCGCGCTTTAGCCCGGTCGAGCCACGCAGCGGATCGTGAACGGCTTGCGGTCGGGCTTGGCCGTCGTCTTGGAGCCCGAGCCCGGGTCGTAGATCCAAAACTGGGTGGGGTCCTCGTCCCACGCGCTACCGCTCCAGTGAAAGACGTCGAAGCCAGACAGCGCAGCTTCGTCCTTCCACGACTCGAGCTGCTCGAGCGTCGGCAGCTGCCACGAGAGCCTGCCGAGGGTCAGCTCCTTGCAGTGCTTGGCCCCGCCATCCTGCAACATCGGCGGGCAGCCGTGGGGCTCGACGCAGGTCTGCACGTAGACCCCGTCGATGATGACCGCTCCCTCGGGAGCCGGCGGCAGCCGGACCGGCTCGGGCTTGGGTTTGGCCTTCGACTCCGACTTCGACTCCGGCGCAGCGCTCTTGGGCGCCGGCGAGGCGCCCTTGTTCGGCTGCTCGGCTTTGGGCGCAGGCTCGCAGGCAAGCGCGAGCACGACTATGAACGCAGGGTAGGATCGCACCATCAACGTCATGGCAGCGTCATGGTACCGGGGAACCCATGGTAGCGTGCGCGCGTGCTCATTGCCGACCGATACGAGCGTGGTGAGCGGCTCGGCGAGGGAGCCTTCGGCCGTACGTTTCTCGCCCGCGACCAGCAGACCGGCACCGATGTGGTCATCAAGGAGCTGGAGATCCTCGGGCTGCCCGACTGGAAGCCCATCGAGCACTTCGAGCGCGAGGTCCGGGTGCTGCGCTCGCTTCAGCACCCCGGGGTCCCGCGGCTGCTCGATGCCCGACAGGAGGAGCACGAAGGCTCGCTGCGCCTGTTCATCGTCACCGAGCACGTGGCGGGCAAGACCCTCCAGCACGAGATCGACCAGGGCGCTCGTTGGGACGAGGCGCGCGCCCTCGACCTGATGCGGAAGCTGCTCGAGGTCCTCGCCTATCTGCACCGGCTCTCGCCGCCGGTGATCCACCGCGACATCAAGCCCAGCAACATCATCTTGCGCCCCGACGGATCGCCGGTGCTGATCGACTTCGGGGCGGTCAGGGATCTAGCCGGGCGCCCGCCCGACGGCGGCCTGACCGTGCTGGGGACACCCGGGTACATGGCGCCCGAGCAGTCGCTGGGGCAGGC
This sequence comes from Myxococcota bacterium, assembly GCA_039194325.1. Classification (GTDB taxonomy): domain Bacteria; phylum Myxococcota_A; class Polyangia; order Nannocystales; family Nannocystaceae; genus Paraliomyxa. The sequence goes on from JBCCWC010000025.1 coordinate 70,788, forward strand.
TGACGCACGCTCGGATATCTACGCCCTCGGGACCACGCTCGTCCACGCGTTCACCCACCAAGGCCCGCTCGAGCTGCCACGCAAGGGCATGAGGATCGAGTTCGAGCACCTGGTGGGTATGTCCGAGGTCATGGTCGATGTGTTGGCCCGGATGGTCGAGCCCGACCCCGACGATCGCTTCGGGCGGGTCACGGAGATCCTCGACGCCCTCGAAGCTCCCGCGCGCACCGAGCTGGAGGCCGGGTCCGCGGACACCCCCGCTCGATCCGCCGGCCGCTCCACCGCCTTGGCTCGGCAACCCGGCGGTTCAGGCTCGCTAGCCCGACCCGAGCCCTCAGCTGCGCTGGTACTCCCGCCCACGCCGCGCCCCATGCACCGCAGCATTGCTCGCCGAGTCAAGGCCGACGCGGTCGACCAGCAGGTCGCCGCCACGCTCTCGTCGCTCGGGTTGGTGTTCGCCGCGATGCTCGCGGCGAAGTTCTTGGGCCTGAGTGGGTTGGCGATAATAATGATCACGCTGGGATCGACGGTGATCGGCGCTGGCAGCCTGGTTTATTTCCACCGGCGGCGGATGGCGCATTTGGCCGGGATCTACCGTACGGGCACGATGACCGAGGGGCGCATCGTCTCCATCCGGCAGCTGCAGGGGGCGAGCAACGCCACCGTCACCTACGAGTACCAGGCAGGGGACGACTGGCACGAGTCGACCTTCCACACCGAACAATCGCGCGGGGATTCGCTGCGCGCTGGGACTCCACTGGCCGTGCTCTACGACCCCGACAAGCCTCGCCGAAATCTCGCGCTGCTCGAGTCGGATCTGCCGCCGCTCGAGCAAGAGGGCCACTAGCCGCGCCCCCCTCGAAGCCTGGGGGCCATGCGAACAGGCCATCGCCCTAGGCTTCGAGCTGCTTGAGTCTCCGTCGCGCCACACGGCCCATGTGCGAGCGATTTTTGTTGCTCGCATCAACGGCCAGCCGACACAGGCGGAGCGCCTGTCCCGGGCGTCGGAGGGTCTCCATGGCGATCGAGGCGGCGATCAAACGCTCGACACGTTCTTCGTCGTCCCAGCTTCGAACGCCGCGCCCCCGGGTCTTCCGGAGCAGCTGGAGGGCCCGGCTCGGCGCGCAGCGGGCGAGGAATTCGACGATGTCGGGGTCCATCCACTCTTGCTCACGATGCGACCGATGCAGGGCGTTCACCAGAGGCTCGACGAATAGCGAGCGAACCCGATCGACAGCTCCCGCCTGAGCGAGCATGCGGGCGTAGACGACGCAGGAGGCGGTGGGAAGGCGGGCCGGGTGACGCAGCAGCGGGAGCAGTGAAGCGGCGAGCACGGGGCGAGCGGCGAGCTCGGGCAGCGCGACGAGCATGGGCGCGAGGATCTCGTCGACCTTGGCGCGGCCGAACGTGCGGGCGACCAGAGCGGCCAGCCCCTCGGGGGGCACGGTGTCCAGCGCGGTGCGAAAGTCAGAGCCCTCTTCGAGCTCGCCAAACTGCCCCGCGATGTCGACCGAGCCGTCGTCGTACCACTCGCGGGCCACGAGCGTGGGGACGGTACCGCGACTGACCACCACCGTCCCCATGGCCTCGGCCAGCCGCAGCACGAAGGCGGTAGAGTGCTTGTCGAGATCCCAGGAGCTGTCGTGGGCGTAGCAATTGAACGCGACGATCGCTCCTTGGGCAGTGAGGCAGAGCAAACGCCGGCCCAGCACCCGCCCTTGGGCGTCGCGGGCGTAGAGCACCCGCTTGTTGATGTCGGCAGCGTTGACGAAGACCGAGAAGAAATTGCAGTGGCCAGGGCTGAGGCAGGTGCCGAAGTGGCGACCCATGTGGAAGATCTCCAAGGGGTCGTCCTCTAGCCGCAAGGTGATCCGCTGCCCCTTGTGCTTTACGGTCATCTCGCCGACCCCGTCCAACCCGCCCGACCCATCTAGCCAGGGCCCCGGGTCGAGCTTGCGGGCCCGCAGAGACTCGATGAATGCAGCGTTGGCCGGGTGTTCGCGAAGATCCCAGGGAGGTGGCGCAGCGCGGCGCTTCAGGATCGCCCGAGCCAGCTTCTGGGTTGCCTTCGACTCTTCCCACAGCGGCACCAGGAGCATCAGCAGGCGCTCGTCCTCAAGCCAAGGGGTGGCGGGATCGAGTCCCAAAGATCCTGCCACCGCCGCGGTGAGCTGCTCGTCGGCGGCGCGATCGATCCGCTCGAGCTGCGCCAGACCGCCGCGGCGGCGCAGCTTGACGCCGAGGCGATCGAGCTTGGCCTCCGAGGGAGACGGTGGTGGTTGCTCGAGTCGTGACTGTAGGGTCTCGCAGCGCTTCTCCAGATGCTGGCGTCGCTCGGCGGTGGCTTGCAGCAGCATCTGCTCGACGGCGCGGAGCTCGGCCTCCACGCTGGCTCGGTTCCGACGAACCGAGCGCAGCACCTTGGCGGCGATCGCCGGGGCCCGCGGGGTGATCCCGCACAGCCAGATCAGCGCGTCGTGGAGCTGCGGCGGGTAGTCTTGCAGCCAGGCGCGATCGGGGCGGGTGGTTGGCGGGTCGAGGTGCAGCGGGTGCTCCAACGCATCGAGCACAGCCAGCTTGCGGCCGCAGGCCAGCAGCGGGCCTCGATCATCATCGAGGACCAGGCTACGCAGAAGGTCGAGATCGTCCCCGAAGGCCGACTTCAGCGCTCCTACCAGGGTGTCGAGGTCGAGCTCGAGCTCGATATCGTCGTTGATCGAGTCGAGCGCCTCGACCAGGCGTGCAAAGGACTCCAGGTTCGCCTCGCATAGCGCGAAGGCGACGCGAAGCTCGCCGATGTTGTACCAGCGCTTGCTTGGATCATGGTGCATCAGTGCCAGGCAGAGCTTTGCGGCGAGCTCAGCGTCATGGACGACCTCGATCGTAGCGAGGAGCACCGAGAAGAGCACCGAGCCGTCGAGCGAGGGTGCGTCTTCGTTGATCGAGTCGAGCGCCTCGAAAAAGCACTGGATGTCACGGGTTTGGTGGTCTTCGTCGTCGAGCAGCTCGTAGATCTTGCTGTAGCTGATCTCCCCACTCGAGGCTATCCTGGCCACGTTGCCATGCCAGGGGACGAGGAACTCGATGGTGCTGTCCTCGGATATGGCCGCCAGGTAGCTTGAGTAGGCGCGCAGCAAGCGGGGCAGCCGGCGCGGAGCCCCCCATGAGTCGTCGCCACGGTAGTGCACCCACTGCATCAGCAGTCCGCAGCGGATCGCGGCCCGGGAGGAACCAGGGAGCCGCAGGAGGATCCGGCCGGCGGGCGCGAAGCAGTCGACAAAGCCGCTGCCGCTGGCGACTGTGAGGGCCTCGGTCAGCCCTGCGAGCCGGAGCTCGGGAGGCACGGACTGGTTGAGCGCCTCGTGCTCATGTCGCAGACGTCCCAGCCGGATCATCCGGGCGCGAGACTCGTCCATATGCACGCGCACGCCATGGGCCCGGCTGGCCACGCGGATCGCCTCGGGCCACCACTGCGACATCGCTTGGGCCAATGGCCCGAGGTCGCACCACCCGAGCAACTGCAAGAAGCGCTTGGCGTTGGTGCGCTCCATGGTCAACAACCTGTGCACCCAGGTGTCGATGGACTCGAGCAACCTTGGCATGGGCGGAGACGGCAGGCGCCCCGGCGATCCCTTGCGGTTGAAGACGGCCTGGGTCTGCTGCATGTACTCACGGGCGCCGCGTAGCGGGGCGTCGTACGCCGTGGGATCTCCGAGCAACTGCATGAGGGGCCGCAGCGACTTGGGCCCGAGGCTCACGGCCAGGTGGGCGCAGCGCAGGGCGAGCGGCAGCGCCTTGGCGGGCAGGAGCTTGTCGAAGACCACCTCCAGCGCCTCCGCCTCGCGTAAGATCCAGGCGAGGTACTTGGGCGCTCGGGAGGCCCGGGTGGCCAGCACCCACGAGAGCGCGTCGACCAACGGGTGCAGGCTGGGGTGCTCACGAGCCAACGTGCGAGCACGCCCGGACACGGTGCGGGAGAACAGCCCCGCCGAGTAGAGCTCGCGAGGCGGGGGCTCGTCTCGATGGACCCAGGGCTTGAGGGCCGCGAGCACCTCGCTGACCGCCTCGTGCCACGCATCGACGTCGCCCACCAGCCGGGGCATCGCCCGCGGGAACTCTCCGCGCAGCTTGGCCGCGGTGTAGGTAGCGCGGCGCAGGTGGTTGCGGTCGAGCGTCAGCCGCTCGACCCCCCGCTCGCCCTCGTCGGGCACCACCGTCCAGCCTTCGTGGTCGGGGTAGCCCTCCAGCCACCCCAGCTTGGACTTCATCAGCATCCGCGCGCGGGCCAGGCCGGAGGCCCGAGTGTTGCCGGGGGAGTGCGGTCGCATCGACGAGGCCGACGGACTCACGAGTCCGCGAGGGCGAGCGGTCTCTGATCCGGGCTGAGGTGATCGATAAAAACCTGTCGCACTTGCTCGATGTGCTCATCGAGGCGCTCCCGCGTCCAGTCCTCGGTGGAGATCGCCGGCAAGGTCTCCACGACGATGCGACCGGGGTGCACCCGAAGACCGCGCGACCAGAAGCGATGGGCCTGGTGCACCACCACCGGGACGATCGGCAGCCGGGTGGCCAGGGCCATATGGGCAAAGCCCTTGCGAAAACGCAGCAGTCGCCCGTCGCGGGAGCGAGTGCCTTCGGGCAGGATCCACACACTGATCCGGTGCTCGTGCACCAACGCCGAGATCTCGTCCATGGCGGCAATAGACCGATCCCGGTTGCTTCGATCCAGCAGCAAGTGTCCCGACAACCAGTACGCCACGCCCACAATGGGTACCCACAAGATCTCGCGCTTGACCGTGCCGCTACCCGGCGCGGGGCATAGCTGCATCGCCAGCCAAAAGTCCACCGTGCCCGCGTGGTTCTGCACGTAGAGCGCCGGCGCCTGAGCCTCGAGAGACTCTCCCACGACCTCGTAGCGGATCCCCACGAGCCAGTGGGTCCAACGCCCCGCGGTCGCACCGGCCCAGTTGCCCAGCCGCAGCCGCAGCGGTCGCCACGGCAACAGCAGGACACAGAGCAGGAAGTAGGGCACCAGCAGCAGCGTGAACCCCAACATCGCCAACACCAGCCGCAAAGTCCGAGAGAGCGGCCCATGGGCCGCAGTGGTCGGTACGAGCGGCAGACCGAGGCGTTCGTGGGGATCGGCGAGCATTCGCGGGCCGGAGGTCGGTCACCGGGGCGCTTTCGCGACGGCCGAGGGAGCATACCCGCTTTACCAAGGAGGAACCGCGCGTTTGTCGGCGGCTCGCGTGCTTTTGCGCGGGCGAGCGCTCGACCGGGGGTTGCGAGGGCCCGTCCCGCGCCATCGTGGGGCCACCAAGCGACAGTGAATAGTTCCGATGGCCCCGGGTGACCATACGATCCCATGCCGGGGAATCGTGAACGACCGCGACATTGACCAACGATAAGGGGCGGGCTGCAGAATTCTGCGTGCCCCCAATGCGCCACTTGCGCGCTCGCCGCTTTCGTTGAGGGCTGGGAACCCAGACCGAGTCCAGGCTCTGCCCCGAACCCTTGTTGCCCGTCGCCGCGTCGCGCAGACGTCGTCCGCAGGCGTGTCGCGACGAGCGGAGCGAGCGTGCCGTGGAACCGCTCATAACGAGGCAGCCAAAGTGCATCGACACACACGAGCTCCTCGAATCCGCCAAGACCCCCGAAATATCCCAATAAGAAAGCACCAGAGGAATCATCAACGATGCCACATCGAGAACAACGCCGAGCGATTTCGTGGACGGCACTCCACTGCGCGAAGCAGGGACTATGCTTGATCACGGCAGCCTTCGTCGCATCCCTTGCCTCGGGCTGTGAAGAATCGCAGATGCGAATGAACGAGAGCCCGCGCTCCGACGGGGCGTTCGAGCTACCCGTAGAGGTCCTCGGCAACCCTGGGCTCACGATCTCACGCAGCTTCGTCGTCGACCAAGCGACCGCGTCCAGTGCCACCGAGATCTATCTCCAGATCAACAACCTCTCGTACGAAGACAAGGCGCGGATCCGAGTCAACGGAGGCTCGTGGGTTTCCCTCAACCACTCCACCGTCTCGATGCCCGAGCCGGAGAGCGCGCGCGGGGGGATGGTCCACGGCGGCTACAACACGATCCGCATGACCGTGCCCCTGCCAAGCGCGGTTGTTCCCGGCTCGAACACGGTCGACTTCGAGTTCTCCAAGTCCGATGGAGTCTCCATGGGATACCGGGTCTTGGATTTCGATCTGCTCGACGCCGCCGGCGCAGAGCTACTCCCCCAGAGCATCTTTCACCAGGATGATCCAGCAACGTGGGAGCCGCCCTTGTCGGACGCCGGGAACATTCAGGCCGGCGCTGATCTATGGCGGGCACGCAATCGGCTGGTGAGCAACTACTTGCAAACGAACGGATCGTGGTACGACAACGCGATACCGGCATCCACGAACATCAAGGCGTCCTGCGCCGATTGCCACGCCGAAGACGGGCGTGACCTCGAGATCTTCGCCTATTCGAATCACTCGATCATCGAGCGCGCCAAGTTTCACGGCCTCACCGAGCTCGAGGGTGAACAGATCGCCTCCTATATTCGCTCGCTGTCCGCCGACCCGGAGATCGGTCGATATGGCCGCCCATGGAACCCGCCGTTTCAGCCTGGGCCCTCCATCGCTTCGCGCCCGGTCCACGAGTGGCCCGCAGGGGCCGGCCTCGACGCCGTGCTCGAAAGCGACGCCGACATGCTCGACAGCATGTTCTCCGACCCCGCGAACATCACCCAAGCCGAGGTCGACGCCGTCTTCGATCGGGCTCAGATGACGAACCCGGTGGTCCAGCCCCTGGCCATTCAGTTCCCCGACTGGAAGCACTGGCTGCCACTCATCCATCCGATGGACGCCTTCTCGAAGCAGGGCTATTGGGACGATAATGGCATTCAATATAGTCCCAAGCGCGAGTATGAGCGCATTCGAAACAAGCTCCTCAACGGAGGCTACGCTGACAAGAAGGCCATCATTGATGATTTCAGCAAGCTGAGTCACAACTTTCGCCAATTCTTGGCGCAGGGAAGCTCGAACCAAAAGCACTGGCGAACGAGCGACGGTGACGCATTCACAAAAGGGCTGGCCAACGGCATCACGAAGGAGCTCGCGGCCACCAGCCTCGCCCGCTTGCAGGCGGTCAAGTTCGTCGAGTTTCATACCGAGTTCTCGCTGATGGCAATGACCGACGACGAGCCGGGTACGCGAAGCCGTCAGTTTATTGGAAAAGCACACCAGGCGTTCAATCCTCCCCCTCACTTTACGGGGTGCTTCGAAGTACAGAACTGCGATCACTTCGACGGGCAGCCCGAGGCTACCGGCGATTTTGAAACGACAGTTTGGTACCACTTGTCGCAGGTGCTCAACCCGGGCAACAAGGTGGCCGACTACTTGGGCTCGATGGACTACAACTATCAGCCCCAGTTCATCCTCAAGGCCAGCGCCTCTTCCGGAATCTGCGAGCCGATGAGATACTACTACTCGCAGCTCATTCACTATCAGACAAGAGCGCGGGCCAATATACCCCCAGAGCAAAAGGGCGGATTCTACATGCGCCAAAAGGGGCCTTGGCAGATCCTCGGCACGGACAACCGAAACAGCACCGGCGGGCTCGGAACGCTCGAGATTCCCGAGTGCTTGAACGACATCCAGCCGGGCTTGGGCGCGATGGTCGTAGGCGCGCAGCTCCAGAACTTCCTGGACATCATGAACGAAGAGCGCAACGACCTCGACGCGTGGCCGCGTCGCTCGAGCGCGAGCAGCGGAAACGACCGGCATCTCGAGAGCGAGAACATATCCCAGTCGGAGATGCCCGATACCGACGGCAACTTCTCGGGCAAGCTACTGCACTACGTTCACAAGATCTACAACACCATGAACGGGTTCATCGAGCTCGGCGTCGATTGTGCCACGTTCAACGCGTATCGCGACTGGGCAGCCGAGGCGTGGCCCAACGTGAACTGGAATCAGTTCGTATGCACGGCTCCTCCTGCTGGCGAAGATCCTCCCGGCGAAGATCCTCCCGGCGAAGACCCTCCCGGCGAAGATCCGCCCGCAGGAGACTGCGCGCCAACGTCCGGCAACAGCCTCTATCGCGAGTCGAACGCGGCGGTGCGCCTAGACATCAATGAGTCGCTGGTATCGGCCAGCGAGTCCTATCGCCTGACGCTCCAGGGAGACGGCAACCTGGTGCTCAGGGACCTCGGTACCTCATCGTCGGTATGGCACTCCGGCACGTACGGCCAAGATGGTCAGACACTCTACCTACAAGGTGACGGCAACCTCGTCCTTCGGGACGGGTCCGGGAACGCACTATGGTGGAGCGGCACCGGAGGGACGAACGCGAACCGCCTGCTCGTGACCGAAAGCGGCGACGCAGTCCTGCTGAACGGAACCAACGTCGTGTGGAGCGCGCGGGGCGTCGCGACCTGCAACTAGCGCGACCTGCAACTAGCGCGATCTAATCCGCCTCCGACCGCCGCAAGGCGGTCGGAGGACTCGACCGATCCAACGCTACGCGCCGATGGCCTTGGCTTCTTCCTCGGGGGCGTCCGACTCCGCCTCACCGGTCAAGTCGGGTGCGACCGACTCACCCGGGCAGATCCCGCCCGCATCGACCCAAGCGCCGAAGCTCTTGACGAACGCCTCGTGGCTCACGGCCGGCGTGGCCCGGTTCCCGCCGGGGTTCCAGCCCCACAGCACGAGCGGATCGTGGTTGACGTGCTCGAGCAGATCCGCGAGCTTGCGGCCGCCATTGTCAGCGGGATCGCGGAGCTGCTTGCACAAGGCCGTGATCGTGCGGTTCTCGAACACCATCGGCGTCTCCTTGGGCGGGAGCTGCCAGTGGGGGGCCCCCGGAGGCCCCAGCGGCGAGCCGGGCAGCTCGGTGTTCTTCTCGGCGTGGCAGGTATTGCACAGCATGCCGGCCTCGAAGCTCTGGCGGCTGATGTTCATCGCGTGCACACCGAACCGGTCCGACAGCGGGCGGTCGCCGTCGGGGTGACAGTTCATGCACCGGGGCGACACGAGCACGTCGTAGACCGGTGCGAACAGCGAGCCCCGCTCCTCGGCCGAGGCCGCCGGCAGCTCGCGGTCAAAGGCCGCCACCACGATAGGCTTGCTGCCCTCGCTCACGGCCGGTGGCTCGCCGTTGCCCATGGGGTCGGGCGGGTCGCCGACACACGACAACATGACGACCACAATCGTCACGATGATACCGATGAGGGCGAAGAATATGACCCCCAACCACTCGACGATCGTCAGGGTGATCGTCCCAAGACGTCTTTTGGCCATGGATGTCTTCTCTCGCTTGCTGGGCTTCGTGCTTACTGGGCTTCGTGCTTGCTGGGCTTGGTGCTTGTTGGGCTACGATTGCGAGCGCTGGCCTTGCGCTGCCGACCACTCGTTCCACGCGACCTGTATGGGCATACGACGCAGCCGGGCCCCGGTCGCGTCGAACAGCGCGTTGGAGAGCGCCCCTCCGAGCGGCGCGACCGCGGGCTCGCCCACGCCGCCGGGCTCGTGCGGACCCTCGACCAGGCGGACCTCGATCTGCGGGCACTCGTGCATTCGCATCATGCGGTAGGTGTCGAAGTTATCTTGCTGCACGACCCCGTCCTCGACCGTAATCTGGCCCCACAGCGCGGCCGTGAGCCCGAAGACCACGCAGCCCTCCACCTGCGACACCACCAGATCCGGGTTGACCGCAAAGCCACAATCGAGGGCGCAGTAGACCTTGTCCACCTTGACGACCCCGTCATCGACGCGCGCCTCGATGACCTGGGCCGCGTAGCTGCCGAATGCGCTGATCACCGCGATCCCACGCCCGCCTCCCTCCGGCTTCGGCTTCTCAGACCAGCCGCTCATCTGCGCGGCCGCATCGAGCACGCCTCGCCACCGCGGGCTGTCCGCGAGCAGCTCGCGGCGGAACTGATAGGGATCTTGCTGGGCCGCGTGGGCCATCTCGTCGATGAAGCTCTCGATGATGAAGCCGTTGAACGAGTGGCCGACCGAGCGCCACGGGCTGACCTGCAACGGGGTGTCGAAGGGCGTGTACGCGACGCGCTTGTTCGGGATCGCGTAAGGAAGGTTAGACGCGCCCTCGGTCGCGAGGAAGTCGGCGATGACCGCGTTGCTCGCGACCAGACGCGACGCGCTGGTCACGAGCCATCGACGCAGGCGCGGCGGCATCGCGGTGGGGAGCATGCCGGTGAAGTCGAAATCCGGGAAGATCGGCTGGGACAGCGAGTCGTAGGAGAGCACCGTGGGCTTGCCCGAGGCGTCGATCGCTCCGCGCATCCGCGTCAACGATTGCGGCCGGTAGTAGCCCGCGCGCATGTCGTTCTCACGCGACCAGATCACCTGCACCGGGCGACCCACGGCCTGCGACAGCCACACCGCCTCAAGCACCGCGTCGGGGTGCGACCGCCGGCCAAACCCACCGCCGAGGTAGGGCATGTGCACGAGCACGTCGGTTCGCTCGATCCCCAGGTCCTGGGCGACCGCTTCTTGAATGAAGGCGGGGATCTGGCAGCCTGTCCAGATCTCGCAGGCACCATCGGTGACATGGGCGATCGCGTTCATCGGCTCCATGGACGAGTGCGCCAGGTAGGGGGCCTCGTAGACCGCCTCGAGCACCGTGCCGGCGCCCGTGTCCGCCAGGGCCGCGTCGACGTCACCGTCGTCTTGCACCGTCTTTGCTCGCTCGCGCTCGCTCGCGGCCAGGTCGGCGCGCAGGACCTCGGTGCTGAAGTCCTCCCCGGGCCCGTCGGACCACTCGATCTCGACGGCAGGCGCCGCACGCAGGGCCTGCCAGTATTTCTCCGCGACCACGCCCACGCCGCGCGCCGTCTCCACCACGTCCACGATCCCCGGCATCGCCTTGGCCGCGGTCGGATCGAAGGAGACGACCTTCGCGCCCACCCGAGGAGGGTGGATCATCACGGCGCGGACCATGTTCGGCACGCGCTGATCGATGCCGAACTCCGCGGTTCCGGTGACCTTGACCCGGCCGTCGACCCGGCGGATCGGCTTGCCGACCACCGCGAACTCGCTCCGCTCCTTGATCGGGGGGTCTTGCGGCAGATCCTGCGACTTTGCGGCTTCGACCAGCTCCCCGTACGAAGCGGAGCGCGACCCCGACGCCTCTACGACGCGCCCGGCCTCGGCGCGCAGCGTGCTCGGCTCGACCCCCCAGGTCTCGGCCGCCGCCGACACCAGCATCATCCGGGTCGCCGCGGCGATCTTGCGCACGGGGACGAAGCCCCCCACGATGCTGGCCGAGCCTCCCGTCATTTGGGGGTCGGTCTCGAAGTACTTGTCCGCCGAGTTCGCGAAGAACACCTCGAGCTTCTCGACGGGCACCTCGAGCTCTTCGGCCACGAGCATGGCGATGCCCGTCATGGATCCCTGGCCCATCTCGACCTTGTTGAGCGCAAACAGCACTCGATCGTCCGGCGTGATCGTGATGTAGGCGTTAGGCTTGAACGCGCCCTCGATGTCGCCGGGCTCCGCTCCGAGCGTTTGCTCGGCCGAGCCACGCACCGCTCCGTAGACCACCAAGGCCCCGGTGCCGGCGAGCATGCCCATCAAGAACCGGCGGCGACCCACGCCGGAGCGTGGCTGGGATTGGTTCTCGCTCATGGTCACTCGCCTCCCTCGGTCTCGACCTTCACCGTGGCGCCGGTCGCCGCGTGGATCGCCTTGCGGATCCGTGGGTAGGTTCCACAGCGACAGATCGATCCCGACATGACCGCGTCGATCTGAGCGTCGCTCGGTTGCGGGTTCTTGCGCACCAAGGCCGCGGCCATCATCAGCTGGCCCGGCTGGCAGTAGCCGCACTGCGGCACGTTGTGCTCGACCCAGGCCTCTTGCAGCGGGTGGAGCGACTCGCTATCGCCGATGCCTTCGATCGTCGTGATCGAATGACCGGCAACGTCACCAACCGCGACGACACACGACCGCTTCGCCTCGCCGTCTACGTGAACCGTACACGCGCCGCACAGCGCCCGGCCGCAGCCGAACTTCGTGCCGGTGAGCCCGAGCTCTTCGCGCAAGACCCACAGCAAAGGGACGTCCTCGGGGACGTCCACGTCACGCTCTTGTCCGTTCACGTTCAGCTTCATCGTGGCTCCTGTTCGTGTTCGCCGCGAGACCCGTCATTGACGCTGGCATCGGGGCCGGTACCGGGGATCACTCTCCGTCCGTGCTCCGGGGAAGGCGTCCTCAGCGCCGCCATCGAGGGGTCGAGCGGTGACCTCGGCCAGCGCACGGTACTCGTCGAAACCGAGCGCGTCGACTGTGAACGTCGTTGAATAGGGGATCGCCCGGAGCGCGTTCGGGTTCTCGGCGCGACCATCGTACATGTGCCACCGACCAGGCGCACTCGCAGTTCGTGCCAAACCTCTGGCGACTTGCGCCAAACGCCGCCTCGCGACCTCGCGACCCTCGCGACCTCGCGACCTTTAGTTTCGTTGGGTCACTGGCCCGCCGCAGGGCGTGCACATCGACGTTGACTTCGCGGCCGGTGTGCCGCCCTCGCGATCAACAACCACCGAGCAGGCGTTGTACGGCGCTTTGCGACCCGGCCCGGGTGGCATCTTGTCCGATCTGTGAGCGAACTCGGTCGCACTTTCGGCTCATCGGACTGATCGAATCTCCCCCGATCCAGTCCAACGGCACCGACTGAGCCAACGAGACGGACCGAAGCCACCGCGCGGGGATCGAGCTGCGCGGGCCCTTCGGGCCCCATACCGCGGCCTCTTTGTCCCTCAACCGTGACGCGTCGTCACCGAACTGCGAGTCGTCATGCCAGCCAATCGCTATCACTTCCAAGAGCAGTGGCACATTCCCGGACATCGTCCCGACGAGGTCTACCGAGTGCTCCACAACGCCATGTTGCTGCCCAATTGGTGGTCGGGTGTCTATCTCGAGGTCGTCCCCCTACGCGCATACCCGTGCCCCATGGTCGGCGCGAAGGCTCGCGCCACGGCCCGCGGCTTCTTGCCGTATACGCTGACATTCGAGCTCGAGGCGCGGCGGCTCGAGCTCGACCGTATGGTCGAGGTACGCACCTCGGGCGACTTCGAGGGCACCTGGCGCGCGGAGCTACACGCCGAGCCAGACGGTACGAAGATCGAGATCGACTGGCGGGTCACCGTGGACAAGCCGCTCATCCGCTGGCTGTCTCCGCTGCTTCGGCCGCTCTTTTCCTGGAACCATCGGTGGACCACCCCCCGCGGACAACAGGGCCTGCGCGCGTACCTCCAGCGCAACCGTCAGGGCCAGCCGATCGACGTCTCGCGGCTGTTTCCGGCCCCCAACCCAGCTCCCAGCCCCGCCCTCACCGTGGATCCGCTCCCGGCGGTTGCGGCATGAAGGTCGAGCACAGCATCGTCATCAATCGGCCGCTCGCGGAGGTGTTCGCCTTCGTCACCGATCTGCGCAACGAGACCCGGTGGCAGCCCGAGATCCGCTCGGTCACGCTGGAGGGTCCCCTCGCGCCGGGGGCGACCTTCCACGAGCAGCGCGTCACCTTTGGCCGCCAGTACGACTGGCATTTCGTGATCACCCGCTTCGATCCCCCCCACGAGATCGCCATCGAGACCCTCCACGGGACCGCCCCCTACCGGGGCTCGCGGCGCTTCGAGGCGGTCCCCGGAGGCACGCGGGTGACCGAGTCGGGCGAGCTGACGCTGCCGTGGGTGCTGCGACCCTTCGCGGGCCTGCTCGCCTGGCTGTGCCGCTGGCCGCTGCGCCGCGCCTATCGTCGACTCGCGGCGATGCTCGAGCGGCCCGCGCTCCACCGAAGCGAGCGACCCCGTATCGGCCCGACCGCGGCTCAGCGCCCCTCGGGACGCGCAGTTCGCTCTGGTCTCGGTTGCTGCCTGCACGCTCCCGCACGCTCCCGCACGCTCCCGCACGCTGATGATTCGCTTCGCAGCCGGTCCCTCGGCGCTAGTGACCGGGATCATCATCGACGAGCATCTTCGCCGCGACGCGGTGTCGTTTGGGGGTAAGGCCAGCCTGTCACTGGTCGTGGTGCCGAGGCGGTGGCACACGCGATGGAGGATCCAGTTGGCGGCCGGCGTTATTGCGCGATCGGATTTCGCAGGATGTCGTGAAGGATCGCCGCTGAGCCGGGCACCTACCAGGATATGCGTTATCCATTGTCATGGCTTACCCTTGCGACTTTCGCGCCGCTGATGCTCCTGGGACCTGCGGGCTGCACGGAGGACAGCCTGGATCCGGCGGACTCGAGCTCCGAGTCGTCGTCGTCGGGCTCCGAGTCGTCGTCGGGGACCGAAGGCGGGGGCCTCGTGGTCAATGCATGCGGCACGTTCGATCCCAACGAGCCGGGTGACAGCATCATCCCGCAGGATCCCGACGACCCCGAGATCATCAGCGCGTGCCAGGCCCTATGTGAGGCACGGGCCGAGATCCCCGAGTGTACGCTGGACGTCGAGGCATGCGTCGACACCTGCAAGATGCGCTCGTGCGACGTCTGCTCCAATTCCTTGGTGCCGCTGCTGCAGTGCGAGACGATGACCTTTGTCGCGGACGAGTGCACGTGCGATGCCGACGGCGCGCAGTGTCCGACCTCGCCCGACTGCGACGAGCTGGTCGATGCAACCAGCGCGTGCGGAGGCTGAGCTCGGCGTTCTAGCCGTCTTTGGTCTGAGCAGGATACCGTTGGTGGATCCCCGCACTACGCACGACGACTCCCAACTCGATCAAAACGGCGTTATTCAGGATTTTCGAGATCTTCGCAAACCACCTGCTGTCCCGGAACTCTTGTTGGGCAGGAGCCGCCCATGACTCATCACCGTCCCCGTCGCCGCGCCCACACCACCTGGCTGGAGATCCCCTCCGACCACCCCCCTCGACGCCGTCACGGTGCGAAGACCCTGGTGGAGTGTCCCGCGGTCGCCCCGACGGTCGAGCGGCGCTCCACCCCACGCCCCCAAGCCGGGCCGTGGGGCGGGGCTCCGTTCATCACGCCTTCGGGGCGGGTGTTCTTCCCGCCGGGGACCCTCGAGGCGCTTTCGGACACATGCACGTCGCCAGTCGTCGTCGGGCCGCTATGCTCCGTGAAGCCGTCGCTCCGCCGATAGCACGGTGGTCATTCGCAGGCCGATGCCGTGGTGTGATCCCCACGTCGGCACCACGTCCCCAGCGTCACTCGGTCGCCCTCCCGCCGCTGACCGGCGCCCACCTCGACCTCGCACCACTCGGGCTCGACCGGGAACCTCGTGTCGTAGACGTTCGGATCATTTAGGCTCACCTGCTCGCCTATCGCGAGGCGATCGAGCTGGGAGCGTCCGAGCTCGCTGCGTGCCGACTCGATCTTGGTCCCCACCTGGCAGCGTGCGTTGAGGGTCAGCGACGAGCCCCGCAACACGGGCCAACTCAGGGCCGCCAACGTCCTTACGCGCACCACGTAATCGTCGTCGCTCACCGCAAACCAACCGATCCGAAAGTGGGTGAAGTGGACGTTGACGTCCTGGATGCGCTTCGGGGGCAAGCGCGGCAGCCCCTCGAAACAACGGCCCTCGGTGAGTGACCAGTCTCGCCAGCACCGGTGCGCGAGGGCCTGCCACTCGGTATGCCCATCACCAAGCTCGAGGGGAGTAGAGACGAGCAACGACCCCTCGCACGGTCCGGTGATGGTCGTCAGGGGGACGCTCTCGTGCGCGAACGCGGTGATCGCCGAGGCGAACGACTCGCCGCCCTCGAGCCCCAGCGGCCCCGCGGATAGATCGAGCCGGCGCGAGTCGACACGTCGGACGCCCTGGCTGAGGCAAGTCGTCTTCCAGACGACCTCCATGTCGCGTGCGAAAGATCGGCCGGCCATCACGCGCACGTGAGCGACCAGGGCGGGCCGCTTGACCGCGAGCGTCGATTCCATACCCAGGGACGTCACCACCATGGGCTCTCTCTGCTCGGAGAGCACCGGCTCCACGGGGGGCTCGCAGCGGCCCGGGCTGACGTGAGGGGCGGAGTAGCAGTAGGAGGCCACCACCGGGGCGGTCGGATCTACAGAGCGGCCCAGGTGCACGGTCAGCTCGCAGTACTCCGGGGTTCGAGGCAGCATGGGGCCAAACAGGCGGGCGGACACGCGACCGGTGCGATGGTTCTTCACACCCCACGCAAAGGAGAGCCTCGACGAGCTCGAGGACAGGGTCGCGTGATCGACGAGGATCTCCCCATCGTAGGGACAGCGAGCCTTGACGTAGAGCCGCTGCTCTCCAAGAGAGACGCTCGGCTTGGCGTCGACCGTCACCAGCAGCGCGCTGTCGGGGCGTGAGCTGGGCTCGGGCTGCACGCGCACGTCGTTGAGATCCACCGGCAGAGGGGCTGGCGAGCGCTCGGGCTCGACGTCGGCCACCGAGGCGGGCTCGGGTGACTCCACGGCCTCGACCGCGGGGCTCGGCTCGGCTCCCGCCGTGCTCCGTGGCTCCGGAGCTCCCGATGTACTGATCAGCACGGCCGCGGTGGCCGACGTGGCGGCGATCCCGATCCCCCCGAGCACCATCGCCCACGTAGTCGCCGACGAGCGCTGCGTCGCCTCGAGCTCGGTGACCACCTGCCGCATGGAACCGGGACGGCGGGCGGGATCGTACGAGAGCCCCGCGCTCAGCACCGCGGCCACCCGCCGCGGCAGCGTCGCTACGACCCGGGGGATCTGCTGCTTGGCGAGGAGCAAGGCGTGTAGCGTTGGACCCTCATAGGGGAGCTGGCCGGTACATAGGTGAACGGCGGTCGCGCAGAACGAGAAGACGTCGGTGCGAATGTTGGCCGGGACCCCTTGGTGTTGCTCCGGGGCCATGTAGGCGGGGGTTCCCTTGACGACGGCCCGCAGCGTCTCCCGCCCGCCATGAGTCACCGTGCGCGCGATGCCGAAGTCGGCGAGTCGTCCGCGCTGCTCGGCATCGATCAGGATGTTCGCCGGCTTGACGTCGCCGTGCACGATGCCCGCCTCGTGGGCAGCGGCGAGCGCCCGTCCCACGTCGAGCACCAGCCCCACACGAGCGGCTATCAACGCGCGCGCGCCCGAGCCGTCCAGCCACCGCGATGCGTCCTGGCCCTCGATCAGCTGCATCACGACGAACTGGTCGCCCTTGTGCTCGCCGATCTCGTAGACCTGCACGATGTTCGGATGGACCAGCTGGGCGAGAGCCCGGGCCTCCCGTGACAGTGGCCCCCCCTCGGCCACGGTGGTCGCCCCGAAGGTCAGGGTCTGGCCAGAGGTCGGCGTGAGCACCTTGATCGCCACCCGGCGCCGGAGCTCCGGATCCTGAGCTTCGTAGACCGCCCCGCCTCCTCCCTGACCCAGGCGGCGGATCACCTCGAAGCGTCCGATGGTCACCGGCGGCGTGGACTCCCCGAACAGGTTCGCGGCCAGGCGGCCCTGCATGATCTCGTCCTCGCGCGCGTCTTGGGGTCGCGCAGACCCGCCGAACACCCGCTCGACGCGTCGTGGACCGACCTCGTCCATCGGCGACCACGATAACACGCTCGACTCCATGGTCGCTCGCGGCTGGTACGTGCGTGATACCGTTCGCGTGCGATGAGCGATGACCTCCAGCTGCTACAAGCGTGGCAGGCCGGCGATCGGGGCGCCGGGCAGGCGCTCTTCCATCGCTACTTCGGCCTGGTCAAGGGGTTGCTGCAGGGCAAGACGAGCGACGTCGAGGAGCTGGTCCAACGCACCTTCGAGGCCCTCGTCCAGGCGCGGGGCCGGCTGCAGGTTCGGACCAGCGTGCGCGCGTACATCATCTCCATCGCGCGGCACGAACTCTACGCCAGCATTCGACGGCACGTGCGCGAACCCGAAGCCTTCGATCCCCAGCAGGTGACCGCGATCGGGCTGCTCCCCTCCGCCAGCGAGGTGGTCGCCTCCAAGGCCCAGCAACGGCTCTTGCTCGACGCGCTGCGACGGATCCCACTCGACGCTCAGATCCTGCTCGAGCTGCACTACTGGGACGAGATGAGCACCGCTGAGCTAGCCGAGGCCTTCCAGATCCCCCGCAACACGGTCAAGACCCGGCTGCGACGGGCTCGCCAGCTGCTCGAGGCCAAGATGGACGAACTGAGCGACGACGCCGCGCTGATCGCCAGCACCACGCTCGATCTCGACGGCTGGGCCCGCTCGATCCGAGGACACGCCGCCGACGAGCTCGGACATCGTTGAGGCCCCTACTCGCAGCTACCGACCGCTCAAAGGTTGTTGGAGAGCGAGACGCTCTCGTTGGCGTTGATCTTGAGGATCTCGATGGCAAGCGGCGCGGAGGGATCGAAGCTCTCGATGCGTCCTGCATCCAAGCCGACGTAGAGTCGATCCTGGGCGGTCGAGAAAGCGGCGCTGGTGCAGCGCTCGTAGTTGAGCGCCGCTCGCTTGAAGCCGTCATCGCCCCAGACCTCGGCTCCTTCACCGCCGAGAACGACCACCATGCTTCCGATAGTATCAAGGAAAGCAGGGGCTATAGAGCGGGTGGTCTCGACCTCGAAGTCGTCGACAAGTCGAAGGTTGTGGTCGAGCAGCGAAACTCGGTTGGACGTGCTGACCACAGCCCTCTGGCGGAGCAATTCCTCCTGACGCTCGAGGTCGAGCAGGAAGGTCTCCGACTCATGGGAGAGGACGAGTCGTCGCGCGCTGGGGCTCAGGTATACAGCGCGTGGAGGTCGGGCGCAGCAGATGGCGGGGAGCGCTGCACTCCCATCGCTCACGTCGCGACTCGGTAGGAAGTCAGACGCGGACGTCTGGACCAAGGTACGGGCAGGTGCACCGTGGAGGAAGGAGAGGATCGCATCGACGGGGGCGTTGAAACTCGACACGTCGATGGCGTTGGGTCCCGGTGTAAACGTATTGAGGAAACGACAGCCCGTCGAGGAGACGGCAAACCGGATGCTTGCCGCGAGGACTCGATTGCGAAGATGCACGGCGGCGTACCGCTGCTCGCCTGCCTCGATCAGCTCGATAGCGATCATCTTGTCCTCGATGCATCGAAGGAAGTCGGGATCGAGGCCCGATTGCCCGTAGTTGCGAGCCAGTGAAGTAACGAACTCGATCCTACGGACCACAGGCCACGTGCCGTCGAAGGGGAACATATGTGTTCTCAGCCAGGCCGTGTTTGTCGAGGAATTCGAGGAATCCCGGCTCGCTGGCTCGAAGCCGCCCCCCCCTTGTTCGTGCGCGGTTTCGTGCGCGGTCTCGTGCGCGGTTTCGACCGCGTCGCAGAAGCTTCGAAAGTTCACCCTGACAAGGTTCTCGAGCATCGTGGGTCTTCTTGTTGATCCTCAATCACATTTCGGTCACGGCCTCACGGAAAAAGTTCGACCCGCTCCACCGGTCCTTGACACCCCTCCTGGCCCTCCGGCGCCCTCGGGCCGCTCCCGTCCCAGGGCGAAGCTTGTCGCTCGCTGGCGATGCGGAGTTTCGGGGAGCCGCGAACGCGACGGTCCGCGGGCACGCAGGAGGGTCACCCGCGACCGGCGACGATCCGGTGAAGACTTCTGGTCCGGTCGGTTACTTATTGTGCGTCAGCCCAGACACGAATGACCGGGCGTCGCTCGTCGCTACAGGGTTGATGCGCTACGCGCGATAAAGAGACAGCGTGCGCAGAGGCCGCGAGCTCACCGTTTGTTCTCCGCCTCTTGTCCGGGGTGGAGGACTCCGGAAAACACCAGTCCATTGAACCCGAAGTCAATGCTGTTTCGATTCCGTTCATGAAGAGACATCGAGCAATCGAGGAGAAGAGAAGATGACCAATAGCAACACGCTACGAAGCACCAAGCCCCACCGCACAACCGCCCACAGAACCGCGTTTGGATTGAGCTTGCTCGCCACCGGACTGCTCGGTATTGGTACCCTCGGCGGATGCGTCGAGCTCGACGAGCGAGCCGACGACGAATCCGTACGACAAGAGGGGAGCCAGCCTTGCTCGTTTTCGTTGGCGGGCCATGATGAGTCCTTCCATCTGACGATTGGAGAAGAGATGGAAGTGCTCTTCATGGACATTGAAGATGTAGGCACAACTCTAAATGTCACGCTAGAAGGCGAATGTACCGTTCGGGCCGATGGATTCAACGTTGCTGGTTTTACTCACAGGTGGGTAGATACCGGCGAAGTCATCCCCTTGGATCAAGCAGTAGATGCCATCATCGAAAACCACGAAAACGTCGAGATAGAGGCTTTCTACCCCGCGTTTACTACTTCTGGGTGCGAGGACAATTCGTCATGTGAACTCGCACTCTCGACTAACGGGGAGAACCGGATGTTTACCGTGCAAGTGGAGGATGGCGGATACCGAGCCGAGTCTGTGCACGGCCTTGTCTTCCACGCCACGGCCGAGGAGCTTTCGGTAGAGGACGGTGATTCCGCGGGTGATGACCCCGTTGACGGCGGCGGCGACAGTACTGATGTCTTTACTTGCACTGAGGTAACAGCTCCTAAATTCCGAAATGATCATATCGATGCAGGAGCAGGACTGGGCGCGGACGCAACTTGGAGAGAGCGTGTTGGCGCTTGGATCGATGTAGTGCTCAAAGACGAAGTGGAAGGAAACCCAGAATTACGAGAATCTGCAATCACCGACTTTTGCCAAAACGACCACCCTTACACGAAAGATTCGATATACGGGAAAGATGTCTGGGAGAGCAGACACGGGAGTGATAATATCCCAGGAGCTATAGGGTCTCATGACAACTCACCTGGGACTTGGCGAGGCGAGTGGAGCAAATTTCACGGTATCGTTAAAGATGGTGAGGAAACTGTAGGTATCATCGTTGATAGCAGCGCAGTTAAAAACAGCGACAATAAGATAAACTTTGATAAGCTGGGCCACTTGGTGTCTGAGTGTGTCGCAAATCATTCATCAGCAAGTGCTCCGACCTGTATTTCTGTCACTAAAACCTCAGACTGCTCAGGCCAAACCAAAACACGATGCGCCTATGACGACCACTATACCATGGAGACATTCGTCACGAATTGTGGAAAGCGCACGTACCAGCTAGAAGACATCGAAAGATGGGGTTTGTATGAGCGAGCTCCCGGTTTTCTTTGGGATGGTGACGGCATCCGCGTATTCTCCGACGACACGTGCAATTCGCCATAACCGTAGTGCCAAGAGCGGTGGCCCCGATATTGGTCGCTCAGACAGGGCCTCAGAGCCCCCGGCTCACCCTCGGGGGCTCTGATCTGAGGCGGCGGGCAGTTCACACTCGAGCGCTGGGCACTCGTGGGGTCAGGCTCTGCTCTGCGAACACGCAGAGCAGAGCCGCGCTCGCGCCCCTGCTCGACGCCTCGCCCGAGCTGGCCGAGCTGATGACCCGGGCGCTGACCAAGCGGCAGCAACTGCTCGACACGGCGTCGAGCAAGTCATCGGCGGTCGCATCGGGCGAGCTGGATGCCGTGACTCGAGCCCGATGACCTCGTAGCGTCTTGCGTGCGCTCGACGATCCCTATGGGCCGTGCGACGCGAGAAAGTCGTAGAGCCATCTGGCCGCTGGCCCGGCCGGTCGCGTGGAGTCCACCATCACCGCCAGCTCTACCTGTCGAGTGCCGATCCACCCGTCGATCTCGAGGGCGACGAGCCGTCCGGTCGCGAGGTCTTCCTCGACCTGCCACCGAATAAGTCTCGCCCAGCCTACTCCCTGGAGGAGTAGGCCATGCCGCGTGGCGGCATTATCGAGCCGCCACGTTGCTCCCATGCGTTGGTTGGCTTCCTCGGGCAGGTGCCCGTCGGCCGTCAAGACCAGTCGTCGGTAGCCTTGGAGAGACTCGAGGGGCACGGGGCCGGGCAATTTCGCCAAGGGATGATCGGCGGCTACGACGGACACGAAATCCACGGTGGTGGTGGGGTGCGTTCGCATGCTGCGCCCTACGATCGACGGCGCGATGGCGAGCTCCACGAGGCCTTTTTGCAGCGCGTCGACCGGCTCTCGCCACACACCGCGCTTCGGTGAGGACGGGGCGCCGGCCACTTCGATCCAATAGTTGAACTCCGAGCTGCTCCTCGAGGCGGGCGATGTGGTAGCTCACCATGTGACAGACCGCGCTAAGTGATCGGGGTCGGTGCCGCCCGGTAGTCCCTCACTTCGGTACGAATAGGCACGTAATCGACACAAATAAGCACGGCCCTGAGCGAGTCCGTGGCGTAGATTCATTCCGCCGATCCTACGAGGAGCCACACCACGATCCAGCAAACACAGCCCTTGATGCACGGGCACGATGAGCAACGACTCGTCGCCAGGCTCGCGTTCAAGACAAGCGCGAGACGCTCGGATGGGGAACGCAACCCGAACAGCGGGGCCGGGTGGACTGTCCGCGGCTCGGAGATACGGCTGGTATTGGCGGACGACTCTCCTATTCGTCCACTCAGGGCAGAAAAGCGTGTCCCGCCTTCAGCTCCCGCAACACCTCATGCAGCGAATGCAGCGAATGCAGCGAACCAAGATGACTACCACCGAAACGGTCTCCTTCAAGAGCAAAGGCGTCAAACTCGTTGGCGACCTCTACTTCCCCTCCGACTTTGATCCCTCGAGTAAGCACAGAGCGGTGGTGATGACCCCTCCCTTCCCCCAGGTCAGGAACCAGACCTTGTCGAACTACGGGCCCAGGCTGGCCGCGGCTGGATTCGTTGCACTTGCCTTCGACTACGTCAGCAAAGGCGACTCTGACTCCTATGCCGAGGGTTTTCGCAACGACGACGACTTCCCCTTGAAGTGGGAAGCGTTGCGAAATGCTATTTCATTCATCTGCAGCAAACCCTGGGTCGACGCCAAGAACGTCTTTGGGCTTGGCTTGTGCGGCGGGGGCAACATCATGTCTTCTGTCATCATCACAGATCTGCGAGTCAAGGCATTCGCGTCTGTGAGCGGGATGATGGCCACGGACATGATCCACTTCGCAAACATGGACATGTACAAGCAGATGGTGGCAGCCGCCAACGCGGCACGCCAGAAGATGTTTGAGACCGACCAGCCCGTCTCATCCGATTACTTTGGCTACCTGGACCCTGACTACCTCGAGAAGAACCCCGACATCTCAGCAGGACAGCGAGAAGGATACGATTACTATGGAACCAGGCGCGGTGGCACAGAGCGGTACCCGAACTACTCCAACGTCCTCTTGTCCTCGGTCAACGAGTCCGCCGTCCTGAATCTCGGCGAGCAGTACGCTGACAAATTCGTGCAACCGTATTGCGCCATCGTCGGAGAGAACGCGGACACCAGAGTCTGCACCGAAGTCTTCTACGAGAAGGTGACGTCCCCGAAGGAGTTCCACGAGATTCCAGGAGCGACTCACGTTGGCCTGTACGACGAGGAGGAGTATGTCGATCAAGTCGTCGAGAAGCTCGTTGCCTTCTACAACAGGCACGGCGAAGCGTAGAGACGGTATATCCGCGTAACTCCTGCCGGCCAGCGACCGATCAGCGCATCAGCGAAGCACCGACTGTCGAGGCCAGGCCGGATCGCCGACAGGATTTTCCAGGTCGCGCCCGCGCCGGGCGATCCCTCGTGGCCGAGCTACGTGGGTGTTCACGTTCGTGGAAAAGTCGATCTTGCTGATATCTTTCGTCTCCTCTGCGAAGCTCGTGTATCGAGCAACAGGTACGTTGGCAGTCAGCGTTGAGTCAGGAAAGGGCAGTTTGAACTGATAACTTGCCTATTTGTCTCGCACCCGAGACTCAAGGAGCTTCGTCCCCTACACTCCCAATCATGGCGAGAGAAGAGCTGCTGGACCTCATCCAACGTCACGCGCGGACCGACGGCGTCGCACGACCTCCCTTCGAGGGGGTCCAGCTCTTCAAGCTGACGACTGCTGTCAAACGCATCCCCGCGGTGTATCCAGCCAGCGTCTGTGTCGTGCTCCAAGGGACCAAGCGCGCCTACTTCGGAGGCAAGACGCATGTGTACGGCGAGAACAGCCTTATGTGCTGCACGATGCCGCTTCCCATCGAGGCGGAGGTACGGCGCGCCTCACCTGAGAAGCCTGTCCTTGGAGTGCTGCTGAGCTTGGAGACCCCGACGATGATGGAAACGCTCGGCGCTCTCGAAGCTCTTGGGCGACATGAACCGCCTCCCGCATCCGCGGGGGTCGTGCCTGGATTGGTGGTCGCGGAGTGCGACGCGGCGCTCTTGCTCACGATCCTGCGCCTGCTCGAGCTTCTCGATGATCCCCTGGCCGCGCGGCTGCTCACCAAAGCGCGCTTACAGGAGCTCTACTTCGCGCTCGTCCGCGGATCGGTCGGTCATTTGATCCGCGGTACGTTCGGCGCATCTCGAGATCTTGGCCGCGCACTCGCCCTGCTCAGAAAGAACCTCCGGCAGCCCCTGACGGTCGACGAGCTTGCGCGGGAAGCAGGGATGAGCAGAGCGGTCTTCCACCGGAAGTTCAAAGCAGCGACGAGCCTATCGCCGCTCCAGTTCGTCAAGGCCCTTCGTCTCAACGACGCTGCCTCTTTGATTGCGGGCGGCATGAACATCTCCGAGGCGGCTGTCGAAGTCGGGTACAGTAGCCCATCCCAGTTCAGCCGCGAGTTCAGCCGAAAGTACGGGGTGCCCCCTCGCCAGTGGGCCAACGAGGCGCTTGGTCGAAGCGCGGGAATCCCGAACGTTCCGCGATAACCGGGCACCCGCGCCCGTTGGTACGGAACCCTCCAGGTCTCGCGACGGGCGCGCCCGTCGCTGCGCGGCGCACTGGCACAATCGATCACTCGATTGGCACGCATCGTCCTTGCTGCTGCCGTCGACGCTGCACATGCTGTCGACGACCCGCGGCTCTCCGCGGGCTCCAGTGACAAAGGACTTCGAGCCATGTCCCAAACACCCGACGAGAACGCTGACCCAATCCCAGAACCCGCCAGGGCCGCGATTCAAGCGCTGGCAAGAGGCACGATCTTCCCTCGACGCGCTCCCATCCTGAAGACCCCGGCCGAGTACGACCTCGAGCACGAGGACGTCTTCTTCCAGTCCTTGGACGGCATTCCCCTCGAGGGCTGGTTCATCCCGGCCCCATCGAACAAGCTCGTCATCTGCAACCACCCCATGACGATGAACCGGTACGGCTTCCCTGGACACCTGCAGCCGTAGAGCAACTTCAGCCCTGTCGAGGTCAACCTCGTCAAGGTCTACGCGCACCTGCACCACGCGGGCTACAATGTCTTGACGTACAACCTGCGAAACCACCGCGCGAGCGGAGTCGCAAACGGCGGTGTTTCGGGCACCGGTCTGTACGAGTGGCGCGACGTTGTTGGGGCGATGCAGTGCGTTCAGAGTAATCCTAGACTGAGCGACATGCTCGTCGGTCTCCTCAACCACTGCGCCGGCGGGAACGCTACGTTCGTCGCGATGACGAAGCGCCCTGACGCTTTTGACGGGGTCAAGTGCTTCGTCTGCCCGCAGCCGGCGTCGATGAGCTGCGGCATGAAGATCTTCGCCGAGCAGGCCGGCATCGGAGAGTACATGGACGAGCTCAGCGACTACTACGCAACCGGGGCTACGCCCCACCAACCTCACCAACAGGACCATGACGACGATGCTCGACGAACAGACATACGAGAAACTGATGGGCTTGAAGCTCCCCGCAATGGCCGAGGCATTCCTCGAATTGCAGAAGGAGGCGCCGGGCAACCAGCGGAGCTTTGCGGAGAAGATCGGCTACATGGTCGATCGGGAGTGTGATCGCACGGACGCGAGTGCGGAGCATTGCGAGGGGACAACCTGCGCCTGTGCTCGTTGCTAACTCCTGGTGTTACGGCCTTCTGCGTGCTCGCGAACCCCACAGATCACAAAGGGTTCCCGGCGGGGTTCTCGCGCTTCTTCGCCATCGATCGGTGAATTCCCGCGTTTCTTCACGTCAAATTCGATCGGCAAATTCCCGCGTTTCTTCACCGTCAAATTCGATCGGCAAATTCCCGCGCATCCTGACCGGCGTCAACACGGAGATCCGAGCGCATCGCTCCGAAGGCGCTCCGCTACGCGTCATCGAGGCAGCGATCAAGGCGGAGCAGGCCACGCTGGCCGGCGACAATCAGATCCGCCGCAGCAACCTGCGCGCGGTGGCTACACAGGTGGCTACACCGACTCGCCCCAGCCGCAAACGGCCCGCAGCGCCCAGCTGCGAGCCGGCTTCCAGTAAGGCGGACAGGCATTGGGGTAGTGGCGTTGCGCGACGGTCCAGTGCGAATCAGTCGTCGAAGACCTCGGTGAGGGTCTTGGCCGTGATGGCGCGCTGAAACCAGCGTTGGAGCAACGACTCGTCCTTGCAGCCAGCGATACGGTCACGCAGCTCGTCGGTGAGCTCGAGTTCTCGGGAATCGAGCAGCTGCTCCAACATCTTGGCCATGCCCTCGACCCGGCCGTCGGTCAAGCCGTCGGCCCGGCCTTTGAGGACGCCTTCAGCGATGAGCTCGTCTCGGATGGTGGTGTACAAGTGCCGCGTCTCCGGGTTGAGGGACCTTTCAATGATAGCGCGGA